>JALSHD010000176.1 GCA_026982395.1 Chromatiales bacterium | reverse complement strand
CCGGGCGTTACCTGCAAGCACCACTGAAATACTGGTTGCCTGGGAGGCGTCGACGGATGATAAAGGCGTTGCTGGTTACAATATTTTCCGCAATGGAACACTGGTGGGAACGACGCCCTACCCCGTATTCACAGACAAAGGACTTTCGGCAAACACGAACTACAGCTATGAAGTCGAAGCGGTGGATGGTCGAGGTCAGAAGTCGGCAAAGAGCATGGCAACGGCATCGATAATGCTGGATGAACCGGACGCCATGGCACCACCTGTGCCGACAGAATTGACCTCTACAGCCAATGGAAATGACATCCATCTGGGCTGGACCCAAGATCAGGTGAATGATGTATTTGGCTTCAAAATATTACGCGGTAGCAGGGGGAATGTAATTGCTGAAATTGCGAAAGTCACCTCCACCTCGTATATGGATTTTGGCCTGGCGCCGGCCACGGAATATTGCTACAAGGTGGCTGCTTATGATGCGGCCGGGAACGAGTCCGCAGCCAGTGAAGAAGCTTGTGTAACCACAGGTGGCACAATATCCGGGCCATCCACTGTATCATTTTCTGCGGCAGCCTATTCGGTATCGGAAAACAGCTCGAGTATTACGATTACCGTCAGTCGTTCCGGAGATATATCAAAGGCGGTCAGTGTTGATTACTCGGCAAGCCCCGGAACGGCTGCTGACGGTGAAGATTTCTCCGCAGTTTCGGGAACTTTGAGCTGGGCTGCAAATGACGGCAGTGCAAAGACATTTGAGGTGCAAATTATTTCGGATAGTGCAACGGAAGGGGATGAAACCGTCAACCTCTCGCTGTCTAATCCTTCAGCGGATACTGCCATTGGAACGAATGCCACAGCAATCCTGACTATCATTGATTATGTGGTGGGTGTCTGTAATGGAGAAATAACAAACAGCACCATTACTGAAGATACAATTCTGAGTGAACCCTGTTACAAGGTTCTTAATGATATTCGGGTAGAAAACCCGGCAAAACTCACCATCAGCCCGGGGGTAAGGTTGGAGTTTGGTGCTGGCACGAAGCTTCAGGTCAACAACGGCGCTTCGTTGTACGCCGTTGGTCAGCAGGATCAGCCCATTGTGATTACAGCCATGGAGGCAACGCCGGGTTACTGGGGGGGATCGAGTTTTACCGTAGTAACAGCATTAACAATCAGCTGGATTATGTGACGGTAGAATATGGGGTCATTAATATAGGTACGGTTTCCTTCCCATCTGATCCTGCACGCCTGAGTATCAGGAACACCGTATCCCGATACGCCAGCGATCTGGGAATATACATCTATGACAGCAGTGTTCAGTTGGGCTCTTTCGAGAACAACACGCTGACTCTGAATGATCGTCCGGTTAGCTTGCCTGCCGAAACGGTTGGGATGCTGGGGAGTGATAGTCGTTACAGCGGTAACACCGATGATCGGATTCATGTTTTTGACCAGGATATCGTTACAGCACAAACCTGGAAAAAACTGGATGTTCCCTACTATATGCAGGATGGCTCCAGATATGATATTGACGCGGCCTTGATCATCGAAGCTGGAGTTTTACTTGAATTCAACTCAGGCTCGAAGTTGCAAATTTCCAGCTCTGGTTCACTAAAGGCCATTGGTACAATGGCAGCACCAATCCTGTTCACAGGGTTGGAAAAAACCCGGGTTACTGGGATGGCATCGAGTTTTATCGTAGTAACAGCACTAACAATCAGCTGGATTATGTGACGGTTGAATATGGTGTCATTAATATTGGCACGGTTTCCTTCCCATCTGATCCTGCACGTCTGAGTATCAGGAACACCGTATCCCGATACGCCAGCGATCTGGGAATGCACATCTATGACAGTAGTGTTCAGTTAGGCTCTTTCGAAAACAACACGCTGACTCTAAATGATCGTCCTGTTAAATTGCCTGCCGAAATGGTTGGAGTATTGGGGAGTGATAGCCAATATAGCGGTAACACCGATGATCGGATTCATGTTTTTGACCAGGATATCGTTACAGCACAAACCTGGAAAAAACTGGATGTTCCCTATTATATGCAGGATAGCTCCAGGTATGATGTTAATGCGGCCTTGATCATTGATGCAGGGGTTTCACTTGAATTCAACTCAGGCTCCAAGTTACAGGTTTCCAGTTCTGGTTCGCTAATGGCAATTGGTACTGAAACGGATCCTGTTCTGTTTACGGGACTTGAGCAAGTACCGGGTTACTGGGGGGGGATTGAGTTTTATCGCAGTAACAGTACCGACAACCAATTGGATTATGTGATAGTTGAATATGCCGGAGCGGGAGATCCATTGAGTTCCGGAAACATTACTTCAGTCTGTTTTCCCTCTACACCCACACGTTTCAGCGTGACAAACAGCGTCATAAAGGACAGTTTCGGCTGGGGGGTTTACAGATATGGCGGTGAAAGTGATGGCTGCTATATCACGTTAACCAACAATACATACAGCAACAATGCATCGGGTGATTTCTGATATATAAGCAGTATTTGGAGTAGCGGAGTGGCCTGTGTCACTCCGTTGCCAAATTGCTATGCAGTCCGGTCGGGTTCTGGTATTATCGGAAGGTTAACTTACTGATATCCAACCTGTTAACAGGTGGATGGTCTGCAGTTGAATGCCAGGTTTTTCAAACAGATCAAGGGGAGAAGAGAGATGACAGCGAAGGGAAATATGCTGATAACCGGGGTTTTGGTCTGCTCGATCTTTGCTTTGTCGGGTTGTATGAGTACGATGCCGGCAATGGGAGGAGGGCAGGGCGGAGGAACGGTTACCGGCTCAGCTGGTGGGGGGGCAACGCAGAATGCAAACAGCCAGCTGGCAAAGTGTGATGAAACATTGGGTACGGTATCGGTGTTTGAGGATCGCTCCTTGCCATGGTGGTCTATCTATCAACGGCGTGCACCAAGGTTGGGAAGTACCATTCCGGTGATCCGGCTTATGATTCAGCAATCCGGTTGCTTTGTAGTGGTAGAGCGTGGTGCGGCTATGAAGGCTATGGAAGCCGAGCGGGCACTGATGAGCTCCGGAGAGATGCGACAGGGAAGCAATTTTGGCAAAGGGCAAATGGTTGCTGCGGATTATACGCTTAGTCCATCGATTCAGTTTGCAGAAAAAGGGACAGGAGGAGTAGGTGCGATTGCAGGTGCACTGTTTGGCCCTGTTGCTTCTGTTGTGGCGGGTGGCTTCAAGAAAAATGAAGCGGCAACAACACTTCTTCTGGTTGATAATCGAACCGGTGTACAGGTTTCCGCAGCTGTCGGAAATGCCAAGAATTATGATTTCAGCCTGTTCGGGGGCCTGTTCGGTGGAGCAGGGCTAGGTGGTGCCGGTGCCTTCTCAAATACCCCAGAGGGAAAAATTATTACTGCGTCGTTTGCCGATTCCTTTAATCAAATGGTCAAGGCGTTAAAAAACTATAAGGTTCAGAAAGTGAAAGGGGGCTTGGGTAAAGGTGGCAGACTGCGGGTGGGTGAATGACAAGTATTTGTCAGTTTGTTCTTTTGACGAAGAGATGAGCCAGCAGAACGGGTGGACAGGACGCCGCCCGTTATTTATTCTCTCAGGCCCGCATTCTACTGGTGCGGGTTTTTACTTCTGTCATGGTAATTGCTCGGATTGCGCCTGAAACGTGCCATCTCTGTGTTGGAAAATGGTGATTTTCCGGTGGCCGTTGCCGTACATCCATGCACTACCCGGCATCTGAACCTCTTGTTCGTCATAAACTCGCATTTCTCGTCTTGGGAACCGGCCTGTTTCATAAGCAATCCAAGCAGTTATACAAAGATATTTACAACTTGCCGAGTAGTATTACCTGTCATGTAAGCAAGATCGGCGTTGGAATTCTGAATACAGGATTACAGTGAGCATATAGTGTTTTTCCCAGCGCGCTGTTAGTTTTCCAGCAGTCCCCGCAACTCCGGCACGCATGAGCCGCAGCCGGTACCCGCCTGCAGCAGCTCGCCGATCTCTTCCACCGATGTCAGCTTGCGGCTGCTTATCGCCTCGGTCAGGGTGTTGATGCCCACGGAGAAGCAGGCGCAGACGATGTGGCCGGCGTCTTTTTCGCCGGCGGGTGGTTTGCCCAGCAGCAGCCCCTTGCGTTCCGCGTCGGTGAGCCGCTGTTTGGCGAACAGCCCCGCGAGCCAGCTGCGGGCCGGCAGTTCGTGATCGGGGGCGATGAAGATGCAGCTCTCCACCCGGTTCTCCACCAGGCGCACGCCGCGGTAGCGGTGCCGGCTCTGGTCGAGATACTCCACCCAGTCGGCGTCACCGTCGGCGCAGAGCTGTTCCCGTGCCCAGGCGGGCCAGTCGGCGGGGGATTGTTCGCCGGCGATCTCGTAGTGGTAGTAGCCGTCCCCCTTGGCCACCACCCAGTAGCTGGCGGCGGAGAGGTCCAGTCTGCGCCGGGAGATGAGGAAGCCGTGCCACGCTGGTTCGTAGACTACGGCTCTTACGGGGGTGTATTTGAATTCGGGCTGGCCTGAGATGGGATCGGTGTCGGGGTTGATTACTGCGCCGATGCGTCCCGAGCTGGCGAAGCGGTCACTCCAGTGCATGGGGACGAACACGCTGCCGCGGCGCTGTTCGTCGTTCAGCCGGGCGCGGACGATCACCTCCCCCCAGCGGCTGGAGAGGTTGACCAGTACACCATCGGCGATGCCGATTTCGGCGGCATCCCGGGGATGAAAGATGGCAGCTGGCTCCGGGCTGTGTTCGGTGAGTCTTGCCGCCTTGCCGGTGCGGGTCATTGTGTGCCACTGATCGCGCAACCGGCCAGTATTGAGTACCAGGGGACAAGCTTCGTCGGGAAGATTTTGTGGCAGTCGTGGCTCGACAGGTATCAGTCGCGCTTTCCCTGACGCGGTAAAAAACCGGCCTCGTTGGAACATGCGTATGGTACCTTGCCCTGACCGGGTTACCGGCCACTGGATTGGCGCCATCTGTTCATACTGATCATCGCTCAGATCCTTCAGGCCGGACAGGTCGAAGTCTCGCTCGCCACCATTCCTGAATCCGGAGAGGGCAGCATGTTCACGGAAGATAGCGGCGCTGTTCGGGTAGTTGAAGCCCTGGCGGAAACCCATTCTTTTGGCTGTCTCGCAAATGATCCACCAGTCGGGCCGAGCCTCGCCGGGCAGCGGCAGAAATCGGCGTTGGCGGGAGATGCACCTTTCTGAATTGGTTACCGTCCCGTCTTTCTCACCCCAGGTGGCAGCGGGCAGCAGGATGTGAGCCAGCCGGGTAGTGTCAGTGTTGGCTACGCAGTCAGATACCACCACCAGCGGACAGTTGCGCAGGGCGGCACGAATCCGGTTGCTGTCCGGTAGGCTCACTGCCGGGTTTGTGGCCATGATCCAGAGTGCTTTAATCTTCCCTTTTTCGATAGCGTGGAACAGATCCATGGCCATCAATCCCGGTTGCCTGGCCATTCGTGGTGACTTCCAGAACTGTTGCACCAGCTCCCGATGCTCGGGATTGGTGAGCTCCATGTGGGCGGCGAGCTGGTTGGCCAGTCCCCCTGTCTCACGCCCACCCATGGCGTTGGGCTGGCCGGTGAGCGAGAATGGTCCCATTCCTGGCCGACCGATGCGCCCAGTGAAAAGGTGGCAGTTGATGATGGCATTGACTTTGTCAGTGCCGCTGCTGGACTGGTTGATCCCTTGGGAGTAGAGGGTAACCACTCGCTCCGTGCGGGCGAACAGGCGGTAGAACTCGGCTACCTCCTGATTCTTCAGGCCGCAACGGGCCGCAACGCTCTCGATGGTCGGGGCGGTGGCCTCTGCCATGTTCAGTGCTTGCCGGTATCCCTCGGTGCAATACTCCAGGAACTGCTCACTCTTCTCGCCTCGCTGCTCCAGATAGACCAGCAGACCGTTGAACAGAATGACATCACTGCCAGGCCGCAGGGGGAGGTGGAGATCGGCGATGTTGCAGGTGGGTGTACGGCGTGGATCAATGACTACAATGTTCAGATCCGGGTGTTCCTCCCGGGCTTGCACGATGCGCTGGTAGAGTACCGGATGACACCAGGCGGCATTGCTGCCGGCCAGTACGATTAACTTGGCGCGCGACAGATCCTCGTAGCATCCGGGTACGGTGTCGGAGCCGAAGGCACGCTTGTGTCCGGCTACGGCGGAGGACATGCAGAGCCGGGAGTTGGTATCAATGTTGGCTGAGCCGATGTAGCCTTTCATCAGCTTGTTGGCCACATAGTAGTCCTCAGTGAGCAACTGGCCGGAGACATAGAAAGCCACTGCATCCGGGCCATGTTTTTCGATGACCTGCCGGAAACCTTCAGCAACTGAAGAAAGGGCTCTGTCCCAACTGGCAGGTTCACCATGAACCACCGGCCGGAGCAGTCGCTCCTCCAGATCCAGGGTTTGTTCCAGTGCCGAGCCCTTGGAGCAGAGACGGCCCTCGTTGGCCGGGTGTTCGCGGTCTCCCTTCAATTCGAAAGTTCCATCGCTGCGGCGAATGGCGGTCAGGCCACAGCCAACGCCGCAGTAGGGGCAGGTTGTCCGGATGATTGATTTGCTCATGACTCTCTGTTCCGTCTATTTATCACATATCCCCTGAATTCAGGGAGAAAAACGCTATTTTCTGGAGATGACCTTGCCTGGTTGTTAGTTCCGGCCTGTTTTCAAGCAAACAACAGGCCAACAGGTTCCCCTCGCTTTTTTAGCGGTATAATTACATGTTAAATAAGATTTTTTCGTTTTTGTAGACTGAGACAGACCGAGTTTTTCCAGTGTATCGTGCAGGTAGGTGCACCAACCGGGTGCATGGAGCTTACCTTAATCTATAGGGCAGTAACTCTTTGCTCCCTTATGTGCACCAACTTGGCTCGTTTTCACTCATATTAAAATCAGCAATATGCGCAACTGTTTGATAATTTTGATATTTTAGGGTTGGCATTGGTTTTGCTAAAGCCCCTGCGGTCTTTGTGAGATTTTGAGGAGAAAACCGTGACCGAGAGCCGATTCAATCTTTTGAAACTGGGCCAGGAGAACATCCGCGTTTTGCACTACACCTGGTTTGCCTTTTTCATGACCTTCGTGGTCTGGCTGGGGCTGGGCCCGATGATGCCGTTCATCAAGGAGTCGCTGGGACTGACCGACCAGCAGGCCAAGGTGCTGCTGATTCTCAACGTGGCGATGACCATCCCGGCGCGCATCGTGGTGGGGATGCTGGTGGATCGCTTCGGGCCGCGCATTATGTACACCATCATCCTGGTGCTGGGCGGCCTGATCAGCATCGCATTCGCCTGGGCCGACAGCTATGAGCAGCTTACCCTGCTGCGCTTTCTGTCCGGTTTCATCGGCGCCGGATTCGTGGTGGGGATCCGCATGATCGGCGAGTGGTTCCCGCCGCGCCAGACCGGCATCGCGCAGGGGATCTACGGCGGCTGGGGGAACTTCGGTTCTGCCGGTGCGGCAATGACGCTGCCGTTCATCGCCGTGGCGATGGGGGACAGCGACGGCTGGCGCTATGCCATCACCTTCGCCAGCCTGGCCGCCATCGGCTACGGTCTGCTCTACTTCTTCCTGGTCACCGACACGCCGAAGGGTTCCACCTACCACCGGCCGAAGAAGAGCGGCGCCATGGAGGTGACCAGCGGTTTCGATCTGGTGCTCTATACCCTGATGAACATCCCGCTGTTCCTGGCCCTGGCCCTGCTGGCCTGGAAGCTCTCGCCGGCGCAGATGAACCTGCTGGATCAGAATACCACCTATCTGGTTTACGGGGTGCTGGCGCTTGTTTACCTGATAAAGGTATGGAAAATCTGGCATATCAACGGCCACATTCTCAAAAATCCGGCACCTGAAGGGGAACGGTACAAGTTCAAGCAGGTGGCGATCTTGGACTGGGCCTATCTGGTCACCTTCGGCACCGAACTGGCAGTGGTCTCCATGCTTGCCATGTTCTACGTCTCCTGGTTCGACATTCCCAAGGTGACCGCTGCGCTGCTGGCCGGGATCTACCCCTTCATCAACCTGGTGGCGCGTCCTGGCGGCGGCTGGATGAGTGACAAGATCGGCCGCAAGCTGACCCTGATCATCATCTTTGCCGGCATTACCGCCTGCTTCCTGGTGCTGGGGCTGGTAGAGCGCAGTTGGCCGGTCTGGCTGGTAGTGGCCATCACTGTCGTTGCCGGTATCTTCTCCAAGGCGGGTTCCGGTGCTGTGTATGCCATGGTTCCGCTGATTCAGCGGCGCATGACTGGTCAGATCGCCGGCATGGCGGGGGCGTTCGGCAACGTCGGTGCAGTACTGTTCCTGACCGTGAATTCGTTGGTGGACTATGACCAGTTTTTCATGTTGATTGGTATCATCGCCGGTGTGGTGTTTGCCTTGATAGTTTTCTATCTGGAAGAGCCGGGGGCAGAGCAGAAAACTGCGCTGTCACAGGGTACGACAGAGGCATTTGAAACCAAATAGAAACAGAACCCGTGGCGGATGGCGGTTGCTGTCTGCTCCGGGAGTATCCTCATTATTGCCGGATTGGTATTGAACCGAATCCTCCTGACACAATGGTGTCAGCAGACCTTTGTTACACTTATGGTTCACAATCAAGCAAGGCAAAGGAGAGAGTCATGGCAACAGAAGCAATGAAGCTGCATGGAGCATTCAGCTGGAATGAGTTGATGACCAACGATGTCCCCGGAGCAAAGCATTTCTATAGCGAACTGCTTGGATGGAGCCTCTCGGACATGGAGTCAATCAACGGCACCTACACCATGGCCAGGGCGGGAGAGACCGAGGTGGCGGGCATCATGGCGACACCGCCAGAGGCACAGGGAATGCCACCCGTCTGGGGGGCTTATGTAACTGTGGATGATGTTGACGCAATGCCGGCCCGGGTAGAGGCACTGGGTGGAAAAACCATCCTGTCACCCCAGGATATTCCCGATGTGGGACGTTTCATGGTGATGCAGGATCCGCAGGGAGCGGTGCTTATGTTGATCACCTATTTTGATAAACAGTAGTCAGTATGTCGCACAGCTATTTCAGCCGGGAGATATTCAGTTTCTCCATGAAACGGCCAGGGACATCCACGCACCGGATTTTAACTGCATATCGAAAAAAATGACTGTTTTATCGGTGTCGGGATCTGGTGGCCCGATTCCGCAGTGCCAGGAAAAATTCGTGATGCGATTGTTGAAAGGAACGATGCCTTGATTACCGTCTGCGATGATAGCTGTTTCAGAAAAAAGTTTTCTCTTGCGCTGACCGCCATGGAGAGCGAAGCGAAGGCGGTTAGTCCCCGATAGGCAACGCTGTCTGCATATTCGCAGTTAGGAGCGTTAGCGAGTGACGGAGAAGATGCAGCAGCGGCTTTCTGTTGCCGTAGAGTCATTGAGGGAGTCATGGCGTAGTGTGGCGAGGAACGAGGTCATACGGAGCCG
>JALSHD010000175.1 GCA_026982395.1 Chromatiales bacterium | reverse complement strand
CCAGGGACGAATTGCTGCTATCGATCTGCAGTCCGGGCGTGTATTGTGGAGTCGCGCCATGTCATCATCGACCGGTCTGGCAGCGGATGACAGGACGCTTTATGTGAGTGATGACAATGATCGTGTCTGGGCGCTGGATCGAACCAATGGAGCATCCCTGTGGCAGCAAGAGGCACTGAAGCGCCGCTCCCTGACCGCTCCCGCGGTTTACAAACAGAGCGTGGTCGTTGGCGACATGGAGGGTTACCTACACTGGATGGCGCGCAGCGATGGTCATTTTATGGCCCGTTTCCCGGTTTCAAGCGGGGTGCGCGTAGCACCGGTCGTTGCCGGTGATCGGCTGTATGTTTATGGCAATGATGGCAAACTGTTTTGCCTGGAAGCTTCACCGCGCAGATGAGTTTATGAAACCCGTCCTGGCCCTGGTGGGCCGCCCCAATGTGGGCAAGTCAACCCTGTTCAACCGACTGACCAAATCCCGAGATGCACTGGTTGCCGATCAGCCCGGCCTGACCCGCGACCGGAAGTATGGTGAGGGCCGGCTCGGTCAGCGCAGCTATATCGTTATCGATACCGGCGGCCTGAGTGGTGAATCGGAAGGGATTGACCAACACATGGCGCAACAGTCCTGGCTGGCGGTGGAGGAGGCCAGTGCGGTACTGTTTCTGGTTGATGCCAGGGCCGGCCTGACCCCGGCGGATGAGAACATTGCACAACGTCTGCGCCAGTCCGGCAAAAAGGTATTTGTTGTGGTGAACAAGGCTGAGGGTCTGGAGCCGGCCATGGCTGCGGTGGAGTTTCACTCCCTTGGTCTGGGTGAGCCTCTGGCTATTGCCGCTGTCCACGGACAGGGCGTCAAACAGCTTGTTGAAGAGATCTTTGCACCGGAAGAGCCATCAGAATCTGGTGACAAGGTACCGGAAAAGGGGATTCGCATTGCTCTCGTTGGTCGTCCCAATGTGGGTAAATCCACCCTGTTGAATCGTATTCTTGGTGAAGAGCGGGTAGTGGTTTTTGATCTGCCGGGAACCACACGCGATAGCATCTTTGTGCCCTTCGAGCGCGATGGACAGGAGTATATTTTTATCGATACCGCCGGTGTGCGGCGGCGCAGCCGGGTAAAACAGGCGGTTGAGAAATTCAGCATCATAAAGACACTCCAGGCCATTGATGCCTCGCAGGTTGTTATTATGGTACTGGATGCGCAGGAGGGGATCAGCGACCAGGATGCCCATCTGCTCGGTTATGTGCTGGATTCCGGCCGTGCTATCGTGATTGCTGTCAACAAGTGGGACCACCTGTCGCAGGAGCAACGGGACAAGGTTCGCCGGGAGCTGGATCTGAAACTGCCGTTTCTGGACTTTGCCCGTATTCATTTCATCTCGGCGCTGCATGGAACCGGAGTGGGGGAGCTTTTCGAATCAGTACAGCGGGCTTATCGATCCGCAATGATTCAGCTCGCCACGCCAAAATTGACCCGTCTGCTGGAAGATGCAGTAATGGCACACTCACCGCCGCTGGTTCGGGGCCGCCGTATCAAGTTGCGTTATGCCCACCAGGGTGGGAAAAATCCGCCTGTGATTATTATTCATGGCAATCAGACCAACGCAGTGCCCGACGCCTACCGGCGTTACCTGAGCAACATTTTTCGCAAGCAGTTACGGCTGGAGGGGACTCCACTGCGGATCGAGTTCAAGGGGGGAGATAATCCCTTTGCCGGGCGCAGAAACGTATTGACCAAACGGCAGAAGGAAAAACGGCGGCGCCTTGTGCGTCATATTAAAAAGGGCAAATAGGAGGAATGGCACTAAATAATGACTGAATACCACTCCTCCGTGCCCTCTGTGTCTCTGTGGTGCAAACCGGAAAACCACAGAGACGCGGAGAACACAGAGGTATCCGGCAAATAAATTCCCGGCATTGGTACCGTTGGGTAACTAAGAGATATTTATTCTGGAGGAAAACGGGATGAAAAAAATTCTCCCTGTTGCTGTTGTTACAGTATTTCTGTGGGCGATTCCGGCTCAGTCAATGGCCGGTGTAAGTGTTGTCTCTTCCCGTTCAAATATTTTTTATGGTGGAGGAATCAGTGCGAGTTTTGGCACTGTCGATTATGTCGAATTGTCACCTATGATCGGAATGCACCTGGACTCCCGAACCTCCGTGGGGGTATCTGTTCTTTATCGCTACCGTAATGATGATCGCAATAACAGGACGGTAACGACCAACGATTATGGAGCCTCCCTGTTTGCCCGCTACCGAATCATCCCTTCATTTTATGTCGAAGCGGAATACGAATATCTCGATCATGAATATTATCGCGGAAGTTCAAATACGGAGCGGCGACAGTATCACAGCTTTCTCGCTGGAGGCGGGATGAGTACTCCCATCAGCAGTAATGCAGCGATGTATATGTCGGTGCTCTACAATTTCAGCTATGATGAAGATGACAGCCCGTACGGCGATCCGTGGGTTGTCCGGTTTGGAGTCAGTGTGGGGTTTTAGCCGCAGGGGGAGGCAGTATCGTTTTCGCCGCCAAAAACCTCTATTAGTGCCGGAATAAAACGGGACAGCTCCAGGGTCATCAAGGCAAAATCTGCATCGAACCGCGCCGCCTCGTCTTCGGCTTCCTGCTCCTGTGCTGCGTCCAGCACGACATCAAGAAACTTCAGCCGTTTTATGGTCAGATCTTCTGACAGGATACAGCTGAGACGTTCCCGCCACTCGGTGGCCAGTCTGGTTACCTGTTTACCTGCTTTGAGGTGTGATTGAATCTCATCGGCAAACAGATCCTGCCGGGAACAGCGCACTACTCCCCCCTCTTTTTTCGGATCACGAAGTTCACATTGATCGGAGATAATAAAATCTGGCGCTACATTTTGTCCGCTAAGCCATCCGGTCAACACATTTGATGGAGCGGTGTTTGTCGTTAGTGGGATAACGGGAAAACTGCCGAGCGTTTCCCGCAGGTGCCTTATAAGATCTTCGGCCCTGGTGGCCGAAGTGGCATCCACTACCAGCATGTTTTCATGGGGAGAAAGATAAGCGTAGGTGTAACTGGAATGGGTAAAGGCGCGTGGCAGAAGATCCAGTAACACCTCGTTGCGAATCTCTTTCCGCTCCTTGCGGCGCAGGGAACGGCCCTGATCCTGTTCAATAGCCTCTACCTTTTCAGCAACAAATTCACGTATTACAGCGGGGGGAAGAACTTTCTCTTCCTTGCGGGCGCACACCATGATGTTGCTGTTGGCTACATGGGTAAGTTGTTTGCCGTTACGACCCAGAGGTGATATCCAACCATAACTGAATGGTGCTATTGCAGCGCAGGGTTGAAATGATTTTTGTATCAGCTGTTCATGCAGTTGTTCCGGCGACAGCTCAAATGTTTTGGTAAGACGATAGAGGCAGAGGTTTCTGAACCACATGGATAGTCCCTGATTAACCTGGTTAGCAGGTGTTTTTACTATTTTGTTCTCACCGGGTTGCTTTTGCTAGTGCATTGTCGCATCAGGTGTGAGATGGCTGGAAATCCACTCAATATTTTCATGATCTTTCAGCATGTCACTGAACTTTTTTGATGGCACCGGTTTGCAGAAGTAGTATCCCTGAACCTGATTACACCCTTCGTTATGCAGGAAGTTTAACTGTTGTTCAGTCTCTACACCTTCCCCGGTGACTCTCAGACCAAGGGTTTGTGCCATGACGATGATTGCCCGGGTCAGTGCGGCATCTTCCTTGTCAGTTATTATATCCCGCACAAAGGTACGATCTATTTTCAATGCGTTGAAAGGGAAGTGTTTCAGATAGCTTAACGCAGAGTATCCGGTGCCAAAATCATCCACCGCCAGATGAACCTGCATTAGGCTTAATTCGTTCAGTATATCTGATGCTTCTCCCGCTTCATGCAACAGCAGGTTTTCTGTTATCTCCAGCTCCAGATCACTGGCTGTCAAACAGCTTTTTTCCAAGGCTTTGGTAACCGTTTTGATAAAATTCTTTTCCCGGAACTGGCGGGAAGATACGTTGATGGAGATGCGAAAGGGAGACTGGAGCTGTTGCTGCCATGCTTTTGCCTGCATACATGCCGTTTCAAGGAGCCATTCGCCAACAGGAACGATCAGGCCGGTTTCCTCTGCAACGGGGATAAACCGGTCGGGTGAGACCTGGCCCAGTGAAGGGTTATACCAGGATAGCAGAGCTTCCGCACCAACCATCCTTTTTTTGGCAATATCAATTATCGGTTGATAATGAATTGTGAATTCATTGTGCTCCAGTGCCTGGCGGAGATGGGATTCCAGCTCCAGCCGGTGAACGGCCTGTTTGTTGATGTCCGGCGTGAAATAGCGGTAGGTGTTTCTTCCGCTGGCTTTGGCGCGATACATTGCAGCATCGGCATGTTGCAGTAGTGCGTGAGGATTATCGCTGTCATCCGGATAGGTAGAGAGGCCGATGCTGACAGTGAAAAACAGCTCTCTTCCCTCCAGGGTGAAAGGGCTGGAAAAGGCGTTCAGAATTTTATGCGCTACCACTTTGGAGTCGTAGACTGTGGCCAGGTCGGGCAGAATGACGAGGAATTCATCACCACTTATCCGGGCAACGGTATCATCCTCACGGGTGGCGCCGCGCAGCCGTTTTGCCGCTTCAACAAGAAGCTGGTCGCCAGCAGCATGTCCCAGGGTGTCATTGATGTTTTTAAAGTGATCCAGATCGATAAAAATAACAGCAACAATCCGTTCATTGCGGTGAGCCCTGGCAAGGGCCTGGGTCAGGCGGTCGAATGCCAATACTCTGTTCGGTAGCCGGGTAAGTGAGTCAAAATTGGCCTGGTTGAACAGCCGTTCTTCATAAACCTTGCGTACGGTAATATCTTCACTGATAGCAAGATAATGAGTGATGGTACCATCATCCGACTTGATAGGGGATATGGCCAGATATTCCCAGAAATCCTCGCCATTTCTTCTTTGATTGGGAAGCTCGCCCCGCCACTCCGTACCATTTCTCAGAGCAGCCCGGATTTCTTTCTGGATGTCAGATTCAGCATGTCTGGCGATTATCCAGTCCAAATCCTGCTGAACGGCTTCATCAATATTGTAGCCGGTAATTCTGCTGAATCGCGGGTTGACATACTCTATATTTCCCTCTGTGTCAGAAATAATTACCGATGCCGGGCTCTGTTCTACGGCCTGGGACAGTATGTGCAGCTTCTCTTCCGCCAGTTTGATCTCTGTTACATCGGTAAAATGCTCAACTCTTCCCCCTTTGTATAATCCTGTACGAATTGGTTGGCCGTGATATTCGAGCCACTGTTTGGCTTTGCCGCTGGTTTTCTCCAGGCAGCATGTCATGCGCCTGGTGGTATTATTGGCACGGTATGCCGCGAGTAGCCCGGATTTGAAGTTGCAGCTCTCCTGGAGGGTGTCGGGGAATATTGTGTTGATGGTATGGCGAAAATCCTCGCCGAGGATCTCCTCTCTCTTGATACAAAAAAAGTGCTCGAACGAGCGGTTGGCCCAGACGGCAGTAAAATCACTGTCCAGAATGATGATTGCGACAGCGGCGTTGTCCAGTACATCATTTATCAGTGAGCGATAGCGCGCTTCACTTTCACGAAGCATTTTTTGTTCTTGCTCGAGCTGTCGAACCTTCTTGTCAAGTTTGTGGGCCAGACGCAGTTTGTGTAGTTTGTGCAGTTCGGAAAACTTCTTCGGGGAGGAGTTTTGCACGGGCAATTTGTGTTTTTTGTGTTCGTCAAGTATTCCGATGATAATATCCAGAAACTCGGTTATTTCCATTGGTTTTACGATAAACCGGGATGCGCCCAGGCCTAGTGCAAGTTCGCGATCCTCCGGATCGGTGTAGGTTGCGGTATAGAATACCAAGGGGATATGGTTCAGCTGCGGGTCGGACTTAATCAGACGACAGAGTTCAAAACCATCCATTCCCGACATCAGGATGTCTGAGATGACAAGATCCGGGGGAGATTGCTTTATCTTCTGGAGGGCGGATTCTCCATTTTCTGCGCTTTCTGCCTCGTAACCCAGCGCTTCCAGTGCAGCGGTCAGTAACAGACTGGAGTTTTCGTCATCCTCGACAATCAAGATCTTCATTAGTGCTTCTTTCCCTGGTTTTGACTAAAAAACGTTATTACAGAAAAAACGGTTTTTGCGTATTTCTCTGGCTGGCGCCAGACAGTTATTGTTACCTGCTTTCGATCAATGAGCTGAAAGTAAGCCGCAAAAGCTCGTTATTTCCTGATTCGGTGTTGACAGACATGCTTCCTCCAAGCAGTCCTGAAATTATTTTTTTTGTTAAATGTAGCCTTATATTATGACCAGCGGAATTCTCAGGCACCGGTTCTCCTGTCTCCAGAAAGCTGACAAGACGGTTCAGCTGTTCCTGGTTCGGCCCTGATAGCGATGTTCCGATGATTATATTCAGGTGATTATCTGTTTCTTCAGCAGTGATGCTTATATTTTTTATGCCCGCGCATTCTACTATACAGAACAGTATATTGGTAATGCATTGTACCAGTTTTTTTTGGTCGGTATATATTTCTATCTTGTGCGGTGCGTTAACTTCGAAGTATATCTTGTTGAAATCCGGATGATTATCCTTTGGGAGTTCGCGAATGGCTTCGTTGATGGCCTCATCAATAGAAAAAGTAGCCGGGAACATCCTGATGCTACCGGAGTCAATTTTTGCAATACTGATAATGTCTGTAATCATGGAGAGCAGCTTTTTTGCTGAATCAAGCACTCTTTCAAGCTGATCCCGTTGACGCCTGTTTATTTCGCCCGACATTCCCTGAAGTATTATCCCCGTAAAACCAATGATTGCATTCAGTGGTGTACGAAGTTCGTGAGAAATCGAGGCGCTGAGAAGGGATAGCCCGGGCTGTTCCGGAGATTCCGTAGGGTTTTTATTCGTATTCTGTTTTTGTTCGGTGTGCCGGAGCGTCCTGGCGAGAATAAAATAAAACAGCCCCGAGGCGCTGCCAAGAACAGCGATTAGTGCAAGGAGACGGGGGACAAGAGTTTCGCTTTCAGAACAGGATACAGCTACAGAGGTGATTACTGTGGAGGTGGTCAGAATGGCGATGAACGAGATGAATATACGGGCAAACACATCGGCTCCCACATCATTTGATTATTAAACCATAATGTTCCGTTGTTTGGCAACGGCTGATCGAAATCAATGAAAAAAACTGTCTGACATATAGAATCCTGTTACGCTTTTGGCAGGGTGAGGCAGATGGCAGGGCAGATTGAATCACGAGTCTCTACTATAGCCTACACACTGCATGGAAACCGTTATCTGAATATTACCAGCCGGTGCACCCTGCGGTGCGCTTTTTGTCCCAAATTCAAAGGCAGCTGGGAGGTCAGGCAGTATGAGCTGCGGTTGCATGACGAGCCTTCCGTAGCTGACATCGTTGCCGCTGCCGGTGATCCATCACGTTACAGTGAAATTGTTTTTTGTGGACTGGGGGAGCCGACCCGGCGGCTTGATGTTCTGCTGGAGGTGGCAGGGTGGTTGCGAAAAGAGGGCGCATCTGTCCGTGTGAATACGGATGGTTTGGCGAACCTGATCCATGATCGGGATGTTACTCCGGAGTTTGCCGGGTTGGTGGATACTGTATCTGTTTCAATGAATGCACATGATGAATCAACCTACAATCGCCATTGCCGGCCACGGCATCCACAGGCTTTTTTTGCCATGCTGGAGTTTTGCCAGCTTGTGCAGGGGCATGTTCCCGAGGTGGTGATGACAGCTATCGATGGTCTTCCTGGTGTGGATATCACGGCTTGCCGGGATATTGCCGACGAGATTGGCGTTACATTCCGCCGCCGGCTGCTGGATGTGGTGGGATAGAACTCCGTCATGGCGCTTTCAGACTACGTTAATACCTTGGGCCAGGTGCTGCTTTCCCGGTATGGAGAGCGGGTGCACAAGATATCAATTGACGCCGGTTTTACCTGCCCGAACCGCGACGGAACAGTAGGCCGTGGAGGGTGCAGTTTTTGCAATAACAGCTCCTTCAGCCCCAACAACCGTGCCATTGCTTCGGTGCCGCAGCAGATAGCTGCCGGACGCGATGTTATAGCAAAGCGTACCGGGGCGCGGTGTTTTCTCGCCTACTTTCAGGCATACACCAACACCTATGCTGATATTGAGCGGTTGAAGGGTCATTATGATACAGCGCTGGCTGAACCCGGGGTTATTGGCCTTTCGGTCGGTACACGGCCCGACTGCGTTCCCGAAGCGGTGCTGGATTTGCTGGCGGTGTATCGTGACAGCGGGCATGAGGTGTGGCTGGAACTTGGTTTGCAGTCAAGTTTCGATGAAACATTGCGGCGGGTTAACCGGGGCCATGGTTTTGCCGAATATCGCCAGACACTCCATGCGGCACGGGATCGCGGTCTGCCGGTTTGCACCCACCTTATTGCCGGACTGCCGGGCGAAAAGCCGTTTCATGTGCTAACAACATTGCAGCGTGTACTGGATGAGGGTGTAGATGGTCTGAAACTGCACCCGCTGCATGTAGTGAAGGGGACCCGGCTGGCAGCTGAGTGGCGGCGGCGGGAGTATTTGCCGTTGTGTTTTGAAGAGTATATTACGTTGGCGGCGGATCTGGTGGAGATGACTCCACCAGAAGTTGTATACCACCGCCTTACCGGTACCGCCAGGGTGCCGCTGCTGCTGGCTCCGTACTGGTGTTCTTGGAAATGGCGGGTGTTGAACGGAATTGAAGATGAACTGGCGCGTCGTGGAACCCGGCAGGGCGTAACGAACAGGCAGAAAAAAGTTGGTAACTGATGGGTAACTACCCGGTTTGCTGCTGAAACGTACCATCTTCTGCGATGGGAAAATGGATATCTACCCCTGCAAACATCCCGTTTTCCGGCCTGAACCGGCTCGTTTCAGAAGCAATCCAGGCAGTTATACGGCATATTCACTACTCGCCGGGTAGTTACATTAATGGTAGGTGAAAAGGGCAACATGCAAAAAGTCGAACTGGTATGTCCTGCGGGCAGTCTGCCTGCATTGAAGGCGGCGGTGGACAACGGTGCCGATGCGGTATATATGGGGTTCCGGGATGCTACCAATGCACGCAATTTTCCCGGATTGAATTTTGATGAGGGTGGTGCAGCCAAAGGGATCCGGTATGCGCACGAGCATGGCGTCAAGGTATTGCTGGCGCTCAATACCTTTCCCCAGCCGGAAAACTGGGAGCAGTGGACCCGGGCGGTGGATCTTGCTGCTACCCTGGGCGTTGATGCCATTATCATGGCCGATCCAGGATTGCTGCGTTATGCTGCAACAACCCATCCCGAGCTGCGGTTACATCTTTCGGTGCAGGGATCGGCAACCAGTTACGAAGCAATCAACTTCTATCAGCGGCAGTTTTGTATTCAACGGGTGGTTTTGCCTCGGGTACTCTCTTTCTCCCAGGTGACTCGGCTGATAGCCAATACCGATGTGGAAGTCGAAGTATTCGGTTTTGGCAGTCTGTGTGTCATGGTCGAGGGGCGTTGTGCACTCTCTTCCTACGTTACCGGTGAGTCTCCCAATACCTGCGGAGCCTGTTCCCCGGCCAAAGCGGTACGTTGGGAGGAGGATTCCAGTGGGCGTCGCTCCCGGCTTAATGGCGTACTCATTGACTCATACAAGCCCGGTGAGAGTGCCGGTTATCCTGTTTTATGCAAAGGGCGTTTTGAGGTTAACGGGCGGGTGGACTATGCCATTGAAGAGCCGACCAGTCTCAGTCTGCTGGATCGACTTCCGGATCTGCTGAAAGCCGGTGTGGTGGCCGTCAAGGTGGAAGGGCGGCAGCGTAGCCCTGCCTATGTCAAACAGGTTACCCGGGTGTTGCGCCAGGCACTGGATGCCTGCCTTGCTGATCCGGAAAACTACACGCCTCGTCCCGACTGGGTCGCCCAGCTTGATCGTGTTGCAGAGGGCAGTACCCATACGTTGGGCGCACTGGACAGAGCCTGGCAGTAGCGGTTGAAGACAAACCAACAGGAATAACGAACAGCATGAAACTTGCAGTAGGACCTTTGCTCTATTTGTGGTCACGGGAGGCGGTGACAGATTTTTACGCCCGGGTTGCCGCTTCGCCGGTAGATATCGTATATCTGGGAGAAACGGTATGTTCCAAACGGCGTTTTCTCACCCTGGCTGACTGGCAGATGCTGGCCGAGCGACTGGTTTCGGCCGGGAAAGAGGTGATACTCTCCACTCTGACCCTGATGGAGTCAGAGTCTGAGCTGCGCACCATGCGACGCATCGTTGCCAATGGACAATATCCGATTGAAGCGAATGACATGGCGGCGCTTTATGCTGTTACCGAAGCGGAAGAAGCATTCATAGCCGGGCCGCACATCAATACCTATAATCAGGCCACCCTGGAGTTGCTGGCGGAACTGGGTGCCCGGCGCTGGGTGATGCCGATGGAATTATCGCGCGATACACTGGCACAGATGCAGCAGAAACGCCCGGATGGGTTGCAAACAGAGGTGTTTGTCTACGGCCGCATGCCACTGGCCTTTTCCGCCCGCTGTTTTACTGCGCGCAACCGCAACCTTCCCAAGGATGACTGCCGTTTGTGCTGTGGTGACTACGCCGACGGGTTGCCGCTAGGCACTCAGGAGGGAGAAGGTTTCCTGACTCTCAACGGGATCCAGACACAGTCGGGCCTGGTATGTAATTTGTTAACTGAGCTGTCAGCACTTGAAAAACTCGGCGTCGATGTGGTGCGCCTGTCCCCCCAGTCACAACATATGGAGCAGGTTATAACCGCTTTTCATGATGTAATACAGGGGAATGCCGAACCGGAAAGTGCACAGAAAGAGCTGAGTGCCGTTGTTGGAGAAGAGTATTGTAACGGCTACTGGTTCGGTGAGCCGGGAATGGCAGTCCGTTAAAAAAACGCAGCACGTCCATGTGCCGCAATAGCAGGAGAACTGCCAGGAAACTATGTTCGGATATCAAATAAAAGGCTTGATATCCGGGATCTCAATCAAACCTGTACCAACCTTCGTGCGCGTTGCAGAAGGGTACTGCGTTCAATAATCTTGCGCATATGCGGTGCCAGCCAGGATCCCGCCACCTCTTGCAGGTGTCTGTCAAAATCAAACTCTACCGAGTCCAGCAGGTTTTTAAGATACAGCGCGGCATCGGTATCACCTTCCAGTTCCAGATCCCGATTGAAGAACAGGGTATCCGGATCCTCGCTGCGGCTTGCCAACCGCCAGAAATCTTCCAGCTTGCCACTGATGCGAACGTCCCATGGGACATGGCTGGAGCATCTGATCAGCCGCCGCCTGGCAACGCGAATGTAGAAACTGTTACCGGTATCGCTGACTGACAGACAGATACGCTTCCCTTCAAGATAGTCGAGCCGTTCCGCAATATCCTGACCCCGCATCAGATGATTCGAGATGCAGGTTATGACATCTGTATGGAATGCGTCCGGCAACAATCTCAAACCCGCCACTATTGGCAGAGGTTGGTTCATTTATGTAAATCCCCACTAACAATTGCGGTTATATAGTTCCAGACTTGTGCAAACCATGCATTGATCTATGTCAATAAATTATATGGTGTATCGTTTATATAAAAGTCATAAAGATGAGCAAGCCTGGTTTAAGAGAGCTGAATTAACGGGTTAGCGAAAAATAGAGCGATTTTATTAAAACTGGCGGACTGTACAGTACAACAAGTTTTAGAGAGAATATAATTAAAATATTATACTAACCTTATAATCGGGCGGGCAAACAGTTATGAATTTCTTGTCTCTCCCCTTGGCTAAAGGAATCTGCTAACTGGCCGTTAAGTTGAAGCATCAAACAAATGTCTTGCGGAGTTCAACATGGCAACAGGTCTGGGTGAATACTTCAACAACTCATCCTTACGAATGAAAATACTCTCATTATCCGGATTGCTGATTATAGGTATTGTCAGTGTGGGCCTGCTGGGCGCAGGTTTTATTCACAGCCAAGGCAAGGCCACTGAAACCACTGTGGCCGAGAGTGAGGCAAAGGTTGAAGCGGCATCCCGCGCCCGGGTTGGCATTCTGGAGATGAATACAGCAATCAGCACATTGCTGGCGGCTGATGAGCGTCTGGATATTCGCAAGGCGGCGATTGCAAGTATTCGTGCATCTTCCCACCTGGATGAGAGTATTCAGCATTTGCACAAAGCGTTGCCGGAGAGCCGTGATGTGAAGCGCCTTGCCGAACTGCTCGAAAAACTGAAGCCACAGCAACTCGATATTATTCGCGCCGGGAAAAAGAATAACGATGAGGCCGGCATGGGCAAGTTGAAAGAGATTGACTCGTTGTTGAAAGAGGTTGAAGCAGTTTCTCAACAACTGGTTGACGGGGAAAGAAAAAAACTGATGGATAATCTGGCTGAAAGTACGCAGCAGGGTAAGCGGATTATTTTAATGCTGGGCGCTTTTGTGTTGGCGAGCATCCTTCTTGGTGTACTGGTCAGTTTATTCGTGGCGGCAAAAATAACCCGGCCCCTGGTAATGATAGAAAAGAGTATGGCGTCTGTTGCAAACGGAGACCTGACTATCTCCCTGGAGGCGGGGGGCAAGGATGAAATGGGACGTACAGTCAATGCTATTTCAACTACTGTCCGCAAGCTACACGGAATTATTCGGGGCATCATGGCCAGCTCGACCATGTTGACCAAGGAGAGTGAGGACCTTACCAGTGCCGCCGGGTTGATTCACGACGCAACTCTGCATATCCACGACAACGTCAAGCAGATCCAGGAGGAGTCCGGTATTGCATTGTCGGCCACCAATGATGCCATGGAGCAGCTTGATGAAGCGGCAGATGAGTGCCGTTGCGCATCGGATACGGCAACAGCTTCCGCAACCGAGATTGTATCCGCAGTAAATGATTTCCAGCGTTTCCAGAGCGATATGGAACAGACAGTCGGCGTTACTCAGGAGTTGGCTGATGCGGCAGGAAAAATCACCCAGATTACCAACACTATTCGCGGCATCTCCGAGCAGACCAATTTGCTGGCACTGAATGCGGCTATTGAAGCGGCCCGCGCTGGTGAACAGGGCAGGGGGTTTGCTGTCGTGGCCGATGAGGTGAGAGAGCTGGCCAAGCGCACCAGTGAGGCTACGGATCAGATCTCCGGATTGATTGAAATAATGTCCGGCAGTGTGAATGTAACAGTGGAATCACTGGAAGAAACTGTGAACGATTCGCGTACCAATATCGAGCGTTTGCAGCAGGCTGCGGAGCATATATCAAAAAACAGTGAGCAGGCACAGCAAATGTACGAAGGGATGAAAAGAGTTGTAACCATCATGGCTCCACAAAAAGAGGCCATGCAAAGCATAACGCAGGCTGTCTGCTCCCTTTCCGAGATGGCGGAGGAGTCCAGCAAACAGGTAGTGAAACTGAATGAGCTCTCCGGGGAGCTGAGTGGTGAGGCGAGCAAGATGCAGGGAATGATTAAACAGTTCAGAGTGTAGGGTACCTCTAAAAGTGCGCTTCTCCGCGATAGCAGCGTCAGCTCTGTGCCCGGTTATTCCTTGCTCTCGCGAAAAATCACCATTTTTTTAGGTGCTCTGCAGTGACAATTGTATCAACCAAAACATAGGGGAAGTATCTGATGAAACAAGGTGGTAACAAGTTGGCCCGCGGCATTTTGCTGGCCTCATTGGTTACGTTGGCGGCATGCGCAACAACAGTACAGAGTGGCGAGGGTAAAACAGCTCTCAAAGCGGGTGATCCAAATTTGAAACACTGGTTGTTGCCCGATACTCCGCCCTACCCGGAGGACAATAAACCGACAGCAGAGCGTGTTGCCCTGGGTAAGCAGCTTTTCTTTGATCCGCGCTTGAGCCGCAATGGCAATATGTCCTGTGCTTCCTGCCACAGTCCGATGTTTGGCTGGTCTGACGGGCTTCCTACTGCCAGAGGGCACAACGGCATGTTACTGGGCCGGGCTTCCCCGACGGTTATCAACACTGCGTATAACTCCATCCAGATGTGGGACGGGCGGAAAAAGGATCTGGAAGACCAAGCCATTGGTCCGATGGAAGCCAGTGTTGAGATGAACACCGATTTTAACCAGATGTTTCGCTTTTTGAATAACAGCAAGGGATACAAGGCTGCTTTCGAAAAAGCCTATCCGGGAGAGGGGATTACCAAGCAGTCAATTGCCAGGGCAATAGCCAGTTATGAGCGCACTATTATCAGCAATGACTCACCTTTTGACCGCTGGATCAAGGGTGACGAAAAGGCAATGACCGAACAGCAGGTAAGGGGCTTCAAGATCTTCAAGGATCCAGCCAAGGGTAATTGCGCAATTTGCCACAGTGCACCGAACTTTACCGATGACGGTTTTCATAATCTGGGGCTGGCTTCCTCAGCCGGTGAGGATGCCGATCCGGGTCGTTTTGCCCATAAACCGATTAAAATCCTGAAGGGCGCATTCAAGACTCCGACACTGCGAGACGTTTCGCTTACTGCCCCTTACTTCCACGATGGATCGGCAAAAACATTGATGGATGTGGTAGAGCATTACGCTATGGGCGGGATAGTGAAAGAGCATCTTTCGCCCAATATCAGAAAGCTGGATCTTACCCGGCAGGACAAGGAGGACCTGGTTGCCTTCATGGAAGCGTTGACCACCGAGCATGAGCCTGTCGTGTTACCAGTGCTGCCGCTTGACTGAGCATGGTTTTCGGTTGCCGGCCGCAAGAATACGGCCGGCAATCAACAATATGAGTTTATGAATTAAATGTCCGGAATGAGGAGAAAGAGATGAATTGTACAAGAACATTGTTGAGTGCTGCTGCGGGTGCCCTGCTATTTGTCGGTGTAGCAGATGCTGCCGAGTACGAGGTAGTCCAGAAGAACAAGACTTTTTCTGTCAAGGAGCTGACCATCAAGGCAGGGGATACGGTAAAGTTTACCAATGAGGATGAATTTTTCCATAACGTGTTCAGTTTGTCGGATTTGAAAACTTTTGACCTGGGATCTTATCCGAAAGGTGAGTACAAAAGTATCACTTTTGACAAGGCCGGAAAGGTTGAAGTCGAGTGCGCGATTCATCCCAGCATGTTGATGACCATCAACGTGGAATAATTTTCATCAAAGGTGGCTTTCGATATGAACTTGATCAAAACGGGAGGGATGGTTTTTCTTCTGCTTCTGACTCAGGCGGTGGTAGCCGCCGAGGATGGAAAAAGCGAAGCCAAACCCACGCTCGAATACGGCGCCAAGGTGTTTCAGGCCCGCTGTGTGCTTTGTCATGGCAGGGAAGGGTATGGGGATGGAATGTTGCCAATGTCTCTGAAGGACTATCCCGATACCAATCTTCATGAGAACAAGTTTGGCAAGGAGCTGGATGAGCTCAGATTGTCGGTGATTTATGGAGGAAGCTTGGGCACCATGAGTGCTGAAATGCCCCCTTGGGGGGATGAGTTGACCTATACTCAGGTCGAATCTGTAACCCTGTTTACCAAATTGCTTATTGACGATCCAAAAAAAGCGATCTCCATGGTGGACAAGACCCAGGCGGGAACCAAACCAACGGAACGGGTTGGCAGGGCGATTTTCAAAAGCTACTGCTCTCTCTGTCATGGAGAGAATGGTGAAGGTGATGGAAAGATGGCAAAAATTATCAAAAACCCTCCGCCATTCAACCTGACCTTGAGCCGTGCACCGGATGAGTATTTGATGCAGATTATCAGCAAGGGTGGCGCCGCGATGGGCCGTTCGCCACGGATGCCGCCCTGGGGTGAACAGTTCTCGGAGACGGAAAGGAAATCCATTATCCTGTATATCAAGACGTTGCGGAGGTAGGAAAAAGACGGTGATTCACCACAGAGACACGGAGAACGCAGAGCTGTCCAGTGGGCAATAAATGATTGAACATCACCCCTCTGTGCCTCTGTGGTGTAAACCAGATACAGACGCACCACGGAGACGTGGAGGAGGATGGTTTTCCAATGAACAGAGTGGTACTAGGATTGAGCGGACTCTGGCTACGGGGTAACCCGAATCATTTTTTTCTCGCCATCTTCTTTGAGAAACAGCTTGATTTCGGTATAGCCCGAACCAGGTATCGATAACAGGGCGCAGGGATAAGTTACCAGTTGCGCCAAAATTGCATCTGCAGCGGGTTTTAAAACAGTAAGTGTGAGTGTCAGCACACCGGAACCCAGGATCATATCTTTGTTCAGGGCAAGTTCATAGCCAGGTGTTGGCCTGCCTCCAATTGACACAAACAGCCCAACCGAGCCACTGAAATCAAGAGCAGGCTCCGCTTTGTCTCCCGCAATCCGAGTGCCAATAACCTGTCTGGATGTTTGCAGGCTTTTCCAGTCATCAGCGCTCTTGATTAATCTGACTGTTTCTGTTCTGAACTCCGGACAGGAGCGGATCGGTATTTTCTTGAGATTAGGTATTACAGTTCTCTCTTCCTTTGCAGATATATGATCCACCGTCTTTAACGTGCTATTTTCGTTAAGACATCCCTGCATGGAAAGAGCAAGCAGGGATATCAACAGAGATTTTTTCATTTCTGCAGCCTGTGTGGAGTGAAGGGCAGCTGTCCTGTGCCGGCGGTGGTTGCGGATATGCCGTTTTCCCGGAAACCAATCTCGTAATCGACCATGAAGTTGATATCCGTCAGGTCTTGAGTCAAATCAATTGTCATGTTGCCAGCATCTCTTCTTGGATAAACACCACAGGATTCGCTGAAATCGCAGATTGCACCATTGTTATTGAAGTCACTTCCAGCGATAAGGAGGTAGCTTCCGGTCGGAATATCGGTAAAATTGAAGGCGTAGGTGCCATCGCTGTCCGGACCAAGCTGTAACTGGTGTTTTCCCAGCATCGTTTCTGGATCGAACAGAGTGACATACAGATATCCGGCCTCCGGTTTTATTCCTTCCTCACCAGCCCTCGTTGCCTGAAAAATAACAGGTACACTGACAGTTCCCGTGTTGCTGCTGATGGTGATATCAGTTGAATGGATACCTGCGGGAACTCCGTTGCGTTCGAGAGAAATCCGGTAGTCGCCCAATCCGTTGCTGTTTACATTTTGTGGTGCAATTGAAATATAGGGTTCGGTTGCAGTAACCGAAGTAATCCTGACTCCACCACTGGCAGCCGAGAGATTTAGAAACAGAATGCTCTCTGTCAGTTTGAAATTCAGTTGCGCCGGGGTAACAGTCAGACTCGGATTTGCCGGGGGGGCGGGTATTTCGCCGGGATTTCTGGCCGAACGGACTGCTTTCAGTGCATTGACAAGACCGAATCCGTACAGGTTATCCCTGCCTGCATCACCAATATCCTCAGTCAGCTTCCCGGATGCGAGCAGGGAATCGAAATCAGCCGGCTTCAATTCCGGATTGACTGCTTTCATCAGGGCAAAAACTCCGGCAACGTGGGGAGCTGCCATGGAGGTTCCTTCGTAAAACGGGAACAAGGATTCTTTTTTCTGTTTATCGTAGCCAAGACTCAGGACACCATCCGCATAACCATCGGCATTCTGATCCGCGAGCATGTTGCCACCCGGCGCAGCGATATCGACATCGGCGCCATAAGTGGAGTAGGGAGCAATCTTCTTGTTTATATCAACTGCGCTTACAGAAATCACATGTCTGTAACTGGCCGGGTACCCGGATTCTTCCTGACCCGTATTTCCGGCAGCAGCAACCATAACGACACCTGCATTGTAAACCTCGGTAGCAAGATCCTGCCCGGCCTGCATGTAACCCGGGCCACCCAGGCTCATATTTATGATGTCCGCCTTTTTCTGCGGTACGGTGCTGCTGTCATTGGGCAGACCCGCAGCGTAACGGACAGCCTGCATGAGATCATATGCAGTGCCACTGCCATCCGTACCCAGAGCCCGTACTGGCATGACCCTGGCTTGCCACGCGACACCTGCAATGCCACTGTTGTTATTTGATTTTGCCGCAATAGTTCCAGCTACGTGGGTGCCATGATATACGGCACTTCCGGGCCGATCCGAACCCGGATCGGTGGGATCTGAATCCAGTCCATCTCCATCACCGCTGATGGTTATATCCTGAACAAAGTCATAACCTTCAACCAACTGTCCCTGCAGGTCTTTTAGTCCGGGCGCTATTCCAGAATCAACAACCGCCACGACAATGTCGCTGGACCCCGTTGTGATATCCCATGCGCCGGGGAGATCAATGATTGGATAGTGCCACTGATAGGGATAGAACTCGTCATTTGGAACCAGCAAGGAGCGAATGATGTAATTGGGCTCCGCATATTGAATATCTCGCCTGAGATTCAGTTCGGCAATGGCATTTAATGTGTCCCATTTTTCCAGATACTCCTGCCCCAGCGCCGCAGCTGTTTCTCTTTTCGAACTGTGGCGGCTATTAATCCTGATATTGCCCATGTTTGCCAGTGTGCTTCCTGACATGACGGACAGGCTGCCGCTCCCGTTATCCATTTTCAGAAGCACGGGGCGTTTTTTCATGTTCCGTGTCTTGCTGTTACCAGACTGTATGTCTGCGGCTTTTATTGATGGCTTGAAGCTGGCGATCATTTCGCCGGGAACAAAATCATCTTCGGCGCTGAATATGGCCTGCCCCGGTTTGGTGCCAATGGAGAGCGTATAGGTACCATAGCCGGAGTAAACACAAACTTCGATGAAATAGGCACCATCCGCTGGCACCGTGATTTTTTCATTTGCACCGGCATACTGGAAAGAGCTGCCATTATTTCCTGTCGGATCGCCATTTTGCTGGCATCTGTTTGAACCGCAGGTAGAATCCGTACAGCTTGCGGGATAGATATAGAGATCCATGTCCCCCCTGTCATGGTGCGGGATTACCAGGCTGATTGCCTGTCCGGCCAGAAGGTTGACGCGATAGAAATCGCTGATGTCTCCGCTGATCGCTGAACTGCCGGGGCTGCCCTGAAAAGGGTTATTGACATAACCGCTGACTGAAACGGGATTCAGGAGTGGCTGCGCCGTGGAAAAGCTGTTATTCGGGCGGTTTTCTGAATTTGGATCATTGACATCCCGATCACTCTGAATGTAATCAGGAGTAATTAACTTGCCGCTTATGCTGAATTTTCCATCCGGTGCCGGGTTTTCCGGATTCGGCACAGGCGGAAAGGGGGCTGAGTTGCCGCTATCTTCGTCTCCGCATGCCATAAGCGCTGCGAGAAGCGAAAAATAAAAAAGAATTTTCATCGTACCCCCTTTCTTCCCTGGGCGGGTTGTTCATTTTGAGTAATTGATCTATCAAGGATATTAAGGGGTTTCTGGTAGCATTTCAATGAAATTGCCCGGCCTGTGCGACCCAAACATCATTGAACAAGGGCGTTTCCGGTAGTATAATTTCCAGCTATTTTGCCCGCTTTGGCGGGGCTTCTGCGAGCGGTTTTCCCTTGGATGACATACAAAATATAGAGTATCGATGAATTCAAATAACAACGGAACTCCTGGTCTTTATCGTCCCTCCTTCGAAAAGGACAGCTGTGGCTTTGGCCTCATCGCTCATATGGATGGTGTCCCCGGTCACTGGTTGGTGCAGACCGCAATCAATGCGCTGACCCGGCTGACCCATCGGGGTGCCGTTGCGGCCGATGGCAAGACCGGTGACGGCTGTGGCCTGTTGATGAAAACTCCGGAACGGTTCATGCGGGCCGTTGCGCAGGAGGAGGGGATTCATCTGGCGGAGCGTTTTGCCACCGGTATGGTGTTTCTGAATCAGACTGCGGAGCTGGCGGATCAGGCCCGTGCCCGGCTGGAGCAGGAGATCGCTGCGGAAGGGTTGCAGGTGGCGGGTTGGCGTACCGTTCCGACCGACAACTCGGCGTGTGGTGAAGAGGCGCTGAAAAGCCTGCCGCTGTTTGAACAGATCTTTGTCAATGCCCCCGCCGGGATGGATGAGGTCAGCCTCGAGCGCCATCTCTATGTTGCGCGGCGGCGCACGGAAAAGGCCGTCGCTGTCGAGGACGAGACCTTCTATATCCCCAGTCTGTCGTCGCGGGTGGTCTCCTACAAGGGGCTGGTGATGCCGGCCAACCTGCCGGTGTTCTATCGGGATTTGGAAGACGAGCGGCTGGAGTCTGCCCTGTGCGTGTTCCATCAACGTTTCTCCACCAACACCTGGCCGGAGTGGCGCCTGGCGCAGCCGTTCCGCTATCTGGCGCACAACGGCGAGATCAACACCATCCAGGGAAATCGCAACTGGTCCATGGCCCGGGGACACAAGTTCAAGACCCCCCATATCCCCATGCCGGATGTGCGTCCGCTGGTCTCCATGACCGGCTCCGACTCCAGCAGCCTGGACAATATGCTGGAGGCGCTGCTGGCCGGTGGTATGGATCTGTTCCGTGCCATGCGTCTGCTGATTCCACCCGCCTGGCAGAATGTGGAGACGCTGGATCCGGATCTGCGCGCCTTTTACGAATACAACTCCATGCACATGGAGCCGTGGGACGGCCCGGCGGGTATCGTTTTGACCGATGGCCGTTATGCCGGTTGTGCGCTGGATCGCAACGGCCTGCGCCCGGCCCGCTGGGTGGTTACCAATGACCGCCATATTACCCTGGCGTCCGAGATCGGTGTCTATGACTATATTCCGGAGGAGGTGGTGGCCAAGGGGCGGCTTGGGCCGGGTCAGATGCTGGCCGTTGACACCGAGACCGGTGAGCTGTTGCTGCCGGAGCAGATCGAACAGCAACTCAAGAGCCGCAAGCCCTACAAACAGTGGTTGAGCAAACATACCCGGCGCCTGAGATCGCAGCTGCAGGACGAGGAGCAGTGCTCCCGGCCGATGGCGCAGGAGCGTTTCGAGGTGTGTCAGAAACTGTTCCAGGTCAGCTTCGAGGAGCGGGACCAGGTGCTGCGGGTGCTGGCCGAGGCGGGCCAGGAGGCGATCGGCTCGATGGGTGACGATACGCCGCCGGCGGTGTTGTCGCGCCGGGTGCGCTCCCTCTATGACTACTTTCGTCAGCAGTTCGCCCAGGTGACCAATCCGCCCATCGATCCGATCCGCGAGCAGATTGTGATGTCCCTGGAGAGCTGTTTCGGGCGCGAGAAGAACCTGTTCGAGGAGACCGAGGATCATGCCGCTCGTCTGCTGGTGGATTCGCCGGTGCTGTCGGTGAGCAAGTTCCAGCAGCTGCAGGAGCTGGATGATCCGGACTATGCCTGCTGGCGCATCGACCTGAACTATTCTGCCGACAGCAATCTGCAGGAGGCGCTGCAGCGCATCTGTGATCAGGCGCTTGCGGCAGTCAAGGGTGGCAAGGTGGTGCTGATTCTGTCCGATCGCGAGATCGGCCCGGACCGGGTGCCGGTACACGCCCTGCTGGCCACCGGCGCAGTGCACCACACCCTGATCCGGGAGGGACTGCGCTGCGATGCCAACATCGTGGTGGAAACGGCGACCGCCCGCAATCCCCACGAATTTGCGGTACTGATCGGCTACGGCGCCACAGCGGTGTTCCCCTGGCTTGCCTACGAATGCTTGCTGGATCTGCAGCGTACCGGCGAGATCAGCGGGCTTGGCTGTGGCCAGTTGATGCACAACTACCGCAAGGGGATCAACAAGGGGCTCTACAAGATCATTTCCAAGATGGGGATCTCCACCATCGCCAGCTACCGCGGCGCCCAGCTGTTCGAGTCGGTGGGGCTGCATGATGAAGTGGTGGAACTCTGTTTCCGGGGCACCACCAACCGTTTGCAGGGCAGTCGCTTCGAGGATCTGGAACAGGATCAACGTACCCTGGTGCGTGATGCCTGGAACCCGCGCCATGAAATCAGCCAAGGGGGACTGCTGAAATATATCCATGGCGGGGAGGACCACGCCTACAATCCCGACGTGGTTCAGGCGCTGCGCCGGGCGGTGCAGAGCGGTGACTACAATGACTACCGGGAGTTTGCCCGGCTGGTCAACGAGCGGCCGGTGCTCGCCTTCCGGGACATGATGAAACTGCGCACAGCGGAACAGCCTGTCAGCCTGGATGAAGTGGAGCCGGTGGAGGCGATCATCCCGCGCTTCGACACCGCCGCCATGTCTCTGGGAGCACTCTCCCCGGAGGCCCACGAGACCCTGGCCGAGGCGATGAACCGTCTGGGCGGACGCTCCAACTCCGGTGAGGGGGGGGAAGACCCGGCCCGCTACGGTACCGTCAAGCGCTCCAAGATCAAACAGGTGGCATCGGGACGGTTCGGGGTGACTCCGGCCTATCTTTCCAGTGCCGAGGTAATCCAGATCAAGATCGCCCAGGGCGCCAAACCTGGCGAGGGTGGTCAGTTGCCCGGTGGCAAGGTGAACGAACTGATTGCCGAACTGCGCTACTGCAAGCCGGGTGTCTCGCTCATCTCGCCGCCGCCGCATCACGATATCTACTCTATCGAGGATCTGGCCCAGCTTATTTTCGACCTCAAGCAGGTCAATCCCGAGGCGCTGGTTTCCGTCAAGCTGGTGGCCGAGGCGGGCGTCGGAACCATCGCTGCCGGAGTCGCCAAGGCCTATGCCGATCTGATTACCATCTCCGGTTACGATGGCGGCACCGGTGCCAGTCCGCTGACCTCGGTGAAATATGCCGGTTCGCCATGGGAGCTGGGTCTCACCGAAACCCACCAGATCCTGCGTGCCAACGATCTGCGCGACAAGGTGCGGGTGCAGACCGACGGGGGGCTCAAGACCGGGCTGGATGTGGTCAAGGCGGCACTGCTCGGAGCGGAGAGTTTCGGTTTTGGCACCGCCCCGATGATCGCCATTGGCTGCAAATATCTGCGTATCTGCCACCTGAACAACTGCGCGACCGGTATCGCCACCCAGAACACAGTACTGCGCAAGGAGCACTACATCGGCCGGGTGGAGATGGTGATGAACTACATCCGTTTCGTCGCCGAAGAGGTGCGCGAACTGCTGGCGCAGATGGGCTATCGCCGTCTGGACGAGATTATCGGCCGTACCGATCTGCTCGAGCTGCTGCCCGGCGCTACCGGCAAGCAGCAGAAACTCGATCTGGCCCCCATTCTGAGTGATGGTGGCGTGGCGGCGGACAAGCCACGTTTCTGCACCGAGCCGCGCAATCAACCGTTCGACAAGGGCGAACTGGCGGAACAGATGGTGCGTGACGCACTGCCCGCCATCGAGAACGGCAGTGGCGGCAGCTTCCACTACCAGCTGAAAAACATCCATCGTTCCATCGGTGCGCGCCTCTCCGGCGAGATAGCCCGGCGGCACGGCAACCTCGGGATGGAGGAGTCTCCCGTTACGCTCCACCTGCAGGGGACCGCAGGGCAGAGTTTCGGGGTGTGGAATGCCGGCGGGCTGCACATGTATCTGGAAGGAGACGCCAACGACTACGTGGGCAAGGGGATGGCTGGTGGCAAGCTGGTTATCTATCCGCCCAAGGGCAGTATTTTTGCCAGCCATGAGACCGCCATCATCGGCAACACCTGCCTGTATGGCGCCACCGGCGGCCACCTGCTTGCAGCGGGTCTGGCCGGTGAGCGTTTTGCGGTGCGCAACTCCGGTGCCTGTGCGGTGGTGGAGGGGGTTGGTGACCACTGCTGCGAGTATATGACCGGCGGGGTCGTGGTGGTGCTGGGCCGCACCGGGCTCAACTTTGGTGCCGGGATGACCGGCGGATTCGCCTACGTGCTGGATCGGGACAACAGCTTTGTGGATCACTACAATCATGAGCTGATCGACATCCACCGTATCACCACGGAAAACATGGGTGCCTACCGAGACTATCTGCAGGAGATGATCCAGCGTTTCGTGGAGGAAACGGAAAGCCGCTACGGTCAGGATATCCTGGACAACTTCGCCGATCTGGCGAGCAGGTTCTGGCTGGTCAAACCCAAGGCGCTTAAACTAGCCGCGCTGATTGCTGATCTGCGGAATGCTGCGGCGTAACAACAATTTGAATGCCGGATGACAAATAATGGGCAATAATTTTCAATTCTTACAGGTGCCGCGCACCCTGCCGGAGAAGAAGCCGGCGCAGGAACGTACCAAAGAGTACTGCGAAATCTACCGGACGTTTGATCTGAAAAACGTGGCAGTGCAGGCGGATCGTTGTCTCGAGTGCGGCAATCCCTATTGCGAGTGGAAGTGCCCGGTGCACAACTACATCCCCAACTGGCTCAAGCTGGTGGCGGAGGGCAATGTCAGCGAGGCTGCCGAGCTCTCCAATCGCACCAACAGTCTGCCGGAGATCTGCGGCCGTGTCTGCCCGCAGGATCGGCTTTGCGAGGGAGCCTGCACCCTGAATGACGGATTTGGCGCAGTGACCATTGGTGCGGTGGAGAGCTTTATCACCGATACCGCGATCAAGGAGGGTTGGCGTCCGGATCTGTCAAGGATTGAGCAGAGCGGCAAGCGGGTGGCGATAGTGGGTGCCGGCCCGGCCGGGCTGGGTTGCGCCGATGTGCTGGTGCGCAACGGTGTCAAACCGGTGGTCTATGATCGTAACCCGGAGATTGGCGGCCTGCTTACCTTCGGCATCCCTGAATTCAAGCTGGAGAAGTCGGTTGTTCGCCAGCGTGGCGAGCTGTTGAAAGAGATGGGTGTGGAGTTTGTGCTCAACACCGAGGTGGGCAGGGATATCCTGTTCCAGCAACTGGTCGATGAGTACGACGCCGTGTTTCTCGGCATGGGCACCTACAGCTATATGCAGGGCGGTTTTCCGGGCGAGGATCTGCCGGGGGTCTATTCGGCACTTCCCTATCTGATCTCCAACGTCAATCGCTGTCTGGGACTGGAGAAGGATGAGTCGGAATTTATCAATATGTACGGCAAACGCGTGGTGGTGCTGGGCGGGGGCGATACGGCCATGGACTGTACCCGCACCGCGATTCGCCAGGGTGCGCTGAGCGTGGTGTGCGCCTATCGTCGTGATGAAGCCAATATGCCGGGCTCCAAACGTGAAGTTACCAACGCGAAAGAGGAGGGGGTGAACTTCATGTGGAACCGCCAACCGGTTGAGGTTGTCGGCGCCTCGGGAGTCGAGGGTGTGAAAGTGGTTACCACAGAACTGGGTGAGCCGGATGAGAAGGGCCGTCGTCGGCCGCAGCCGGTACCGGGTTCCGAAGAGGTGATTCCCGCCGATGCGGTGATCGTTGCCTTCGGGTTCCGTCCCAGCCCGCCCGACTGGCTGCAGCAGTTTGAGGTGCAAACCGATGATTGGGGCCGGGTCAAGGCCGCCGAGCGGCAGACCTACCCCTTTCAGACCGGCAACCCGAAGATTTTTGCCGGTGGAGACATGGTGCGGGGTTCTGACCTGGTGGTCACGGCCGTGCATGAAGGGCGCGAGGCGGCGCAAGGCATTCTGGATTATCTGGAGATCTGATTCCTGATGGAAGAACTCAAAAACGATCGTTTTCTGCGCGCCCTGCTGCGTGACCCTGTGGATGTCACGCCGGTCTGGATGATGCGCCAGGCGGGCCGTTATCTGCCCGAGTATCGCGCCACTCGCGCAAAGGCTGGCAGTTTCATGGATCTGTGCAAGTCGCCCGAGCTGGCCTGCGAGGTTACCCTGCAGCCCCTGGAACGTTTTCCGCTGGATGCGGCCATTCTGTTCTCCGATATTCTGACCATTCCCGATGCCATGGGGCTGGGGCTCTATTTTGCCGAGGGGGAAGGTCCGCGCTTCGAGCATCCGGTGCGCAGTGCGGCGGATATCGACAAGCTGGGCGTGCCGGATCCGGAGCAGGAGCTCAAATATGTGATTGATGCGGTACGCACCATTCGCCGTGACCTGCATGGCCGGGTTCCCCTGATTGGTTTCTCCGGCAGTCCCTGGACGCTCTCTACCTACATGGTGGAGGGGAGTTCCAGCAAAGAGTACGCCAACGTCAAGGGGATGCTGTTCGACCGCCCTGACCTGATGCACAAGCTGCTCGACACACTGGCCCGGTCCGTTACCAGCTACCTCAATGCCCAGATTGCCGCGGGTGCGCAGGCAGTGATGATTTTCGATACCTGGGGAGGAATTCTCACCCCCCGAGACTACCGGGAGTTCTCCCTGCGCTATATGGAACAGATAGTCGCCGGTCTGACCCGTGAAGCGGACGGACGCCGGGTTCCTGTGGTCCTGTTTACCAAAGGGGGAGGTGGCTGGCTGGAGATAATGGCAGATACCGGTTGTGATGCCCTGGGTGTGGACTGGACGCTGGACCTTGCCGACGCACGCCGCCGCGTCGGGGACCGCGTGGCCCTGCAGGGCAATATGGATCCCACTGTCCTGTACGCCTCACCGGAACGAATCCGCCAGGAGGTGGTCACTATTCTGGAGAGTTATGGAAAGGGCAGCGGGCATGTGTTCAACCTTGGACATGGTATCCACCAACATGTCGATCCGGAGCATGCCGCAGTCTTTATCGAGGCGGTGCACGAACTGAGTGCCCCCTGGCATCAATAAGGAGAGATGGATTATGAAATTGCAACGTGGTTATTTTCTGCTGGTAGTGTTGTTTCTGTTTACGGCTGTCGCCTGCGCCAAGTCCTCGGACGGCTCTATCGAGAAGCAGGCATGGCAAGAGATCCGCAATGGCGCCCTGCTGGTGGATGTAAGAACCCAGAAGGAGTATGACGCGGGACATCTCGAAGGTGCGCTGTTGATCCCTTACGATCAGATTCCGCAACGGCTGGCCGAGTTTGGCGAAGATAAAAACCGCAGCATTGTCGTCTACTGCCGTAGTGGCAAGCGTGCAGGTATCGCCGAGGAGACCCTGCGCAAGGCCGGCTTTACTCATGTATTGAATGCCGGTGGTTACAAGACCATGAAGGCGGCAAATAGTCGATAGCTATCCAGAAGTTGGCAATCAAGGAAAGATAATGGGAAATAAACTACTTATAACACTTGCGTTACCTGTTCTTATGTTCAGTTGTCCTGTTGTGGCTGAGGAGCTTCCCGGTAATGCCATAAGAGAAGGCTCTTTATGTAACCAAGAACTAATTCGAGATGCGATGACAGGAGTCGCTTCAAAAGTAGCTATGTTAGGTTGTGATAAACCAGAATCATTTAAGCCTTATGTTCTTAGTATGCCAAAAGGGGAAGCAGGTTCACGGCTTTGGAGAGAGTTATGGGTGGTGAAAGGCTGTGAATCAGAGTATCCAGTTAAAATGTTATTTACTGAAACAGGTTTGTCTGGGGCAATGTGGGTTGTAGAGGATTGAAAAATTGCTAACAAGAAAGTCAACCTGACCTAAAAACACGTCGCTTTGCTCCCCGGTTTTTTGTGTGGCCTCTGTTTCTTCACTTTTTGGAGAAATGAGACAGAATTATGAATACTCTCTTATAGGTGTGGCTATGGCACATGGAGCGTGCCACAGCCACTTTTTTCCACCTGGAGTAACCTATGCTACGTCGATCTTGCGCCTCCTGGCCTTTTTCATTTTGGGTATGGTGAGTTCCAGCAAGCCATCCCTGAAGCTGGCTTTGGCTTTGTCACCATCTACCTCGGCGGGGAGCAGGATTGACCGGGCAAAAGATCCGGTAACAATCTCCTGGCGGTAATATTCACCCTCCTCCTTTTCCGTCTCTTCATGGGTGGTGGCCTTGATAGTCAGCGTGTTGTCGGTTACGGAGATATCCAGATCTTTCTTGTCTACACCGGGAAGCTCCGCTTTAACCAGGATATCCTCGTCCCGCTCGACAACGTTTACTTTGGGTATACGGCCTTCGAACGGCGCGGTCAGTTCACTCCATTCGGGCCACTCCCAGCGTGTCGGCCGTAGCCAGCCACGCGGGACAAGTGATTCGAACATCCGCTCCATCTCTTCGAATGGAGTCAACACATGGCCTGGGGCCGTGCGTGGTACGCTAGCTTTTCTGGCGGTAGTTGCTACTTGTTTCGTTTGCTCAGTCATGGCTGCATCCTCCTTACTCAGTCACATCCATCGGTATGGTGCCCTTGATGGGAAGTATTATATGGAGACTGGAGGACAGTTATTCAAGTACGGGGTGCCCTGTTTCAGGAAAAATTCCGGAGGATTACAAACCACCACTACATCTGTGGCGACATTTCAGGCAGGCTGTCGCGGCTCGTAAATCCTACAGGCTTGGGTGTGTTTCTCCAGCATGGGTTTTTTCATAGATGGCCTGCGCCCTCGCACTCCTTTTGGCACTTGGATAGGCCTTGAGGCGCTCCAGCTCGATAGGTTCGCCGGTATCGATGCAGACACCGTATCTTCCTTCACGGATCCGTCTTAGCGCATCCTCCACCTCCCGGAGCTCCTTGAGCAAGTGGTCGATTTCCGCATAGTTCAGGTCCACCAGTAAATCAGCAACCGAAAGCTCCTCCAGGTCGTGAACCTCGCCGGCGAGTTTTTGAAATTGCTCCTTGTCTGATTCCAGCAGTATTTTCCGGATCTCTTTCCGCAGCTCCAGATATTGTTTGTCCAGAATAGTCCTGAATTCGTTGATCTGCGCTGAACTCAACATGATTTATTCTCCCGTGATACTTGCGAAACTCTTTGTGTTCTCCTATACCAATTATAGTTCTGTCTGTGACCTGTTTTTTCAAGAGCGGACATTTCTGAAAAACAGAGAAAAGAAGTGTAGAGCGTTTCAGGTGATATGCGCAGCAGGTTGCTGCCACGATCATGATATTGATGCCGCCGGTTTTCATTCACAACGGTGATACCGGGAGACGCTATCCTTATGATGGAAAAAGATATTTCACCACCCTTCCAGAGAGCGATGTGCCGACAACGGCCCAAATGGTTGATGGTTCGGAATCCTGCCAGACCCGCTGCTTCAGAAAATGGTACCGGACACGGCGATTCTATGATATTCCCCTGCGGTGTTAATGAGTTGCCAAGAGGAACAGGGAAGAAAGGAAATTTGATCAATATCAATAAACTGGCGTATGGCGTATGTTTTTTAAAAAATAAAAGATGGTTTGGTTGTATTTGACGGGGGAAGGATGCCATGTTAGCTTTGTGTAAATATTTTCAGGCAGGTTTTTTGTTTTTATAAGGGTTCTAAAATAACGAGAAATAAAGTCAGCTGGTCAGACTCTCTCCTGCGGATAGCAAAATATGTTGAAGGCAGAACCAGTGACCCGTATATAGGGGTGACGTGCAGGTCTGGGCCGGAGTTCAACTGGTAATGATGGTTTCGATCAGAATTAAACTGTTTCAAATCCGGGGCGAGATTCATGGAAAAAAGGGTATTTTCGTCAAGTAATTGACTCTATTGTTTTGAATGTCCGTCCGTTTTTCTGTCAGGAACGGTTAAATTGTTCTGATACATCTTCAAGGGAATAAAACAGCCCGTAATGGAGATTTTTTGCGGCTGCGGGGCTTCGTTGCAGTATCCTGAAAAGCTAGGATGATGAAGACTTTCAAGCTCATATTTACCGGACCCGTTGGTGCCGGAAAAACAACCGCAATTCGTTCTGTCAGTAACCTGATATACAGGGACAGTGATGTAAAAGTTTCAAATGACAGTGGAGTGAGAAAAGCCAAAACCACCGTTGCGATGGATAATGGTGTGCTTCAGATTGGGAAGGATGAGCAGGTACATTTGTATGGAACTCCTGGCCAGGGGCGCTTCGGATTTATGTTGGATATCCTGGCGAATGATATAGCGAAAGACTGTATCGGTTTGGCAATTTTCGTCGACAATGCACGAAACTATCCATTCAGGGATTTGATGCACTATTTGAGGGAGGTTAAGCATCTTCTTGCAACCAAGAGACTGGTTATCGCCGTTACTCATGCAGATGTTCGTCCATCACCTTCATTGAATGATTACAGGGTCTGGCTAAATAGGCGTTCTATTTCCGCTTTTGTGACGCAGATTGATGCCAGAAAAGAGCGGGATGTGTTACAGATTGTTGGAGTGTTGTTGCAGGGGGTTAGTTGTTCCAGCGAGCAACGGGTTGTCTGTTTCGCAAATAAGTTGCCAAAGGAAATTGATATGGGGCCTTCAAAAAAAATATCGTCATCACAATTGCATGGTCTGAATCGCGATCATGAACAGAGCGTTCCTACTGTTCATGATATCGTTCCTCAGTTAACAGCAAATCCTGGAAAAAAGGATACAGTCGCGAAAAGGGAAGAGGTGAGGGAAGCTGAACGGACAGACAGTGAAAACGGGTTGATGTCAGCATCAAGGACGCAGAGCAGCACATATAACAACCTTGATGGAAACGGGGAGTATGTGGAGAAGGTTGTTATGAAAGAATCCATTGTGGACGAGGTGATAAATATCAAAGGGGTAAAAAGTGCTGCCCTGGTTAGCTCGATGGGAGATATTACGGCATCTTCAATCGAAGAGATGGAGCTCAATGAGTTCATCAGTTTTCTGTCCGGAATTTCGAAAGCCTTTGAGAAAACCTCCAATCTCGGTGGGCTGAAAAGTGTTACGTTAAAAAGTTCCACAGAAGATAATCTGACGTTATATCTTGAAGATGAACAGACATTATGTGTGGTCTCGGGCGGAAAAATTTCCATTCGCATGCTGAACCAGCAGATTGACAATGTGCTTCAGTGGGGTGGGAAATGAAAGATATTCTGGAAGAGCTTGGTTCGCTTGGGGGCGTGTATCATGGCTGCATTGTCAAAGAGGGTGATGTTCTGGCCACCACTTTCCCTTCTCTGTTAAATGAGAACCTTACCTCAATTGGAAAAATCACTGATCGGATCTTCAAGGGAGCTTCCAGTGTCAAGCGTTCATATGATGAGATCTATTTCGAGATGGAGGAGAATTATCTCCTCGGGTATCCCGTTGACGGGGGTATTGTTGTCCTGCTGTTGACGGGTAAAGATGTCAATTTTGCGCTTATCCACATGACCGTGAAATCAGCTGCTCCGCAAATAAGCGAAGAGCTCGCTTCCCAATCTCCGAAAGATCCTGTGCCTCCTCCCCCTTCCGCTTCCCCGGCTATGCAGCGTCCCACAAACCAGAAAATAGATCACGGTTTGAAGCCTTACCTCAATGAAATACTGGAGTCTCTTACGTTACAGATCGGTCCGGTAGCGAGAATTACCATGGGTGAAGCGCTAAAAACCTGGAGAAGCTCTTTTGAACCTAGCAGAAAAAACCTGCCGGTGTTGGTAGATATCCTGGCAGAGGATATTGATGATGAGGCATCCCGGCAGGAGTTTCGCGACGAGCTGGAGACACTTCTCAATAAAATCTAGATCACGCCACTTTAGAAAAAACAGGGGAGAAAAGTGGATAAAATCCGAAATAAACTGATATTTTCGTTACTGATTGTGGCGCTTATACCTGCATTGTTGATTGGTGGATATGGGCTGTACTCGACAACGAATGCTTTGGGAAAAAGCAGCGAGGAGAGACTTAAGGCGAAAGTCGAATCGTTGGCATCGAGTATCGAGAGTTTCCTTGGCAATGTATATGTGGATCTGTTTTATCTTCGTGACTCGTCAGCGGTGACAAATCTTTACCGCGCGTTGGCTAGTGGAAGTCCGGACGCTGTCGCCAGTGCCAGGAAGAGTCTGTCACAGGATTTTTTGAGTCTGTCCGCAAACAGGGAGATATACCACCAAATTCGCTTTCTGGACACTACCGGTATGGAGGTTGTTCGGGTCGACCGCATACGCGGCATGAGCAAAGTGGTAGCAGATGACAGGCTTCAAAACAAGAAGGGGCGCTACTACTTTGATGATACCATCGCGATGACAAATGGCGGGGTCATGATATCTCCTCTTGACCTTAATCGGGAAAAAGGTGTCGTCGAACAGCCGGTCAGGCCAACAATAAGATATGCGACCCCCGTTTATGATGATCATAACAACCTTCGTGGCATGTTGATTCTGAATGTTCTGGCATCAAAATTCCTTGATGATATCAACAGATCGAATGCTTTTGGGGAAACCATGGCCATGGTGGATAGCAAAGGGTTTTATCAGGCTCACATCGAGCCGGAAAAATCCTGGGGAAGTCCCGCTGATTTAAATACCGGTCATAGTCTTGTAAAAGACGAGCCCGAACTTGCTGCCAAGGTAGTGAACTCCCCTTCGGCAGCAACCCTTGAAATCGGTGATTTTATGGTCTCTACCTCACCGATTTTTGCAGATCGGGAGCGTAAGGTGTTGTTGGGAACACTGATTGACAAGGTTCCCAATTCAGTCGTCTATCAGTCTGTAACAAGTTTCAAGAATGTTTTCGTCATGATCGCGTTACTTGCTATAGTCATTACAGTAATTATTGCGTTGGTGTTGGCTGGCTCTATAGCAAACCCGATTGTTTATTTGACAATGGCGACTCATAATATGAGCAAAGGCAACCTCAATAGCAAGATAGAGGTGAATTCAAATGATGAAACCAAAGATCTTGCTGTTGCCATTGAGCGCTTGAGAAAATCAATGAAAATTTTGATGGATAAATATTCCTGATCCTCCCGGAAAAAAGTAGCTCAGGATTTGAAGCTGTGAGGAATTTCGCTTGTCGGACTTCGGGTTGCTCTTGTTGGGTTGAAATCTATTGATCCGGATGGAAAAATAGCCGGTATTTTGTTCCACTCTGAAAATTTGGTGGCCATGCGATTAGTTTACGTAATTGCTGGAATCACCAGCATGGCGATGGAAAACAGAACCATGTAGAGAACCAGGGACCAATAGAGTATTGGATGTGCCTTTTTCATGTCCATATAGTCCCGGATTATCAAACGCCCCTTTATGATAACAAGCACGCTGATGAAAGCGGCAGAAGCGGTTGTTAAACTATCGTTTTCCGGAATTGCCGCCGTAAGCAGGGTTAAACTGATCAGAATGAACCATACTCTGTTTAACGGGTTTCGAGTAAGATTGTTCAATTTTCACCCCACTATATAGAGCATGGGAAAAAGAAGGATCCATACCAGATCAATCATGTGCCAGTAGGTTGCTGCGCCCTCCAGTCCACCAAGGTTTTCGCTGTCATACGATCCGAGCCAGCTTTGCAGCAGTGCCCAGCCGATAACGCAGATGCCGATCAGCACATGCAGCAGGTGATTGAATGCCAGGTAGTAGTAGAGAGCGAAAAAAATATTGGTGCGAGTGCTGATTCCGTGCTCAACATTCCAGAGATACTCCAGATATTTGATGGCGCAGTAGAGCAGTCCCGCTGTAATTGTGAGCGCCAACCAGCCCATGCTTTTTTTCCGTTTTGCGGACCTGGCTGCCCTGACCGCGTTGGCGACAAACCAGCTGCTGGTGATCAACAGTAGTGTATTGGCAAGCCCGGCTTTTGTGTTCAGCTGTGCCGGAGCTGTGCTGAACAGTTCAGGATGGAGCAGCTTGACGACCAGAAAAACCGTGAAGAAGAAGGCGAACTCGGACATTTCCGAGAGGACGAATACCCACACGGCGGGATTTCCAGGTGTGTATCTGGAAGGTGATACTGATTGCTTTCCTATTGTAGCCGGTTTGCTCAAGCGGCCTGCTCTTTGCCGGACAGAAAGTGCAGATTGATCAGCTGCACAAGGCTTTGGAATGTTTCAGCATCATCGGTAAGCGACTCTGCCAGGCAGTGAACGCAGGCGTCTCTTTTGGGGAATCCTTTTTCGATTAGCAGTGCTGCATAGACCAGCAGCCGGGTTGAGACCATCTCCTGCAGATCGTGATCTTTCAGGCGCCGTATCTCTTTTCCAAGCCTGACAAGGTGCCGGGCGGTTTTGCTGTCGATACCTGTTTCTGCCATGATGATTTCTGTCTCTTGCTGCTCTTCAGGGTAGTTGAACTGAAGTGAGATGAAACGTTGTCGTGTACTGGGTTTCATCCCTTTTAACAGGTTCTGGTAGCCTGGGTTATAGGAGACCACCAGCATGAAATTTTTGTGTGCCTGGATGGTTTCGCCGGTTCGATCCAGTGGCAGGACGCGACGGTAGTCCGCCAGGGGATGGAGTACTACTGTGGTATCCTTGCGTGCTTCCACCACCTCATCCAGGTAGCAGATGCCGCCTTCGCGTACTGCTCTTGTCAGCGGACCATCCTGCCAGTAGGTGCCTTCTGAATTGATAAGGTGGCGTCCGATCAGATCAGCGGCGGTAAGGTCATCGTGACAGGCGACGGTGTAAACAGGCCGGTTCAGCTTCTCTCCCATGTGTTCGACAAAACGGGTTTTTCCGCATCCGGTTGGCCCTTTGATCAGCACCGGGAGTTGCAGTTCGGCGGCGTAGCAAAATAACTCGATTTCGTTGTTTTGGGGCAGGTAGTAACAGCTGCTGGTCATGTTTTCCTCCTTTGGGCCATCGTTTATTGGGTGAGGCCAAGATAGATTTCGGGTAGTACCTGCGGCAGTTTCAGGCTGTTGTGGAGCACGCTGTAGCCACGGTTGCCAAACAGGTAGGGCAGGTAGTTGTTGGCATCACTGTCCACCGTAATACAGAACGGTGCGAGGCCTTCACTTTTTGCCTCCTGCACTGCCTTGCGGGTGTCCTCTATACCGTAGCGTCCTTCGTAACGATCGATATCGTTGGGTTTGCCATCGCTGATGATGAGTAGCAGTTTATGTTCTGAAGGCTGCCGGGCCAATATTCTGGTTGACTGCCGGATTGCAGCACCGAGCCGGGTATAGAACCCGGGTTTGACAGACAGGATTCGGCCACGGATTGTATCGTCATAGCTTTCGTTAAAGTTTTTCAGGATATGGTAGCGGATCATTTTGTTACGCACCGATGAGAATCCGTACATGGCAAAATTGTCGTCCAGAGTGTGGATGGCCTCTCCAAACTGTAGCAGGGAGTCACGAATGACATCGATAATCCGGGTATCGTTATCGATGGCAGCCTCGGTGGAGAGTGACAAATCGGCAAGGATCAAGGTTGAGAGATCCCGTTGGTGCTGGTCGATGCGGTTGAAAAAGTTCTGTCCTGTCACTTGTTGTGTGGCGCTGGTAGTGTGTTCCAGCCAGGAGTCCAGATTGATCTCGTCACCAAACAGCTGTCGTCTCAGTCTGTTCTTGCCCAGCCGGAAGCTCTCCAGCTGGCTTTTCAGCCGCCTTGCTACCGGTTTTAGATGTACTGGCAGTTCGGTCGGTTCTGCATCCGCACTGATCAGGGGTTGGAGCTGGCAGTAGTGAGTGATATAACTGTGGCGTTTGTAGTGCCATTCTGGCAGGCGGATGCCCGGGCCGACGGGAAAATCATCCGCATCGGAGGAGGGCAGATCCAGATCGATTTTCAGTCGTGATGCGATGCCATTTTCCCGGTTTCCCAGAGTCAGGTCATCCAGATCCTGAGCGATGAATGCGGCGTTTTCGTCGAAGGTATCGTCCTCTGAGCGATCCATATTGATATGTTCGGTCCAGCTGAACAGGCTGTCTGGGATGAATATCAGTAGTCCATCGGTCTTTTTTCTGTCGTCTGTCCGTTTGGCCTGCTTGCGTACGGTTACAGTTTCTGTTTGTTGTTTTTCGGTGTTCTGATTTGGCAGTGGTTGCTCGTTTTCTTCTGTCACATGTTGAGTTGACAGTGCCGGGTAGAGCCACAATGGTACCGGGTGGCTGTCTCTGTCCGCTACCGGAAACTCTATGCAATCAACCGGATGATTGAGCGCATGGATTATGACTTTTTCCCTGCGTTTCTCAGCCTCCGTTTTACATATCAGATTTTTCCGCTGCGTAACGAGAGTAGCTGCCATCATTCTGTAGTGTTCCCTGAATCCGGGATATCTGTCCAGCAGTGTCCGGGTTGCAATCTGGTTGTCCCGGAACCAGTCGAAATGAAGGGGTAGCTGTGCAGCCATTGCCGCAAGCCAGAAATAGAGTGTCTTGTTGAGCTCTGTCTGGGAAAACAGATCAATCTGCTCGGGAAAATAGACTCCCTTCTCGTCCTGCCAAGCCATTGAAAAACGTTGCTGTGTACCCGCAACACGAACCAGCCAGGCACGCCGGGTGCGCAGTCGTCTTTTATCTGTGCAGCTCATGGTTTTTGCGGGGTCGCCCCCCGCTGCACGATAGAAGATACTTAGCCCACGGGACAATTGCGAAAAAGATATGGCCGCCTGAGGGTAGCCGGTTGTTGTCCGTCCGGTAATAAAACTGTGCCAGAGCTTGCCGACCTGTTCTTCCAAGGTTTCTCCTCCGTCGGCAGTTCAGGCCCCGTGCATGCACGGGGCTCTGTCCCGCCAGTGTGTGCTATGCAGTTTTGCTGTCGGATTTTCCGGCTATAAAAAAACTGGCGAAATAGGCAACTACGCCCATTGCGAACATGACACCAAACACCAGTCGTATCCAGTAGACTGGAATGATTTGTGTCTGTGTATCAATAAAGCCGGTTGCGCCAGTCTCAGGAATACGTTGCAGGGCAACTTGCCAAACGCCGGCTGCGGTAAGCGCCAGTGTTATGCCAAACATGCTGATACACATCAGCCAGAAAGCAATCCGTTCAACTTTTTGCGCTTCAGGCGGGTTACCATCTTCCCTGCCGCGTAGAATAGGCATGGCATAGGATATTATGGTCATTACAATCATCGCGTAGGCGCCGAAGAAGGCCAGATGTCCGTGAGCGGCGGTGATTTGCGTACCGTGGGTGTAGTAGTTGACCGGAGCCAGTGTGTGCAGAAAACCCCATACGCCGGCGCCCAAAAAAGCCATGGTTGCGGTACCCAGCGCCCAGGTGGTTGCAATCCTGTTGTTTGGATTGATACGCCGTTTTCTGATTACATCAAATGCGTACAGCATCATCATGAAAAAAGGAATGGGCTCCAGCGCGGAGAAAAATGAACCAAGCCACAGCCAGTATTCCGGAGGTCCAATCCAGTAGTAATGATGCCCCATACCAACCAGCCCGGAAATAAGGGCAAGCGCGATAATGAGATACAGCCATTTTTCAATGTACTCACGGTCGACCCCGGTGATCTTGACCAGTACAAAGGCCAGGATTGCACCCATGATTAGCTCCCATACCCCCTCAACCCAGAGGTGAACAACCCACCACCAGAAGAATTTATCGAGTACCAGATTTGTCGGGTTATAGAAGGCAAACAGGAAGAATACGGCCAAGCCGATGAGTCCGGTGATCAGGATAAGATTAATGACTGTTTTTCGCCCCCTGAGCACCGTCATGCCGATGTTGAAAATAAAGGCAAGAACGACGACTACAATTCCCAGTTTGGTAATGGTGGGTTGTTCCAGAAACTCCCTGCCCATGGTTGGCCACAATGCGTTTCTGGTCAAATGGGCAAGCTCGGCATAGGGTACCAGCAGGTAGCCCAGAATGGTGGCTACTCCCGCCGCTGCAAATACCCAGAAGGTAATCATGGCAAGTTTTGGACTGTACAGCTCGGTTTCCGCCTCCTCGGGAATCAAATAGAAAGCTGCGCCCATAAACCCGAACAGCAGCCATACAATCAGCAGATTGGTGTGCACCATTCGGGCAACGTTAAAGGGAATATACGGAAAGAGCGTGTCTCCATCGATATATTGCATGCCCATCAGCAGACCGAATATTATCTGTCCGGCAAACAGTGCGAGGGCGAATATAAAATAGGGTTTTGCTACTTGTTGCGATTCGTATTTCATAACTCTTCTCCAGTCGGGCTGATTCGCTTGTCAACCTTCGATGTTGGGTGGCCAGTCGTTGTCATCGATACGTGATGTCCAGATAAGAAAATCGGCCAGTCCGTTCACCTCCTCCTCTGTCAGATTGAATTGGGGCATTTTTCTTCTGCCGGGATTTTGCAGTGGCTGGATGGACATCCAGATACTGAGATACTGTTTGAAAGTTTTTTCATCGCTGTTGCCACGGCGGTTAAACACGTTTGCCAGCTCTGGAGCATAGTAGGCGCCTTCACCCATGAGGGAGTGGCATCCGATACAGTTGTTGTGCTCCCATACCTCCTTTCCCAGGGCGACGCTTTCGGTAATTTGATCGCGGTTATCCCTTTCAGGAAGTTGGCTCATGGTGTCAACGGTCAGGCCGACCAGAAACAGGAAGAAAAACAGGCTGCCGCCGAAATAGATATTTCGAGCCATGCTTTTGGTTATGCGTTCAGACATTGCTGCCTCCTTGATAGCTATATTTCACATGCATGTTTTGGTGTGGAAAGCCACAAACAGCGGGTGAAATGCCGCAAATGACTTAGACATTGCCAAGCCATTCTGTTTAAAATGCAGATGCTACCAGAAAATGGAATGCCTTGGTCAATACTTGTATGCTAGATGCAAGTTAACTTGATGTCAACGCATTGGAGGCCCGATTTTTCGGGCCGGATTCAGGAACGTTGCTGCCGGGTATCGGCTGGATAATTGTTTGTGTATTGTCGGAGTTGGTGCAGCTGTGTGTGCCGACAATCAGACAGTGGTTACTGTTGGCTCTGAAAAATACGCCGGGAAAATTTGAGGAGTGATATTTGATGATTCCAGAAGAGCGACAAATTGCGCGGTGGCATGGTGTTTTCTCAGGGCCGGAGCGAAAGGCCGATTCCCGTCTTCCTGCTGGCAGTACCGTTATTCGCATGCGTAGCAAGTTCATATACCGCTTATCCTGCCTTGCCGGGATGAAAACAGGATACGGCGGATATTATTGGTTGATTGGCAACGCGCTCTCATCTGTGGAGTGGAGGCTGAAATGCAGATAACGCGCTATACTGACTACTCGCTCAGAGTACTGATCTACTTGTCGGCGATGCCACCCATGAAGCTGGCCCGTGTTACCGATATAGCCAAAGGCTACGGAATTTCACGAAACCATGTCGTCAAGGTTGTGCATAATCTGGGTCGGTTGGGATATGTTTTTACTCAACAGGGTCGGGGTGGCGGCATTCGTTTGAGCAAGTCGCCGGACAAGATAAATCTTGGATTGGTGGTTCGGGAAGTGGAAAACACCCTGAACCCGGTTAATTGCGAGGGAATGGAGTGCCCTTTACTGCCGAGTTGCCGACTTTATACTGTATTGAATCAGGCTGTTACGGAATATATCAAGACGCTTGACAAGTATACGCTAGCTGATTTGATCTCGGAGAAGGCCGCCTTGAATCAGGTCAAGCAATTAATACCCCAATAAAAAACAGAGGGAGTAACTGTTTGTGAATCGACAGGTTGGGAGACTTCTGGTTTCTTGCCGTATGAATCAGCTCCAGATCAGGGATGGTTCGTCCAGCAAGGCTGCCTGTTCTCTCAGAGACAGAATGTGCTCTTCCCAGTAACGGGTCGTATTGAACCAGGGAAATGCCATAGGAAAGGCGGGATCGTTCCACCGGGAGCCCAGCCAGGCAGCGTAGTGAATCATCCGTAAGGTTCGCAGCGCCTCTACCAGATATAGCTCATCGGGATCAAAATCAAAAAACCGGGTATAGCCCTCCAGCAGATCCCCGAGCCTGGCAGTCATGTACGTCCTGTCACCGGAGAGAAACATCCACAGATCCTGAATTGCCGGCCCCATGCGGGCATCATCAAAATCTACAATATGTGGTCCATTATCTGTCCACAAAATATTGCCGGGGTGACAGTCTCCATGCAGGCGCAGGTATTTTATCTTGCCGGCACGTCTGAAGCACAACCGGATCTGCTTGATCAGGTCATCGGTCAATGTCTGGTATGCGGGTATCAGATGATCCGGAATAAAATGGTTGTCCAGCAAAAAGGCCTGCGGCCTGATCGCAAAGCTGTCGATATCCACTGTAAGCCGATGTTGATAATCCTGAACTGCTCCTGTTGCATGGATGCGTCCGACAAGACGGCCAAGCTGTTTCATATGTTCCGGGCTGTCAAATTCCGGCGTGCGCCCCCCGCGGCAGGGGTAGAGAGCAAATCTGTATGGGCCGTGCTTGTGAAGTGTTTTCCCGTTACTGTTCCGGAGGGGTGGAATGACGGGAATTTCCTGCTCTGACAGCGCCATGGTGAAGTTGTGTTCTTCAAGAATGGCTGCATCACTCCAGCGCCCGGGCCGATAGAATTTTGCTACCACCTGACTCTCGTCTTCCAGCCACACTTGATAGACACGGTTTTCGTAGCTATTCAACGCAAGAAATCGTCCATCGCAACGGATGCCGGTGGTTTCCACAGCATCAAGCATCTCATCGGGGAGCAGGCTGCCAAAGGCTGCCGTTCTGGATGATCCATTCAATGTTGCATGCTCACTACTTTGCCTTTCGCTCTTTTGCTGGATTACGGGCTTTTATTTCAGATATGTTTACGGTTTGGTGGATAAAATAACACATTTACCGGGTTTACACTCGATTAGAACCTGGCGATCCGATAGCCCACAAGTTAGCGAACCTAACGGTTGTTTGCACGCCCGAGGCTGGTGAAATATATTTCTGATATGGCTGGTTATGTTTCTTTGCCAGACAGAAAATATGGAGTGATAGCGTGATGAACCAGGGTAAATAGAAGGTGTTTTCCAAAGTGGTGTCTCCGGAGTTACCATGTTTATCCGTAACTATCCGGCTTACTCCTGGAATGTACTATCTCTGCGTTGGAAAATGGTTATTTACCCCTGGCCGCCCCCGCACATCCATGTACTATACGGCATTTGAATCTCCTGTTCGGCATAAACCCCCTTTCTCCGCCTTGATCTGGCCCGTTTCAGAAGCAAGCCGGGCAGCTACAAAACATATTTACTACTCGCTGAGTGGTTACATTTATCCTTTTTATCATGACACACAATACAGGAAAATTTATGGCTTTGGTGGGTGGTGACAGGTCGCGTTTTGTACCTCGCTCCAACCTGCACGCATTGACGTCCCTTTCACTAACACTCCCTCAATCACAATCAACCCTGTTTCCAGCAATCCAAAAAAATGGTGGCTGATGAGAACACCAACCGCCACGCTTTCCCTAACCAACGGGAAACGGATCACACGACTGCTCAGTCGTCCAACTTAACCTTGTCGGCTGTACCATCGGCAGGATGGTTATCCTCCATTTCGACGATATCGCCGGTTGACAGGCCTGTGTAGAAGCTATTGCTGGTCATCGATGCATCGTTGTGACCTTCGAATTGGGTCGACAAACTCGTATCAACAGTAATACCCAGGATGGTGATGGAGGTGCCAGGCACAAAGTTGTCCACCGGCCCCTTCAGAACCTGATCATCCACATCGTCACGCTGGATATGGGTTGCGACCACGTTGCTGCCATCCATGTGCCCTTCAATCTCAACATAGTCGCCAACGGTCAGGTCATTGAAGGTGAGGCGAGAGACAGCATTTGTTTCATCATCCATCAGGGTACGGTTGTCTGTGCCGACGGTAACGGTGTCACCGAAGAGCTGCAGGGTTACGGTGCGGTTTACGGTATCGATACCTGACACGGTTGCTGCAATCTCGATCTCATCATCACGTGTCTCAATATCTTCGGCAATCAGGGTAGTGCCGCTGATGCTGCCTTCAACCTCTATCTGCATACCATCAGCCAGTGTCAGGTCGGCAGGTTTGAGTTCAGCACGAGATGCATCGACCCGCTGGCCGGAAACCTTGAAGTTGCTGTTATCGACATAGTCGGTAATCACACCCTCGAGACTGACCTCATCGCCATCATCACCCACGCCCTCACTCTCACTCTCGATGCGTGTGGCGGTCATGCTGCTGGCTGAGTCGATCACGCCTTGTACCTCAACGTAGGCTCCATTGGCAACGGTGCCGCCGTCTATCTCACTGAGGTCAGTTGCTGAACCAGTCGGATCGAAGCTGACAGTTATGCCATTCAGGGTAAAGGTGTCTGCTGCAAGGTTACTCACGGTACCCTTCAGTTCAACTTCTGAAGTGCCGTAGGAGAGTGTGGTTGTTTTCTCCACATAAGTGGCCTGGAGCAGGCCGCCAGCGCCAAAGTAACCGCTTATCTCTACGATATCGCCATCAGCCAGCGAGGTGAAGTCCGTATTTTTAAATACCGTTGAAACACTATCCACAACGACACTCTTGCCAAGCACGGTAAAGCTTTTGCTCAGACCATCGGTGGCAGTGCTCAGAGCAGCAACGGGACCTTCAACCTCGTCATCAAAAACCACACTGGTTGCCTTACCGGTAGTGCCGTTGGCATCCACCGTGCCCTGGACAGTGACCACCATGCCGACAGCCAGATTGCTCTGGGTGCCAGCGGCATCATCCACATCAAAACTGGCCGTATCAGTTTCAAATCTGACGCCATTGACGTAGATACTGCCGAAACCGGTTATCGTGCCTTTTGCCACAACGGCGGTACTGTCTCCAGAAGTTGTGGAACTGTCATCAATACATGCAGCGAGACCGGCTGTCAGCGCAATTAACGAAATATAAAGACCATAGCGATTCATCATGTCACTCCTGAATTGTTAACTCTGTCAAATTCAACCAATCATGCCATGCAGCCGCATGACAGCGGAACACTCGGGATTCGGAACAATGCGCGGTGATTTATCGGTGCCCGACATACCACACCACGGGTAAACGAAATTCAGTTGGCCAGCGCCACTTGAACAAGGCGCCGTGGTAGCAGCGATCTGTGACCTCCGATTGGAGATATTGTTCACAGCCCGGGCTTTACCGACGACTCCCACCTGTTTCACCTTTTACCCGGTGGCGCTACTTCCCATTTGATTAAATATCGACCGTATGAAGAGAAACTTTATTAAATATCGACCGTATGAAGAGAAACTTTAGGACACCTCCAAAAACAGTAATTGTTTCGCGAGAGCAGGGAAGCTCTGCGCATACGACTGCATGGACCCGGGAGGTAGGGCAATGCATGGCGCAGTTGCCGGGATCCGGCAGTGTATAATGTGGCATTTCCATATACGCCGGATGGCGCTGAATGCAAAAAAAGGAGCGACTCATGTCATTGCCTGATCTGAACGCGGTTCAGGAGATAGTTATTGACGCTGCAAAACAGGAACTGATGCCGCGTTTCAACCACAGTGCGCGCCAATACAAGGCCGATGGCAGTATCGTCACCGAAGCGGATCATGCTGTGCAGAAATCAATCCAAAGTGCGTTGAAAGCGCAATGGCCGGACTGTCTTTTCCTTGGTGAAGAGATGTTGGCGTCGGAGCAGGTTGCGTTGCTTAATACAACAGAGCAAGCGGTCTGGTGTCTCGACCCGGTTGACGGAACCAGCAATTTCGCGAGTGGGGTGCCACTTTGCGCGGTGTCACTGTCATTGCTCAAGGAGGGCGAGGTAGCGATGGGCATCGTCTATGATCCAATGCGCGAAGAGTGCTTCAGCGCGATTAAAGGCAAGGGTGCCTGGCTCAATGGAGAACCGCTCGGCAAGCGCATGCCGGAGCCGCCACTTGCAAAAGGGATAGCGTTGATTGATCTGAAAAGACTGCCTCGCGATCTGGCGTTTCGGCTGATCGACGAAAAACCTTTCAGCTCGCAACGCAACATCGGCACCGTAGCGCTGGAGTGGTGCTGGATTGCAGCCGGACGATGTCATGTATATCTGCATGGAGGCCAGCGGATTTGGGATTATGGTGCGGCGGGACTAGTGTTGCACGAGGCGGGCGGTCACTCCATAACCCTCGAGGGTGAACAGGTATTGTCAATCACTCTCGAGCCGCGCTCTGTCGCCGCCGCGCTTAATAAAGCACTGTTCGACGAGTGGGTGGAGTGGTTGGGGATTATTGCTGACAGACAGTAACTACTCACCACGAAGCTCACGAAGGGCGCGAAGAAAAAGCTGATCTGGTTGAAAACTGCCCCCATTGCCAACACCATGAGTCTCAGCAATGGCTGGAAAACCAAAAACAGCAAAACAGAGAAGATGGAGTTCAGAACCGTTTCTGGCGCAGAGTTCTTATGGCTGGTCATTCAACATGTATTGCCAAAAGGGTTTAGGCGAACAAGGAACTACGGTTACCTGCACCCCAACAGTAAACGCCTGATACGGTTGCTGCATCTCATTCTTGGAGAGTGTTCAAAATTCTGTGTCAGCAGTTATCACAGAGCAAGATGCTCATCCAATCTCCCCTCGAAATGGATTGCCAGTTGCGAGAGGGTCAGGTTCCAGTTCTGCACCGGATGGGTCCAACGTTCGGAGGCCTTCAGTATACCGGCATAGAG
>JALSHD010000174.1 GCA_026982395.1 Chromatiales bacterium | reverse complement strand
CGGGCCTACCGGGACAACGTGTTCCACTATTTTCTGGAAGAGTACCGTGCCGGCCGCACACCCAATCCGGACATACTGTGTAACAGGGAGATCAAGTTCAAGGTGTTTCTGGAGCACGCGCTGGATCGGGGGGCTGAGCTGATCGCCACCGGACATTACGCCCGCGTTGCAGAAAAGGACGGGCGTTTTCAACTGCTGAAGGCCCGGGATCAAAACAAGGATCAGACCTATTTTCTCTATACACTGGGGCAACAGCAGCTCTCCAGGACGCTGTTTCCGCTGGGAGAGCTGGAGAAGAGTGAAGTGCGCGCCATTGCCGCAAGAAACGGTCTGGTGACCCACGCCAAAAAGGACAGCACCGGGATCTGCTTCATCGGTGAGCGCAATTTCCGGGAGTTTCTGAGCCGTTACCTCCCGGCCCGGCCCGGCGAGATGCGTACGCCGGATGGGGAACTCATCGGCGAACATGCCGGGTTGATGTATTATACGCTCGGCCAGCGGCAGGGGTTGGGGATCGGCGGCCGCGCCGGGGCACAGGAGGGCAAGCCGTGGTACGTGGTTGGAAAGGATATTGCGAACAACCTGCTGATTGTTTCCCAGGGTCTGCACCCGCTGCTGTACAGCAGCTCGCTGGAGGCCCGCCAACTGCACTGGGTGGCCGGTGAGGCGGTGACCACTCCGTTTCGCTGCAAGGCAAAAATCCGTTACCGGCAACCGGAGCAGCCGTGTGTCATCACCCGGATTGATGACAACAGTTGCCAGGTAACCTTTGATGAACCACAGCAGGCAGCAACGCCGGGGCAATCGGTGGTGTTCTACCACGGTGAGGAGTGTATCGGTGGCGGTGTCATTGAACACACGGATGCACCGCCGGCAAATATTCAGGAGTGGCAGATTTGAGCAAGTACACTGACAGAACGCTGGCACTGGCCGGGATGTATCAGGCCTGCAAACTTGTTCAGCAGGTGGCGCGTCACGGCAGCATCGATCCCGATGAGTTGAAGATCATGCTTGAAACCCTGTTTGTGACCGACCCACCCGACGCCCTGGCGGTTTACGGCAGCTACTCCAACCTGAAGAGCGGGCTGGAGGCGGTTACCCGGCAACTGGAGAAAAATCCGGACGCCGAGTTGACCCGCTACCTGGTCAACATCCTGCACCTGGAGCGCAAACTGAGCCGCAAGCCGGAACTGCTGCAAGCCATCTCCGAGGGTATCGAACGGGCGCGCAAACAGATGGAGCACTACCCCCTGCCGCACAGCAACATCGTTGCCAGCCTGGCCGGAATCTACAGCGATACCATCAGCACCCTCACCCCGCGCATTATTGTCAGCGGTGAGCAGGGACACCTTGCCAACCCGGAGAACGCCAGCACGGTGCGTGCCCTGCTGCTTGCTGCAATGCGCTCTGCGGTCCTGTGGGACCAATGCGGTGGCAGCCGCTGGCAGATCCTGTTGCAGCGCAAGCGGTTTGTGCTGGAGGCCACAACACTTTTGCAGAACCAGTATACTGACTGATTTTCGACGGGAAAATCAGTCCAGCTAAAAACAGTAGATTACAAACGTGAAAAAGAACCGGAGTTTATCCCCCCAATGACAAACAGTTTCAATGCCCAGTCCAGGCTCAAGGTCAACGATACCGAATATGAAATTTTTCGGCTCGACGCCATTTCCAACAGCACCCGGCTGCCCTACTCGCTGAAAATACTGCTCGAAAATCTGTTGCGCCATGAAGATGGCATCACTGTAACGGAGAGCGATATCCGCTTCCTGGCTGACTGGGATCCCCAGGCTGAACCCAGCTGCGAGATCGCCTATCGTCCGGCGCGCGTTCTGATGCAGGATTTTACCGGCGTACCGGCAGTGGTGGATCTGGCGGCGATGCGGGATGCCATGTGCAAGCTGGGAGGCGACCCGGAGAAGATCAATCCGTTGCAGCCTGCGGAACTGGTTATCGATCACTCGGTGCAGGTGGACAAGGCGGGCAGCAGCGATGCCTTTGCCCACAATGAGGTATTGGAGTATCAGCGCAACAGGGAGCGTTACAGTTTTCTGAAGTGGGGCCAGCAGGCCTTTTCCAATTTCCGGGTGGTACCCCCGGAGACCGGCATTGTGCATCAGGTCAACCTGGAGTATCTGGCTCGCGGCGTGTTCACCCAGGAGCGCAATGGCACCGTGCAGGCCTACCCCGACACGGTGGTAGGCACCGACTCGCACACCACCATGATCAATGGCCTGGGCGTGCTGGGCTGGGGGGTGGGTGGCATCGAGGCGGAAGCCGCCATGCTGGGCCAGCCCGTCTCCATGCTGATCCCGCAGGTCATCGGCGTGCGTCTGGACGGCAAGCTGCCGGAGGGCACCACCGCCACGGATCTGGTTCTGACCGTGGTAGAGATACTGCGCAACTACGGAGTAGTGGGCAAATTTGTGGAGTTTTTCGGTGAAGGGCTGGATCATCTGCCACTGGCCGATCGCGCCACTATTGCCAATATGGCGCCGGAGTATGGCGCTACCTGCGGCATCTTCCCCATCGATGAGGAAACGCTGGACTATATTCGTCTGACCGGGCGCAGCGAGGAGCAGGTGGTTTTGATAGCCGCCTATGCCAAAGAGCAGGGCCTGTTTCGCAGCGCCGACGCGCCGCAGGCAGAGTATACCGATGTGGTCGAGATTGATCTGACCCGGATCGAACCCAGCCTGGCCGGCCCGCGCCGCCCGCAGGATCGCCTCACGTTGCGTACCGCCAAGCCCAGTATTCGCGGCGCCATCAATGCGCTGCTGGAGAAAAACGGTCTGCTGCCAAAGGATGTTCTCGACATCGATCGATTCAGCGACGAGGGTGGGCACACTGCGGTCGGCGTCGAGCGTCAGGGCGAGCACCGCGGCCAGATCCAGGTGCAGCACAACGGCAGGAAATTCTATCTGAATGATGGCATGGTGGTCATTGCCGCTATTACCTCCTGCACAAACACTTCCAATCCATCCGTTATGCTGGGCGCTGCGCTGGTCGCAAAGAAGGCGCTGGGAAAGGGGCTGGAGGCAAAGCCCTGGGTGAAAACCTCACTGGGCCCCGGCTCCCGCGTGGTCACGGATTATCTGCAGCGGGCCGATCTGATCCGGCCGCTCGAATCTCTCGGCTTCAATGTGGTTGGCTACGGCTGCACCACCTGCATCGGCAACTCCGGTCCCCTGGCAGAGCCAATCAGCGAGGCCATTCGCAATGATGATCTGGTGGTCTGCTCGGTGCTGTCCGGAAACCGCAATTTTGAGGGCCGGATTCACTCCGAGGTGCAGATGAACTACCTCGCCTCTCCCCCGCTGGTGGTGGCCTACGCCATTGCCGGACGTATGGATATCGATCTCTACAACGAACCGCTGGGTGATGACAGCAAGGGAAATGCAGTTTACCTGAAGGATATCTGGCCCAGCCAGCAGGAGATTCAGCAGGCAATCGCCATCGGCCTCAAGGCTGAGGGGTTCAGTGAGACATACGCCAATGTATTCGAGGGTGATGAGCGCTGGCAGGCACTGGAGTCACCTGCCGGCAAGCTGTTCGACTGGTCTGACGACTCCACCTATGTGCAGAATCCGCCCTACTTTGAGGGCATGACCAAAGAGCCCGCAGCCGTTAACGATATCAAGGGCGCAAGGGTGCTGGCCCTGCTGGGTGATTCCGTAACCACCGATCACATCTCCCCGGCCGGGGCGATTAAACCGGACAGTCCTGCTGGTCAATACCTGCGCGAACACGGCGTTCAACCGGCTGATTTCAACTCCTACGGCTCACGCCGCGGCAACCATGAGGTGATGATGCGCGGCACCTTCGCCAACATCCGCCTGCATAATCTGCTGGCACCCGGCACCGAAGGAGGAGTTACCTGCTTCCAGCCCTCCGGGGAGCAGATGTTTATCTATGATGCAGCAATGAAATACCAGCAGGAGGGAACTCCCCAGATCGTCATCGCCGGCAAGGAGTACGGCTCCGGCTCTTCCCGTGACTGGGCGGCCAAGGGCCCTCGCCTGCTGGGCGTGCAGGCGGTTATCGCCGAAAGTTATGAGCGCATTCACCGCTCGAATCTGGTCGGCATGGGAGTCCTGCCCCTGCAGTTTCAGGAGGGGGAGAATGCCAGACTGCTGGGGCTTACCGGCCGGGAGAGCTTCGACATCACCGGGCTGAACAAGGGTTCTGCCAAAGAGGTTACCGTTGTGGCCAGAGATAGTAGCGGCAAACAGATAACCTTTACCGCCAGAGTACGTATCGATACGCCGCAGGAGGTGGAGTACTACCGGCACGGAGGGATCCTGCACTACGTACTGCGTCAACTGGCCTGAATCGTTTGCGGGTATAAAGGAAAATGCTCCCCAGCGGACTACTGAGACAATATTCATCAACCCTGTCCAGCATCATGCGCCTGATCGATATTCTGGCTGTGGCGCTGGGTGGCATGGTGGCTTTCGGGCTGCGTTTTGGTGAATGGTCGCTCTATCCCAACTACCAGATAGCTGTCCTGCTGGCCGCACTGCTGGCAGCTGCCGTATTTTCCCGCTTCGGGATGTACCACTCATGGCGGGGAAAAAGCCGGCTGTTTCAGTTACGCATGCTCACCATCTCCTGGTTGACCGTATTGCTGATTCTGATCGTCATTGCGTTCATGACCAAAACCAGCGCCACATTCTCTCGTCAGTGGCTTGCAATGTGGGGAATTACTACCTGGAGCCTGCTGTTTCTGTTCCGGCTGGCGCTCGCCCAGATACTGCGCGTTATGCGCAAACAGGGGTGGAACCACCGGCGCATTGTCATAGTCGGTGCCGGAAATCTTGGGCGTGATGTGGCCATGCGAATCCGGGAAGCAGCCTGGACTGGTCTTGATATCGTTGCGTTTATCGATGACGACGAAAAACTGTGTGGAACCCAAATTGACGGGATCAAGGTAAAATGCGGTATTCCCGAATTGCGAGCACTAATCGAAACCGAAGATATAGATGAGGTCTGGCTGGCGCTGCCGTTTCCCGCTGAACGCAGGATAAAAGAGATCCTTCATGATCTGCGGCACAGCACGTTAACCATCCGCTTTGTGCCGGATATTTTCGGTTTCCGTTTGATCAATCACTCGGTAGCAGAGATCGCTGGCCTGCCGATTCTGAACCTGACCGAATCACCGATGCGGGGAATGAATCGGTTTATAAAGGCGTTGGAAGACAAGGTGCTGGCACTAATCATTCTCATCCTTGCCAGTCCCGTCATGATCTGGTGTGCCATTGGCGTAAAACGCAGCTCACCCGGACCGATTTTCTACCGCCAGGAGCGGGTCAGCTGGAACGGAACCCCCTTCAAAATGCTCAAGTTCCGCTCCATGCCGGTCGAGGTGGAAGATGAGACGGGAGCCGTTTGGGCCAAGCCCGGAGAAAACCGCGCAACTGAATTTGGCGCAATGCTGCGCCGCACCAGCCTGGATGAACTGCCACAGTTCATCAATGTACTGAAGGGCGATATGTCCATTGTCGGGCCACGTCCGGAACGGCCGGTATTCGTTGAAAAATTCAAGGATGAGATTCCGCTCTACATGCAAAAACATCTGGTAAAAGCCGGGATTACCGGCTGGGCCCAGGTCAACGGCTGGCGCGGCGATACCGATTTGAACAAGCGAATCGAATATGACCTTTACTACATCGAACACTGGTCACTGTGGTTTGATCTGAAAATTATTGTTCTGACTATTGCCAAAGGTTTTGTTGACAAAAATGCTTATTGAAAGATGAAGCAGCAAACCTCCTTCTGTGTACCCGGCTATACAGCAACTATTCTGATATTACCAATTTGGCAATTCTTCATTCTTGCAGCTTATATCCAAACCCACGTACCGTTTTTATCAGCGGAGTGGAGAAGCCCTCATCCACTTTCTTTCTGAGATTGCGGATGTAAACCTCCACCACGTTAGTCAGCGGATCAGCATTGTATCCCCACACATGATCCAGGATCTTGCTGCGACTGAACACTCGCCCCGGGGAACTCATCAGATATTCGAGCAGGGCATGCTCCTTGGGTGTCAGCTCGATGAGCCGACCATTACGATAGATCTCCCGAGTGTCCCGGTTAAGCACCAGATCAGATACCACCAGTTCCGCAGTTTCTTCTCTGTAATTCTGGTTGCGTCTCAGCAACGCGCGGATACGGGCAACCAGCTCATCGAAAGCAAAAGGTTTGGTAAGGTAGTCATCTGCTCCCAGTTGCAGCCCTTTCACTTTGTCTTCCAGTGTGTCCATGGCAGTAAGCATTAAAACAGGAATAGTAATACCTTGCTCCCGTAATTGCCGACAGACCTCCTGACCACTCTGCCCGGGAAGCATCAAATCCAGCAGCAGCAGATCATATTTAGCACCAGTAGCAAGTATAACCCCCTCCTCCCCGCTGTTGACCCCTTCAACCAGATAACCTTCCGCTTCCAGACCCCGCTTGATAAATTGCAAAATCCGTTCATCATCTTCAACTATCAATATTGCCATTATTTGCCTCCTGAAAGTTGCTCCGGTCAGCGGACTCTCGGCAGAATGATTTTCATACATGTACCCTGCCCAAGGGCACTGAATACCTTGATCTCTCCCTGATGTGCTTCGATGATCGACCTGGCAAGCGGCAACCCCAATCCCGAACCGAAAGGTGCTCGTTTCCGTGCCAGTTTTCCGCGATAAAAACGTTCAAATATCTCTATTTGTTCATCGGCAGAAATTCCTATTCCCTGATCACGGACAGCTACCGTGGCAAGATTTTCCTCGGCCTGGAGGGCAATAGTGATTTCACTACCGGGATCAGAATAACGACACGCATTATCAATCAGAATCAGCAGTACCTGTCGCAGCCGCAACCGATCTCCGGAAACAACAACAGGCTGATCGGTCAACTCCAGTCTTACTTCCAGCTGCTGCTGTCGGGCCAATGTCCGGGCATCCTTGCAAAGATCAACGATTAAATCGTGGAGATCCAGCTGATGAAGCTCGAAACGGAAGTTGGCAGACTCGGAACGGGCCATAAAAAGCAGATCTTCCACCAGTTTGCCAAGTTGTTCCGCAAGCTCGACAATTCGCATCAGGGTATGCCGATACTCTTCCGCAGTTTTATCTGCACCCCGCACGGTGACCTCGGCCTCACCACGGATAGCCGTGAGCGGTGTTCGTAATTCATGGCTGATATCTGCAAAAAAACGTAGCCTTGCTGTATCGATTCGTTTCAGTTTTTCATTGGTCTTTTGAAGCTCGCGGGTACGCGCTTCGACCTTGTATTCCAGCTCCGCCTTGGCTTCGAGCAACTGCTCGCGTTGTTGCTCCAGCTCCCGGGTCATCTCGTTAAAGTTCTTGGCCAGATAGGTAAATTCGTTACGCCCGGGCAGTTCGATACGGTGTCTCAGATCACCCTTGGCTACTTGACGAACACCTTTGACCAGCCGGTTCAGGGGCACACTCAGGCTGCGTAACAGCCAGAACGCCATTGACAGTGACAGGAAGAAAGCCAATATAGCTGTACCTGCGGCGATCAATTCAAGTTCACTCAACAGTTTCCGGGCTTGTTGGCGGGCTGTTTCCACCTCCTCAAGCTCCTCTGCAATCATCCTGTCGATCAGTGGCTTGAAATCCTGATCAATGGTCTGTTCCAGGACCGTGCTCAGTACGATCTGCGCAGGCTCTTCCGCTCCACGCCGCTGCAAAAACATGATGCGTTCAAAGGCCCATATTCCTTCAGTGAGTATATTCTCAATCGCAACAATCCGTTCAATCTCCACCGTCTCTTCAGCCAGCTCCTGTTCGTCCACATGCTTGATTTCACTGTCAGTAGCAGCTCTCAATCGGTTGAGTGACTGGTGGAGTTTTTGGTATGACTGTTTTGCCTGATCGATATGGGTATCGCCATCCAGCACGACAATATCCACCAATTCCTTGAAATGGCGATAGGCATCATGAGAAAGCTGGATGTAGGCTTGAGCCGTTTCATGAGCAAGCTCGCTGCGCTGGAAATAGTAATCTGCCCGTTGAGTACCCCAATACAGTATTCCAGCAAGTAACAGTATGATGATCAACAGTAGCAGAATTGCCGTAGTCAATTTAACCCTGAACATTTGCTGAAAGTACAGAATCAGGTTGATGGATTTATGAGAGTGAGATTAAGTTTAGGTTAAAAACAGCTGCTTGGTGAGGGAATTCCGGATCATTGGACAGGGGGTAAGGTTACCTGATTGAAGGGCAGTGACTCCATAGCTTCTTCTAACGATCCCAGCATCCTTCCCGGCCCGCCTGGTTGCATAATTTCCCTAACATCCTGACAAACTGCGGACGGGGAATGGAAACCGCCCCCAGCGATGCAAGATGGTGTGTGGCAACCTGGCAGTCAATCAGGCCAAAATTCCACTCCCGCAACATCTCCACCAGACGAACGAAAGCCACTTTGGAGGCGTCACTACGCCGGCTGAACATCGACTCGCCGAAGAAGACCCGTCCAATGGCGATCCCATAGAGGCCGCCCACCAGTTCGTCACCCTCCCAACACTCCACCGAGTGAGCTACTCCCGCTTCATGTAGCTGCTGGTAGGCCTGCTTCATCTCTGATGTGATCCAGGTGCCGGTTTCACCCTTGCGCGGCGCGGCGCAGCCATCCATGACTTGTTGAAACGCTACGTCGATGGTTATTCTGAAGCGGTTTTTCTTAACCGTTTTGCGCAGGCTGCGAGAGACCTTCAGATGTTCGGGAAACAGTACCGAACGGGGATCGGGCGACCACCACAGAATGGGTTGCCCCTCGCTATACCAGGGGAAGATTCCCTGCCGGTACGCGGAAATAATGCGTGCGGGAGACAGGTCGCCTCCCACCGCAAGCAGGCCGTCCGGTTCCCGCAGCGCCAGTGCCACATCGGGAAACTGATCGACCGGACCGTCCGTTTCAATCCAGTAGGGAGCGGTCAAAGGATCTATTTTTGCGAAGCTGCCAGATTCTCCAGATAACGCTCCGCATCCAGCGCTGCCATGCAACCGGCCCCTGCAGAGGTGATCGCCTGCCGGTAGATTGGATCGGCCACATCACCCGCCGCAAACACACCGGGTACACTGGTGGCGGTGGCGTTGGCTCCCCTGCCCTTCTCGGTGCGGATATAGCCGTGGTCCATCTCCAGCTGGCCTTCAAATATCTGGGTGTTGGGGCGATGACCAATGGCGATGAATACACCATGCACCGAGATCTCCCTGGTACTGCCATCTTTGGTGCTTTTCAGGCGCAACCCGGTTACACCGGATTCATCCCCAAGCACCTCATCCACCACCTGGTTCCACTCCATGGTGACATTGCCGTTGGCAGCCTTTTCCAGTAGCTGATCGATGAGAATTTTTTCCGCCCGCAGTGCATCACGACGATGCACCACCGTCACATGCCGGGCAATATTGGACAGATACAGCGCCTCTTCCACCGCCGTGCTGCCGCCACCCACCACCGCTACGTCCTGCCCCTTGTAGAAAAAACCGTCACAGGTGGCACAGGCAGATACGCCCCGGCCTTTATAGGCCTCTTCGGACTCCAGCCCCAGATACATGGCGGAAGCGCCAGTCGCAATAATCAGCGCATCGCAGGTATATACGGTACCGCTGTCACCGGTAAGCCTGAATGGCCGCTGGGAAAGATCTGTTTTGGTGATGTAATCAAAAACTATTTCGGTATGAAACCGCTCTGCGTGTTTGCGCATCCGCTCCATCAACTCCGGCCCCTGAACCCCTTCGGCATCGCCGGGCCAGTTATCAACTTCGGTGGTAG
>JALSHD010000173.1 GCA_026982395.1 Chromatiales bacterium | reverse complement strand
TTTTTTCGAGGAATTCTACCATTTTCTGCACCCTGCACCCTGCACCCTGCACCCTGCACCCTGCACCCTGCACCCTGCACCCTGCACCCTGACTCAAGCCAGTTTGAATACCAGTCCGGCAAGCGGGGGCAGAGTCAGCTCGATGGAGTGAGGCTGTCCCATCCAGGGAATCGGTTCGCTGCCTGTTCCGCCGCCATTACCGGTATTACTGCCGCCGTAGTGGGCAGAATCCGAGTTCATCAGCTCCTGATAGTAACCGGGAGCCGGTACCCCGAGGCGGTAGTTGTTACGTACTATGGGAGTGAAGTTGAGCACAACCACAACAAAGTCATCACCGTCTTTGCGCAGATAGCTCAGTACTGACTGATCGGAGTCGTGACAATCCAGCCACTCGAACCCCTGATGTTCAAACTCATGACGGAACAGGGGAGGGGTGGATCGGTAGCTGCGGTTCAGATCGCTCAACAGCCGTTTTACCCCTTGGTGCAAGGGAAAGTCGAGCACATACCAGTCCAGCGCATGGGCGAAGTCCCACTCGACACCCTGGCCGAATTCGTTACCCATGAACAGCAGTTTCTTGCCCGGATAGGTGTACATATAGGTATACAGCAGACGCAGATTGGCAAAACGTTGCCACTCGTCTCCGGGCATTTTATTGAGCATGGAGCCTTTGCCGTGCACCACCTCATCATGGGAGAACGGCAGCATGAAATTTTCGGTGAAGGCATACAGCAGGCCAAAGGTGAGCTGGTCATGGTGATAGTGCCGGTGTATCGGATCCTTGCTCATATATTGCAGCGTGTCGTGCATCCAGCCCATGTTCCACTTCATGGAAAAACCCAGCCCCCCCAGCCAGACCGGGCGGCTGACCTGCGGCCAGGAGGTGGACTCTTCGGCAATCACCAGTGCGCCCGGGTGTTGGCCATGAACCATGGTATTCAGTTCACGCAGAAACTCCAGCGCCTCCAGATTTTCATTGCCACCGTAAATATTGGGGATCCAGTCTCCCTCTTCGCGGGAGTAGTCCAGGTAGATCATGGAGGCGACGGCATCCACACGCAGTCCGTCGATATGAAACTCCTCCAGCCAGTACATGGCGCTGGCAAGCAGAAAGTTTTTAACTTCATTGCGGCCAAAATTGTAGATCAGGGTACCCCAGTCGCGATGCTCTCCCCGGCGCGGATCTTCATGTTCGTACAGGGCGGTGCCGTCGAAACGGGCAATTCCGTGACTGTCCTTGGGGAAGTGGGCCGGTACCCAGTCGAGCAGCACCCCGATGCCGTGTTGGTGGCAGTAGTCGACAAAGAAGCGAAACTCGTCGGGAGTACCAAAACGGCTGGTGGGTGCGTAGTAGCCGGTGGTTTGGTAGCCCCAGGAGGCATCCAGTGGATGTTCGGTGATGGGGAGCAGTTCAATATGCGTGAATCCCAATTCGCTGACATACTCCACCAGCTGTATTGCCAGCTCCCGGTAGTTGAGAAAATTACCGTTTTCGTCGCGCCGCCAGGAGCCCGGGTGTACCTCATAGACTGACATTGGACTGTGCTGCCAATCTGCGTCGGCGCGCTGTTTGATCCAGTCGGCATCCTGCCACATGTAGGGTTCATCACTCCGAATGATGGCGGCAGTGCTTGGACGAAGCTCAAACTGTTGGCCGTAAGGATCGGTTTTCAGAAGTATTTCACCGCTGTGGCGATTGCGGATCTCGAATTTGTAAAGCGTACCCGGTTCCAGTTCGGGGATGAACAGCTCCCAGATCCCGCTGGCGCCATGTACGGCCATCGGGTGGCAGCGTCCATCCCAGCGGTTGAAATCACCCACCACGCTGATGCGTTCGGCATTCGGCGCCCAGGTTGCGAAGCGTACTCCCTTTACCCCTTCGATTTCGACCGGGTGGGCACCAAGAATATTATAGATATGCCAGTGCCTGCCTTCACCAAACAGATGCAGATCAAACTCCGAGATCTGTGGCGCAAACTGGTAGGGATCGATGATGCACCGGGTTTGATCTCCCGCATCACTCCAGCACAAACGGTACTGTTTTTTAATCGTGCCTGTCGGGCCACTCCATTCAAACAGATCGGTGTTGGCGATGCGTTCCAGTTGGAGGCCGTCTTTGCTGCCAATATGCACAGATACGGCTTCAGGAATAAAGGCGCGTATGGTCTCCTGCTTGCCGTTGGTGTGGCGTCCAAGAACCGAAAAAGGATCATGATGGCGCGCCTCAATGATCTTTAGTAGGTCTGGCGCCAATGCTATGGTATCGTTTAGATATCGGGGGTCGTCCACAATAGAAATCCTCTGTTTCAATGGCGCTAAGGTTAACATGGATTTGGCCGATGCTGTATCAAGGAATGAAAGTTACCTGTTCTTGCAATAACAAGGAGATTGCGTGATGCAATTCAACCGCCAGTCACGATTTGTCAGCCGTCTTACCAGCAACACGCTTGCACTTATTTTGGCCGGAGGGCGGGGTTCACGACTTAAACAGCTGACCATGTGGCGGGCAAAACCGGCGGTGCCGTTTGCCGGCAAGTTTCGTATTATCGATTTTCCGCTCTCGAACTGCATTAACTCCGGGATACGGCGCATTGGTGTTTTGACTCAATATAAAGCGCACTCCCTGATCCGTCACATCCGCCAGGGTTGGGGTTCATTGCGGGGTGATTTTGGTGAATTTGTTGAGTTGTTGCCGGCGCAGCAGCGGATTGAAGCTGCATGGTATGCTGGTACTGCAGATGCGGTTTACCAGAATCTGGATATCATTCGCCGTCACAATCCGGACTATGTTCTTATCCTTGCCGGAGATCATATCTATAAAATGGACTACGGCCCCATGCTTGCCCTTCATGTGGAGAGAGAGGCAGACATCACGGTCGGTTGTATCGAGGTGCCGCTGGCGGAGGCAAGTGCATTTGGTGTGATGGGAATTGATGATGACAGTCAGATTGTCAGTTTTGAGGAGAAGCCGGACAACCCCACGCCGAAACCGGGCTCGGAGGATGTGTCACTGGTCTCCATGGGGATCTATATATTCAATACGGAATTTCTTTTTGAACAGTTGATAAAAGATGCGGATACGCCCGGCTCCAGCCGTGACTTCGGGAAAGACATTATTCCCGGTCTGCTCAATAAATATCGTGTATTTGCCTATCCATTTGCCGATTCATCCACCGGCGGGCAGAGCTATTGGCGTGATGTGGGAACAGTGGACAGTTACTGGAAGGCCAACCTGGAGTTGATCAGCGTCACGCCGGAACTGAATCTCTATGATCAGGACTGGCCGATATGGACTTACCAGCGCCAGGTTCCCCCGGCAAAATTTGTATTTGATGATGATGACCGACGGGGTATGGCGGTGGACTCCATCACCTCCGGCGGTTGTATTATCTCCGGAGCGACCGTGCGCCGCTCACTGCTGTTTTCCAATGTGGTGGTGGAGTCATGGTCCAATATCGAGGATTCGGTTATTCTTCCCGATGTCAATATTGGAGAAAACTGCCGTATTCGCAAGGCGGTTATCGATAAAAAATGCGAAATTCCGGCGGGTATGGTGATAGGTGAAAACCGCGAAGAGGACGAGAAACGGTTTTATGTCAGTGAAGAGGGGGTTGTATTGGTTATCCCCGAAATGCTTGGTCAGCAAGTACACCATGTCCGGTAGTGCTACATGATTTTTTCGGATAATCGACGCGCCGGAATTCTGCTGCATATCACTTCGTTGCCTGGCGGGATCGGGAATGGTGATTTAGGGCCAGAAGCATACCGGTTTATCGAATTTCTGTCTGCGAGCGGGGTTTTCGTGTGGCAGGTTTTGCCGCTGGGACCAACCCATGATGATGGTTCTCCCTACCAGTGTCTTTCGGTACATGCGGGCAACCCCATTCTGATCAGCCTGCAGTGGCTGCAGGACAGAGGGTGGCTCGAACTGCCGGAAAAAAATTTGCATGACTCCTTTAGTGACTATCGGATGGCTTGTTTGCAGCGGGCGTGGGAAGGGTTTCAACAACGTGCCACAGAACAGGAGAAGCAGGAGCTGCGCGCTTTTGCCTCCCGCAATGCGGATTGGCTGGATGATTTTTCCCTGTATATGGCGTTGCGCCGGGAGTTCGGCGAACAGGCATGGCCGCAGTGGCCGGAAGCATTGCGCGATCGCCAGCCAAAGGCGCTGGAACAGGCCCGTATCCGTTTGAAAGATGTGATCGATTCGATCAACTTTCAGCAATATATTTTTTTTCGGCAGTGGCACGAACTGAGGGATTACGCCCGGCAGCACAGCGTACGGCTGTTTGGTGACATGCCCATTTTTGTTGCCCATGACAGCGCCGAGGTCTGGGCCCATCGCGAATATTTCACCGTTGATGCACATGGTAATGCACAAACAGTTGCCGGCGTCCCGCCTGACTATTTTTCCGCTACCGGCCAGCTTTGGGGGAATCCCCTGTATCGCTGGGAGCAGATGCAGGAGGACGGGTTTGCCTGGTGGATAGCGCGGATGCGCACCCAGCTTGAGTTGTTTGACTTTGTGCGTATTGATCATTTCCGTGGTTTTGAGGCGTGTTGGGAGATTCCCGGCAGTGCCGAAACCGCCATGGAAGGGCACTGGGTCAAGGCACCGGGGGAGGCGTTGTTGAGCGCGCTGTATGACGCATTTCACGCATTGCCACTGGTTGCAGAAGACCTGGGAGTAATCACGCCAGAGGTAGATGCACTACGCAACCGGTTTGACTTGCCTGGTATGAAAATCCTGCAGTTCGCCTTTGGGGGGGATGCGAGCAATCCCTATCTGCCGCACAATCATGAAAAAAAATCGGTGGTCTATACCGGCACCCACGACAACGACACCACATTGGGTTGGTATGCATCACTGTCGGAGGCGGAAAAAGGCCACATCTCCGCCTACCTGGGACACCCCGGGGAAGAGATGCCATGGCCGCTGATTCGTGCTGCCCTGGCTTCGGTAGCCTGTCTTGCCATGCTGCCAATGCAGGATGTGCTGGAGCTGAATGGGGAACACCGCATGAATACGCCGGGCACCGTGGAGGGAAACTGGCAGTGGCGGTTTGAGTGGGAACAGGTGCGTCCGGATCTCTCTTCTCATCTGTCCGGTCTGGTTCATCTTTATGACCGGAGCTAAATCAGGTACAAACCGGTGAGACTGCGAAGATACAAAACCCGCAGCGTGCTCAAGCTACGTGTTCTGCCGCGTCGCTCAACTCAAGAGACCGGTTCCGAACAGTTACTATCCACCTCTGTCTACCTTGATCCGGAGCAACAGCTCTCTGTTATCATCCCGGCGCTGAATGAATCGGCCCGGATTGTTCCCACCCTGCTGACACTTCAACCGTTGCGAGCTGAAGGGCATGAGGTGATTTTGGTGGATGGCGGCAGCAACGACGATACCGTAGAACTCGCACGCGAGCTGGTGGACCAGATTATCGAGGGCCCTCCGGGACGTGCCCGGCAGATGAATCTTGGCGCACAACATGCGTGGGGCGAGACACTGCTGTTCCTGCATGCCGACAGCCTGCTGCCGGATCACGCCGCCCAACTGATATTTTCCGCCCTGGAAAACAGGGAGTGGGGCTGCTTTGAAGTGCGTCTCTCCGGACATCAACGGCTGTTACGATTAGTGGAGCGAGCCATGAGCTGGCGTTCCCGGCTTACCGGGATCGCGACAGGAAAACAGGGGCTGTTCATGCGGCGGGCGTTGTTTGAACAGGTTGGCGGCTACCCCGACATCCCGCTGCAGGAAGATATCGCCATGAACAAATGCCTCAGGCAGAGAGGGCGTCCTGTATTTCCGCACCGACCGCTTATTACCTCGAGCCGGAAACTGGAGCAACAGGGCATCGTGTTTACAACACTGAAACAGTGGTGTCTGCGGTTAGGCTCTTTAGGGCACCTCTAAAGCCTGAACCTCAAGGCAGAGTAATGCTGCATGATTAGCTATATCACGTTTTGGTTCGTCGTTTGCCGGAAGCAATGGCTCCCCCTGACCGGTTGCGCCACGGTCGCCCGTATAATATTGAGGGGCGCAGAGGAGAAAAACGAATAACTTATATGTAAAAAACATATTTTATTTGGTTCTCTCCTGGTCACCTTGATCGATATCAAGGAACCCATAACAGGTGAATTGGTACATTTCAAAACAAGACGGTAACGCCATGTTTTGGTGTTGATTTGATTTTCGCCTGGAGAGTAAAGCAGATGCCTGGGTCCAAAATATTCAGACGGATAACGGTGATAGCGTTGTCTCTGATCTGCCTGGAAGTTACCGCAGCCCCCGATCTTCAACGCCAGAAAGAGCTGAATTACCTGCTTAAACATGATTGTGGATCGTGTCACGGGATGCGTCTGGAGGGAGGGCTCGGCCCGGCTCTCAAGCCTGTACAGCTCCAGTTTTACTCTGTTGAGCAGGTAGCATTTACCATTCTTCATGGTAGACCGGGTACTCCAATGCCCCCTTGGCAGCCTTTCCTGTCCGAGCAGGATGCCAATTGGCTGGCTGCGCGTCTGAAAGCGGGGGTTCGCCCTTGAAACACCGAGTTTTTTTTCCTCTTTTTCTTCTTCTTTTGGTCAACATGACACATGCGGGTGAGTGTCTGGTTCGTGGTACGGGTGACTTGGGTGTTGTTATTGAACGAGGAGCAGGCAGTCTCGTTGTGGTGGACACCACAAAACATACATCGCTGTTTCAGGTCAAGGGGCTGGGTGATCTGTCTCATGCCTCTGCTGTCTATTCGAGGGATGCCCGGTACGCCTATATCTTTGGCCGTGATGGGGGGCTTTCCAAGATTGATTTGCTCTGCGGCATACTGGTAAAGCGCGTGGTACAAGGGGGCAACAGTATCGGCGGGGCAATTTCGCAGAATGGCAGGCTGATTGCTGTATCCAATTATGAACCGGGGGGAGTAAAGGTTTTTTCAGCTGATGATCTCGAATTGGTTGCAGACATTCCGGCCACCCGTATCAGCAAAGGAAAGGGTTCCAAGACGGTTGGGCTGGTTGATGCGCCGGGCCAGCGTTTTGTGTTCAGTCTGTTCGACAGCGGTGAGATATGGGTTGCGGATCTGAGTAATCCTCGTTCTCCAGCGATCCAGCGCTTCAGGAATATTGGCCGGCAACCTTATGATGCCCTGATATCACCGGATGGCCGTTATTATATCGCCGGGCTGTTTGGTGAAGATGGGCTTGTACTGCTCGATCTCTGGCATCCAAAGCAAGGAGCACGACGCATTCTGGATCATTATGGAAAAGGGGAGCAAAAGCTGCCGGTCTATAAAATGCCGCACCTGGAGGGGTGGGCTTTTGCGGGTGAACGGGCATTTTTGCCCGCCGTGGGCCACCATGAGGTGTTGGTGGTCAACAGCCGTGACTGGAGAGAGGCAGGGCGGATACAGGTGCATGGCCAGCCGATATTTGTAATGGCCCGACCGGATGGCCGTCAGATCTGGGTGAATTTCGCCTTCCCGAACAATGACACCATTCAGGTCATCAATACCGAAACCCTGAAAATCATCAAAACCTTTAAACCCGGCAAAGGTGCCTTGCATATGGAGTTTACGCCCCGCGGTGAGGAGGTGTGGATTTCAGTGCGCGATCAGGACCGGGTCAAGATCTATGATACCCACTCCCTGGAGCTAATTGATTCGCTTCCGGCAGATAAACCCAGCGGGATCTTTTTCACTGCCCGCGCACATAAAACGGGGTTGTGACATGGCTGTTGAATCTCACATTGCTGAACTGCTGCATCCACCTGTCGAATTCCCAGGACAAGATGCAGGAATACCCCTGACGCTACTGGAGAGACGTCTGCTGAATGAGTTTCAACATGATTTTCCCTTGTCGCCCACCCCCTTTGCAGAGATAGCGCAGCGTCTGGATACTAGTGAAGAGCAGGTGCTGTATCTCCTGGAGTCCCTGCAGGAGAGGGGGTTTATCAGCCGGGTTGGTCCTGTATTCAAGCCGCGGCGGATCGGTACCAGCACCTTGGCGGCGATGGCTGTCCCGGCCGAGCACCTGGAAAGCATCGCTGCTTACATCAGTGCCTATGATGAGGTTAATCACAACTATGAACGCGACCACCAGCTTAATCTCTGGTTTGTAATAACAACCCCGGATCAGGAACGACTGGAGCAGGTGCTGGCTGAAATAGAGAACTATTCCGGCCTGCCGGTGATGAGTCTGCCGTTGGTCAGGTCTTTCCATATTGATCTTGGTTTTCCGCTATGGTGCTGACCGAAAAAGATTATCAGCTGATCGCATCCATCCAGGATGGGCTGCCTCTGGTCAGCCATCCCTATGCCGAGATTGGCCGGCAGTTGGGGATGGGGGAGGGCGAGGTTATTTGCCGCATCAGTGAAATGCGCAAAAAGGGCATTATCAAACGGATGGGAGTAGTAGTACGGCATCGTGAGCTGGGTTATACCGCCAACGCGATGGTAGTATGGGATGTTCCGGATGAAAGACTGGACGAGGTGGGAGCCCTGCTTGGCTCCCGGCGCTGTATCACACTCTGTTACCAGCGGCCCAGACGCCTTCCGGAGTGGCCCTATAATCTTTTCTGTATGATTCATGGTCTGAGCCGTAGTGCCGTGCTGGCCTCAATAGAGCAGATGGTTTCCGAGCTGGAACTGGAAGAGATCAACCATCAGGTGCTGTTCAGCGGCCGCCGTTTCAAACAGCGTGGCGGACACTACCGATAGGTATGGACAGTATCGACCGCGCCATCATCAACCGCTTGCAGGACGGCTTTCCCATTTGCGATCACCCTTATGCCAACATGGCGGCCCAGTTCGGAATTGAAGAGTCCGAGCTGTTGCAGCGCCTGGAGCGGATGCTGGAGAAAAATCAGCTTTCCCGCTTCGGTCCGATGTTTAACGCGGTAAAGATGGGTGGTGGCCTGAGCCTGTGCGCGATGCAGATCCCGGATGCCGATTTTGACCGGATTGCCGAACAGGTCAATGCGTTCCCTGAAGTGGCTCACAACTACGCGCGGGATCACCGGCTCAATATGTGGTTCGTGCTGGCTACCGAAACACCTCAACGTATAGCGCAGGTGCTTGCCGGGATTGAGCAGGTTACTGGCTATCCGGTCTACAATATGCCGAAAAAGGAGGAGTTTTTTGTGGGGCTGAAATTTGAAATCCGGAGTGGCTGATCAATGACGGATACCGACATTCTGGATGAGCTGGATCGGCGCATTGTTGTCGCTACCCAGGCGGGTTTGCCGTTGGTGCCGGAGCCATATCAGCATCTTGCCCAGGAGATTGGGGTAACAGCCGGGGAGATTATGCGGCGTATGCAGCGTATGCTGGAGAGCGGGGTAATTCGCCGGATTGGTGCGGTACCCAACCACTATACGCTGGGATTTCGTGGAAATGGCATGTCGGTATGGGACGTGCCGGATGAGCAGGTCACTCGGTGTGGACGCCTGATTGGCGATCTCGATTTCGTCAGCCATGCGTACCATCGGCCGCGCCATCTTCCTGAATGGCCCTATAATCTGTTCGCTATGGTTCATGGCCGTGATCGAACGGAAGTGGAACAAAAAGTGGAGATTATCGCCGGGTTACTTGGTGAACATGGTCGTGCTTATGAGATTCTGTTCAGCAAACAGATACTCAAAAAAACCGGATTGCGCATTATGGGAGAGAGATAAACAGTAATGTTCCGTATATCAAATTTCATGCGTGAACTGGTAGAACCTGCCCCCCTGTCTCCGCAGCGCCAACCGCCGGGGCCGGTGGTAATCTGGAATCTGGTACGCCGTTGCAACCTTACCTGCAAACACTGCTATTCAATTTCTGCAGACAAGGATTTCCCCGGTGAGCTCAGTTTTAACGAGGTGTGCCGGGTAATGGATGATCTGCACGATTTCCATGTGCCGGTACTGATTCTCTCGGGGGGTGAACCCCTGTTACGGCCGGATATTTTTGACATCGCCAACCGAGCCAAACAGAAAAGGTTTTATGTCGCCCTCTCCACCAACGGCACCCTGATTGACAGCGAAAATATCAACAAGATAGATGCTGTCGGGTTTGATTATGTCGGTATCAGTATCGATGGTATGCGTGAAACCCACGATGCATTCCGGCGCAAAAAGGGTTCCTATGATTCTGCCTTGCGGGGGTTGAGATTATGCCGGGAACGGGGAATCAAGGTAGGGCTGCGTTTTACCATGACCGAAGACAATGCGGCAGAGCTGCCTTTTCTGCTGAATCTCATGGATGAGGAGGGCGTGGATAAATTCTATTTTTCTCATTTGAACTATGCTGGACGTGGCAATAAAAATCGTGAGTCAGATGCTTTTCTCAATACCACCCGCAAAGCGATGGATCTGCTGTTTGAGCGAGCATTGTCAGATGTGCAAAAAGAGAAAAACAGCGAGTTTGTTACCGGCAATAATGATGCTGATGGTGTCTATCTGCTTCAGTGGGTAATGAAACGTTTTCCCGCCCAGGCAGAGCATATTCGGGCCAGACTGATCCAGTGGGGTGGCAACAGCTCCGGGGTCAATATCAGCAACATTGATAATCTGGGCAATGTACATCCGGATACCATGTGGTGGCACTACAGTTTGGGAAATGTCAGGGAACGCCCCTTTTCCGAGATCTGGATGGACAGATCCGATCCCATTATGGCTGGCCTGAAGGCCCGGCCACGAAACATCGGTGGTCGCTGCAGCCGTTGTAGCTACTTTGATATTTGCGGCGGAAACACTCGGGTGCGTGCATTGCAACTGACAGGTGATCCCTGGGCCGAAGACCCGGCCTGCTATCTGACCGATCGGGAAATTGGTATTACGGACGAGTGTGAGCGGGAGATGTCCTGCACTCCATCAAGGTAGTAACCTGTTATGAAAACAGCCATCAGCAGTCTGTTTTTCTCAATGATTTTTGTTCTCTGTTGCGGGAGTTCTGTTGTCGCTGAAAACAAAAATATTGATGCGGAGTTTCTGTACAAGAAGAGTTGTGCCGAGTGCCATGGTACCGATCGACTTGGCGCCATGGGTCCGGCCCTGTTGCCGCAAAACCTCAAGCGGTTGAAGAAAAAGGCGGCAATATCGGTAATTGAAAACGGTTCTCCGGCAACCCAGATGCCCGCTTTTCATGACAAGCTGAGCAAGGCAGAGATTCAGTCGCTGGTGGAGTATATCTACACCCCGCTGAAGCGTATCCCGGAGTGGGGTATGGAGCAGATACGCGCCAGCCATATCGTGTATCACCGGCCCGAACAGCTGCCCGACAAGCCACTGTTTTCAGCCGATCTGCAGAACCTGTTTATCGTGGTGGAGCTGGCAGATCACCATGCAACGCTGCTGGATGGCGATACATTCATCCCCATTCACCGTTTTCCAACCCGCTTTGCCCTTCATGGCGGACCGAAATACAGCAACAATGGCCGCTATGTTTTCTTTGCCTCACGGGATGGCTGGATCAGCAAGTTTGATATCTACAATCTCAAATATGTAGCCGAGATCCGTGCCGGTATCAACACCCGGAATATGGCAGTCTCCTCCGATGGCCGTTATGTGGTGGTGGCCAACTACCTGCCGCACACTCTGACGGTGCTGGATGGGCGGGATCTCACGCCGCTCAGGGTTATCCCGGTAACTGACAACAACGGCCACAGCTCCCGGGTCAGTGCGGTCTATGCGGCTGAGCCCAGGAAAAGTTTTATTGTAGCGCTCAAGGACATACCTGAAGTATGGGAAATTTCCTATTCGACGCTTGCCTCTGCCATCAAAACACCCCCTCCCATCCGGCGTATTAAAACAGATGATTATCTGGACGATTTTTTTCTCAATCCGGATTACAGTCTGATTATAGGGACTTCCCGCAGTGGCAGCAGCCAGTTGGTCGATCTGAACCTTGGGAAGGTGGTTCACAAGCTGGATTTACCCGGAATGCCGCATCTGGGTTCGGGAATCACCTGGCAGTATCGGGACCGCCCGGTTCTGGCGACCCCTAACATGAAGGAAGGGGTGGTCAGCATCATCGATATGACCACCTGGAAGACCATCAAACGTATCGATACGCTGGGGCCAGGGTTTTTCATGCGCAGCCACGAGAACAGCCCCTATGCCTGGGTGGATGTTTTTTTTGGTCCCGACCGTGATGCAATGCATATTATCGACAAGCGCACCCTGAAAATAGTAAAAACCCTGCGCCCGGTGCCAGGCAAGGTATCAGCCCATGTTGAATTTACCAAAGATGGCTCCCGGGCACTGCTGAGTATCTGGGACAAGGAGGGTGCCCTGATAGTTTATGACAGTCGTACGCTGAAAGAGCTCAAACGCATCCCGATGCGAAAACCGTCTGGAAAATATAACGTGCATAACAAACTGACTCGCTCCAGTGGTACCAGCCATTAGAGAACACCGAGATCTCTAAATGACTGAACATCCCCCCTCCGTATCCTCTGTGTCTCTGTGGTGCAAACCAGATAAGCGGATTCACCCCAGAGACACGGAGAACACAGAGCTGTCTGGTGAGCAAGAAATGGCTGAATACCCCCTTCGTGTCCTCTGTTTCCTGATTTTAATACCATTCATTGACTTTACCCTAAGAAATTCCGGTAGCCGACGGGTATAATGAGGAGACTCCTTTGGTAAGCGGGTTGCGTTTCCCGGTTTGATAACAAAATTTTCTATCCCTCATGGATCTACTACCGATATTTCTTGATGTAAAAACAAAATCCTGCATCGTTATTGGCGGGGGAGAGGTTGCCGCCCGCAAGGTTAACCTTTTGTTGCGGGCGGGGGCACAGATTAAAGTGATTTCTCCTGCCTTGGGGCCGACACTTGCTGAACTGAAACAGCGAGGAGAGATTGCCCATGAACAACGGGAATATGCTCCGGAGGATCTGGATGCAGCCTGCCTGGTTGTTGCAGCAACCGACGATGCTGCCGTGAACAGACAGCTTTCCGCACAGGCGCAACAGCTTCGCATTCCCGTTAACGTGGTGGACCAACCCGCCCTTAGCAGTTTTATCATGCCATCCATTATCGATCGCTCTCCCGTGATTGCAGCGGTATCAACCGGAGGAGCTTCGCCGGTACTGGCGCGCCTTATCCGGGCCCGTCTGGAATCGTTGATTCCCGCTGGTTATGGCCGGTTGGCAGAGCTGGCAAGCCGTTTTCGGGATCGGGTGAAAGAGCAGTTCTCCGATGCTGCTGATCGGCGCCGTTTCTGGGAGGAGATCATGCAGGGCGGTGTGGCCGAACGGGTGTTTTCCGGTCATCTTGATGAGGCGGACAGACTGATGGAAGCCGCCCTTGCCAGAAAAGAGCCCTCAGGCGGGGTTGGTGAGGTCTATCTGATTGGTGGCGGGCCTGGTGATCCGGATCTGCTCACTTTTCGGGCCTTGCGTCTGATGCAGCGTGCAGATGTGGTGGTTTACGACCGCCTTGTTGCCGAACCGATTCTGGACCTGGTCAGGCGTGATGCGGAGCGTATCTATGTGGGAAAGGAGAACAGCCACCATGTCATGCGTCAGGAAGATATCAACCAAACACTGGTGCGATTGGCAAAACAGGGCAAGCGGGTAGTGCGTCTCAAGGGAGGTGATCCTTTTATTTTTGGTCGTGGGGGCGAGGAGATCGACACGCTTGCGGAAGAAGGAGTCCCTTTTCAGGTTGTTCCCGGTATTACCGCCGCATCAGGCTGTGCCTCCTACGCTGGAATTCCCATTACCCACCGTGATTATGCCCATGCAGCTGTATTCGTGACAGGTCACCTGAAAGATGGCAGTTTGGATTTGAACTGGGATATGCTGGCCCAACCCCAGCAGACGGTGGTGTTTTACATGGGGCTGATCGGGCTGCCTGTAATATGCCGTGAGCTGCTGGCTCACGGCGTCCCCCCTGATATGCCTGCTGCCCTGGTGCAGCAGGGTACAACACCCTTGCAACGTGTTTTTACCGGAACTGTGTCAACACTTCCAGCGATTGCAGAGAAAGAGCAACCCAAACCACCAACGTTGATTATTGTGGGGGAGGTTGTCAGGTTACGAGACAAGCTAAACTGGTATCATGCGTAAATCTTTCCGTTTCAAATTTTGATTTACGTCAAATATCAAGGTAGATATATTTTATCCCAATGGAACTGTGGGACTACAATCGAGGTGATGGGCAGGCCAGATTTTGCGGCTGTTGAGCCATATTGATGCATGTTTAAATGGAAATTGAATTCTCCGTATGAAGAGTCTTCGTGATGTAGAAAGCGAGCTGCGTAAGCATATTCTGTTTTCGGCCCTTAGCCCAGAGCAGCTGACACTTGTAGCCCGGCATTCCCGTATTCTGCATCTGGTGGAAGGGGAAATACTCTTTCAGCAGGATCAACCGGCAGAGCGTTTTTTTCGTCTATGCAGTGGTCAGATAAAACTGTCGCGGCTTTCTATGGAGGGTACTGAGCATGTCATTGAGGTAGTGCATGCCGGACAGCCGTTTGCTGAAGCGGTCCTGTTTATGAAAAAGCGGGTTTTTCCGGTAAATGCAGAGGCATTGATGCCCTGTGATGTATTGGCTGTCGACAGTGCGATATTTCTGCAGATTCTGTATGACTCCAGAGAAACCTGTTTTCGTCTGATGGCGGATATGAGTTACCGGTTACATATTTTTGTAAACGAGATTGATAACCTGACGTTACAAAACGCCACTTTTCGCTTGGTTCACCATCTTCTTCAGCAGATTGAGGACTGCAAGGCTGAGACAGCGGATATTGAACTTGTTACTTCCAAACAGATCCTTGCTTCCCGTCTTTCCATTAAACCGGAAACATTTTCCAGAATTCTGAAAACATTGAGTCAACAGGGGCTGCTGACTGTGAACGGGCGTACCATCCATATTCGGGATGTACGGGGGTTGCGATGCTTTGGAAGTTGAGTAGCCGATAGTTTATCGTTAATCACAAATCAGTCAGTTCGAGCCAGTCTCATATAATGCAGCCGTGGAGCGGGCTCTTGCCGTAAATGAAAAAAAGGGATCAGGGGTTAGTGGAGGTGGGATGATCGGTATTCACTATCTGCTTCCCCTGATCCAAACGGAGGAATTATCACTCGGCAGGGTTTGTTTTCAACCCAACAAAATGATGGCCTTATTTCGCCATAGTGAGCGGTATAGATCCTTGATATAGGTCAACCTGGGGTGCGCTGTGCGAGGCAGGGGATGCTGGTAGTTGTCATTTCATCATCAAGTTGTACGGCAGTGAGGCTGCCGCCCCAAAGACAACCGGTATCTATTGCGCAGATATTGTCTGTTTGGCAGAGACCTAGTGTGGACCAGTGACCAAAGATAATGCGTGTGTCCTGACTTTTCCGGCTGGGGATTTCAAACCATGGTAGCAGCCCTGGCGGTTGGGTACCCGGTTTTCCCTTCTCTCGAAAATCTATTTTTCCATTTGTCGTGCAATAGCGCAGCCGGGTAAAACAGTTGACGATAAAACGCAGGCGATCCCGGCTTTGCAGCTCCTCGCTCCAGCGGTTGGGTTGATTACCGTACATATGTTTGAAAAAACTCCTCCATTTATTCCCGCGCAGCACGGTCTCAATTTCGTTGGCGTGTTGCTGTGCCTGGCTGATGTCCCATTGTGGTGGCAGTCCCGCATGCAGCATGGCGGTATTTAATCCAGCATCAAAGTGAAGCAGAGGCCGATAGCGCAACCACTCCAGTAGCTCCCCTTTGTCGGGAGCAGTTAGAACAGGTACCAGGGTGTCGCTGCCCTTGTGAAGTTTGCTATATCCGGCATCAATAGCCAGCAGATGCAGATCGTGGTTGCCTAAAACGGTTATCGCCTGTTCTCCCAGCTGTTTGACAAAACGGAGGGTCTCGAGAGATTTTGGCCCCCTATTGACCAGATCCCCAGTAAACCAGAGTTGGTCATTGTCCGGGTCAAACCTGATCTGCTCCAGTAGCTGTTGCAGGGCATCAAAACAGCCCTGGATATCACCGATAGCGTAAGTGGCCATGTTTTAATGCTTTCTCTTTTTCCCTGATGAGGTAGAAGATCTGGTTTTCTGTTGAAAGGGCCGGGAAGTTCTGATTCGGGGAGTGGCCTTGCTCCCTTGGCGGCGTCCCTCCGGTTTTCCTCCAGTGCCCGGCGGTTGCCAGCTGGGAACCAGATGCCGTTTGCCATTGCCAATCAGATCGCTGCGTCCCATCTCTTTCAGGGCGTCTCGCAGCAGTGGCCAGTTGTTGGCATCGTGGTAACGCAGAAAGGCCTTGTGCAGACGGCGCATCTTCAGCCCCTTCGGGATGACAACCTTTTCGCTATTGTGACGGATTCGATGCAATGGATTGTGGCCGCTGTGATACATCGCACTGGCTGTCGCCATCGGGGAGGGCAAAAAGGCCTGTACCTGGTCAAGGCGGAAACTGTTTTTCTTCAGCCACAGGGCGAGATTGAGCATATCCTCCAATGTTGTGCCAGGATGGGCGGCGATGAAGTAGGGAATCAGGTACTGCTCCTTGCCGCAGGCCTTGCTGAATCTGTCGAACATCTGTTTGAAGCGGTCATAGCTGCCGATCCCCGGTTTCATCATCTTCGAGAGCGGCCCTTGCTCGGTGTGCTCCGGAGCAATTTTCAGGTAACCACCGACATGGTGGCTGACCAGCTCCTTTACGTACTCCGGCGATTCAACGGCAAGATCGTAGCGCAGGCCGGAGGCAATCAGTACTTTTTTTACCCCCGGCAGTGAACGGGCGCGGCGATAGAGTTTAATCAACGCACTGTGATCGGTACTCATGTTCTTGCAAATGCCCGGATAGACGCATGAGAGGCGGCGGCAGGCTGCTTCAATTTTCGGGTCCTTGCAGGCCAGGCGGTACATATTGGCGGTTGGCCCGCCCAGGTCGGAGATGATGCCGGTGAAGCCGGGTACCTCATCCCGTATGGTCTCGATTTCGCGGATAATGGAGGTTTCCGATCGGTTCTGAATAATACGCCCTTCATGTTCGGTAATCGAGCAAAAGGTACAGCCGCCGAAACAGCCCCGCATAATGGGAATGGAAAAACGGATCATCTCGTACGCCGGAATTTTTTTCCCCTGGTAGGCCGGGTGGGGGACACGCTGAAAAGGCAGGTCATAGACCGCATCCATCTCTGCCGTGGTAAGCGGGATGGGAGGGGGATTCAGCCAGACAAAGCGTTGGCCGTGTTGTTGCCGCAGGGCGCGGGCATTGCCCGGGTTGGTTTCGATATGCAGGATGCGGGAAGCATGGGCATAGAGGGTGGTGTCACGTTTTACGCTTTCAAAGGAAGGCAAACGGATCACGGTCCGGCTGCGATCCAGTGTTGTTTTCTTTCTGCTTATGCTGGTCTGTTTCTCTACTAGTGGCTGGTCTCTGTTTGGAGTGCAGTTTGTTACCTCTGAGTAAGGGTTTTTTTGTGGGGCAGGAGCGCCGGTCGTATCGATTTCGCTGGAATCAATCTCCTCCCACCCCTCCGGCAGGTCATTATATACAAAAGCGGTACCGCGAATGTCGGTGAGTTCTGCTGTTTTTTCTCCTCTGGCGAGCCGATGTGCAACCTCAACTACAGCGCGTTCCGCGTTACCGTAAAGCAGCAGATCCGCCTTGGAGTCGAGCAGGATAGAGCGGCGTACCTTGTCGGACCAATAGTCATAATGGGCGATACGGCGCAGGCTGGCTTCGATGCTGCCGATGATGATGGGTAACCCTTTATAAGCCTCCCGACAACGCTGGGAATAGACAATAACTGCCCGATCAGGCCGTTTACCTGCAAGACCATCCGGCGTATAGGCGTCGTTGGAGCGGATGCGCCGGTCAGCGGTATAGTGATTTATCATTGAATCCATGTTGCCGGCGGTGATGCCGAAAAACAGATTTGGCCTGCCTAGCCGGGTAAAATCATCTGTACTGGTCCAGTCCGGTTGGGAAATAATACCGACCCGGAATCCCTGCGCCTCCAGCAGACGCCCAATGATCGCCATTCCAAAACTGGCATGATCAACGTAGGCATCACCGGTTACCAGAATGATATCGCAGGCATCCCAGCCGAGATCATCCATCTCTTTGCGTGACATGGGCAGGAAGGGTGCCGTGCCAAAACGGTGAGCCCAGAATTTTCGGTAGGAGAATAGACCGGTGATGGTTTGCATTGTGGGTATTTTGTTAGCACCAGCACTCCATCAATATCATTTTGATGGAGTACAAATAGCCCGCCTGCACCGGGGGCTACTCTATTATCGGATTTTCCAGAAGGGAATCCAGTATTGCTCTGACATTCTCCCTCGGAGGATTGCCGGGGGTGGTAAAGGGATCAGCGCGCACCTCTCCATTGCCGAGATGCAAATGATTCGGGAAGGTGGCAAGTTCTGGATGCAATGGCGCTGTATCGATACGAAACTCCTTTTCCGCCACACTCCATTTTAGTGAGTATTCATCTGCACTGGCGAAGCGAATCTCCATTGCCAGCTCATTGGCAAAGGAGAGGGTTACTGCATCATAGCTCTGCTGCGGGGTATCCGTCAGCCGTTCTCCATAGTGGCTGATGATTTCATCAATAAGCTCTGCTTGTAGTGTCACTGGTTATTTCTCCAACATGTAGTCCCGCAACTCTTTGCGTACCGCTTCGCGAGTGGATTCTATCAGCTTTGCCCCAAGGTAAACCTCATAGGCCGGATGTTCATCGATATCACCCGAGCGGATTTTTTCAAAAAGAGCGGTATCGTCAGCAACCCCATAGCGATCCAGCAGGGCGGCGCGGCTCTCTCTGAGCTCAATCAGCAGTTTCGAAAGGCTGTCCAGAATTTGTACATCCTCAGGGGAAAGGTTTTCGTAAAAATTATCCATTGGAGTTCATCGCCTACATTGAGTGATCATGTTTTGCACCACCTCGCAAATCTACCATATCGATGGTTATCTGCTCAAAGCGCAGCAGCTTTCCACCATACTCCTTGACGAACGACTCGGCATCTTCCTTGTCGGCAAAGGTGGCGAACGTTGGTCCCATGGAGCCGTGCAGTTTGCTACCCTGCACATAGAACGCTTTTGTTGCATCGATCCAGTGGTCGCGGGGCTCTTTCCAGTCTGCCTTGCCCATGTCCTGGGTAAAAATAGCGCGAATACGCCGTTGCTGCTCGGGACGAAGGTAGATAGAAAGCAGTTCTACCGTATCGCAATAGAACTCTCTTTCCCCGTCGTTATACAGGATCTGTCCTTTGGGTCCGGGATAGTCAACCAGCAACATCCCGTCCAGGGCGCACATTGAGCTTCGGTCGGGTTCCAGCGCCCTGACCGGAGTATCCTGACCAGAGCAGCCTGCTACTGCAATCAACAGCAAAAGAACTGCGGGAAACGCAAAAACCATCTTGTTATTTTGTTGAGTCATCATTGAATCTCCTTACCTGAATTTCCAGTAGGCCATTCCGAGCGGCGCCACTATCCAGAACAACATACTGCCACCCAGTACCCAGAGGTTGGCCAGCGATTCGGGAAACAGTGTTGCCAGACCATAAAGTGTTTTTACCTGTTCCAGACTGAAAATATTAAGAATACGAAAGATATCTGCCGGGTTGAGCAGTAGCAAAAAAGGGAAAAAATCACCGCCCAGTTGTCCTTCGGTAACAACCAGCACCCCGAGCAGGATCAGGTCGTAGATGAGGACATAAAAAAACCACAGTGCGATGGCGCTTCCACTGGCAATGGTTTTGTTGGTTGCCAGTACAGAGATCAGGAAAGAGAGACTCAGAAAGGCCATCCCCATCAGAATAGTGCTGAGCATGAAACCGGCATATTGACCGAGTGCTCCCAGATCGATCTGGTAGGAAAGAAACAGGCCGACCAGCCCGAAACCGGTTGCAATGGAAAAAGTGAGTGCGGTAGAGAGACCGATATATTTCCCGATCAGCAGTTCAAACCGGGTAACCGGCAGTGCCAGCAGAAGATCCAGCGAACCGCGTTCACGTTCGCCAACAATGGCATCGTAACCCAGAATCAAGGCGATCAGTGGTACCAGATAGATGGCCAGGCTTACCAGACTGGCAATGGTTAATTCAATGCTGCTGAAACCGACTACTCCTTCCTGGGATGCGCCAAAATAGGCAATAACCAGGGCAAAGAAAACAAAAATTGCGGTTACCGCCAGCACCCATCTGTTGCGAATGCGGTCCCAGAACTCCTTTTGTGCAATAGTTCCAATCTGTTTGAGTTCAATTGACATATCAGTTCTGTGCAGTTGCTTGTTGACCGGAGGGCGAATCATCCACATAGCCAAGAAACAGATCTTCCAGCGAAGGCTCCTGTATGGAAATATCTTCTACGGTATCCAGTGTAGACAGGGTGGCAAGTAAAGGCATTTTTTGCTTGCGGCTACAATAAATAGATATCGTTTTGTCGGTGATGCGGGTTTTGCAATCAGAGAACTGCGCCAGGAGGTGGCGCATAGAATCTTCAGCCACTGAATGTAGTGAAACCTGTAAATGCAATGGCAGATCCAGCTGTTCCCGCAGTTCCTGTACTGAGCCTGTAGTCAGAATACTGCCCAGCTTCATCAACGCAATACGATCTACCTGCTCCTGAATCTGGGCCAGGTTGTGTGAAGAGAGGATGATGGTTACACCTTGCTCTTTCAGTTCGTTCAGGAACTGGTAAAATTCGCGAATTCCGGCCGGATCAAGACCGGTGGTCGGCTCATCCAGAAACAGGAGTTCCGGCTCCCCCAGCAGCGCCTGGGCAAACCCCAGCCGCTGCCGCATGCCTTTGGAGTAGCCACGTACGGGTCGGCGTGCTGCTTTCAGTAATCCAACCTTATCCAGCAAAGCCCCGCAGGATCCAGGATCTGCTCCCTTCAGGGCTCCTAAAAAACGCAGGGTCTCAAGGCCACTCAGGTGATCATAAAACACTACGTTTTCCGGCAGATAACCAATGCGGCGCTTTACCTGGCGAAACTGTTCGCCGTTAACTGCCTTATCCTGAATCCGGATCTCGCCACTGCCTGGTCGAAGCAGGCCAAGCATCATTTTAAACAGGGTGCTTTTTCCAGCACCGTTATGCCCTATCAGGCTGAAAATTTCTCCTTTGTTAATGGACAGATTGATGTTGTCTACAGCGAGGATTTCGCCATACCGTTTAGTAACCTGGTTGACTTCAATTATCTTTTTCAAACCAGCGGCCCCAGTCGGAGTGATAAGGTTGCATATTGGGTTTCAAGTCGATAATACTGGGGGAACGCAACAATGGAAACTGCCGTGCAATCATATGCAGGGTCTGTACCGCCGGACTGCTCATGAGCAGTTTTATGTAGGGATACTGCCATATCAGGCGGTCAACCACATCATTCGCCACATAGGGGACGTCTCCGTAACCATTTGCATCACGGTCCCAGCCCACATAGTTGCTCCAGTAGTTTCCCCGTTTCTTGCCCCACAGCTCATCGCGTGCGGCAACATAACGTACCTGATTCTGATTGTGAATAAAATCGTTTCCCTCCACGTTATTGTTAATGGAACCCGCCCAAAGGTGGAGTCCGATACGGTTGTTGATAACGAGATTGTCTTTGATCGTGTTGTATTCAGCGTCGTAGATGAAAAACCCCTTGCCGTTTCTGGCAACAACATTATTTTCCAGCGTAGAGTCCTGCATGGTTCGCAGCAGAATTCCGTGATCGGTATTACCCCATGCGATATTGTTTCGTACAATCTGGTTTCGAACCATCATCAGAGCCAGACCGCCGCGATTCAGGTAGCTTTCATTGTTTTCCCACAGGTTGTTGTGGGAGTTCATATAGTGGGTGCCGTAACGCAGGTGGTGCAGCTTGTTGCCACGAAATACTGCATAGTTGGATATATCGACATAAATGGCATCTCGGCAAAAGCTGATGTTGTTATCGATAATCCGGGCGTTTGTGGTGTTGTATAACTGAATTCCGTTACCTCGATCGGCTGAGCGCAGATCGCGCTTCCCGGTAATCAGGTTGTTGATAACCTGGACGCCATCCACGGTTTCGATCCAGATCCCGAACAGGTTATAAGCCAAGTCATTGTTTTGTATTATTGCCCGATGAGCGCCCGGTTCGATGTAGATCCCCGCATTCTGGGCCGTCAGATCCTTGCCGCTGTCACGGATGATGAACCCTTCAATAACCACGTCTTCCGCCTTGACCCGGATGACATCATCGCGATTGCTGCCGCTTAGTGTCGGGCGCTTCAGTCCACGCAGGGTCAGAGGTTTATCAATGAGCAGGTGTTCTTCGTAATAGCCGCGCTCAACCGCAATAACATCCCCTGGCCCAGCTGCCTGTACAGCTGAAGCTATGCTCTGTCCCGGCTTGACCTGCCACTCTTTGGCATAAAGAGATGGACTGCAAAGCAGAAACAGAACTGTCGCTATGTTTCTGGCAATCTGCAGATTCATTTAACCTGGAAACTGCAGTTGAACGGTGTGAAGTGTGTATTTGCGATGGTACAGGGCAAGACAAAACCTCCTGGAATAACTGCTCCAAGAGGTTTCAACGCAGTCATGCACCATCGCAAATGTGCAATTCGCATCGTAGCGTAGCGTGATTCATCCAGCAGGTAAATGGGTAATTCAGAGTCAGTGGCTCGCATGTCAGTAAACAGATATCAGAATGTGCCGATCAACTGCGGTTTTCAGGTTTGACCTCTTTTATTGGAATGAAATAACCGTCCGGACCAATTTTGGTCAGTGGCAAGCCAGCCTTTTCGCGTTGCTTCCGCTCCCGGGAGAGAGGAGGGCAGGCGTGGTCATCATAATACAGAATCATACAGCTTTGACAAAGCATGCATTCGCGTTGATCGATTTTCCCCTGTTCATCGATAGCCAGTGAACCGCAGTCATTGGCGCAGGCGTGGCATGTCCGGCACTCTTTTTTCCGTTTGAGACCAAACAGCCGGAAAGTGGAGGGTATGGCAAGGCCGGCGCCGAGTGGGCACAGATATTTGCAGAACGGGCGTTCCATCAGCATGGCCAAAGCGAACAGCACCAGCCAGTAAACTGTAAAGGGCCATGAGCGATCCCAGACCCCGGTCAGGAAAGTGGTCTTGAATGGCTCCACCTCGGCCAGTTTTTCGGCCATGCCGATGGAGTAGAAGGAGACCCCAAGCAAACCCAGAAAGATGATGTATTTTAGCCACTTCAGTTTGTTGTGCAACGGCATGGGCAGCGCAAACTGATATTTTTTCAGGCCGAGGACTCCGGAAATTTTGAAGGTCAATTCGTGGAGTGCACCGTAAGGGCACAACCAGCCGCAGAACAGACCGCGCCCCCAGATAAACAGCGTTATGATGATAAACCACCAGAAGATGAAAATGATGGGGTCAGTAAGAAACAGCTCCCACTTCCAGCCGTATATCAGTGAATGGAACCAGGTCATCACATGGGTGATACTGGGTTGCGCCATCGTGTAGTAACCGACAAATCCCAGGCTGCTGATCCAGAAAAAATATTTTGGTATTGAGATCCAGCGTTTGTCCCTGTAACTGGCGCGCCGCACCCACTTGTCGCGCAGGGCGTAGAAAGCGGTTATTCCTGCCAATAACAGTACGAACAGAATGATCTCCGGATTTTTGGACTTCCAGACAGTCAGCCAGGTTGGATCAGGGCGCTTGTAGTCGGGCCTGCCGCCCTCCAGGTAGGTTCCGGGGATCCAGTACTCCTGGTCAAAATTGATAAAGGTCTTGATATCCTTGCTCTGTTTGTCCTGCCGGTTGGCCAGAAAAACCAGACTCCAGGGATAGGCTGCACTAAATGTTTCGCTACGAATAATAAATATCCCGGACTCTCGATAATCCGGCGCTCCGGGAGAATCTATATGGTAGAGGGGGAGATAATCGGTATCACGAAAGGTAACGGTCTCCATATCCTGAGCAATCTGAATGCGGTCATAAATGCCGCCACGCACAAACCCGGAGCCCTTGAATGATGCATCTCCGTTGGCGATGATAAAAATGGCATGATCCGATGGTCCGAGATCTTTCATCAGGCGCCGGTAATTTCTTTCACCGAGTATACTTTTTCCTATTACAGGGGCGTTCAGATAGCCAAAATAGAGATCGATATATGGATTGCCAGTATCCTTTTCCCCAACATCCTTGTGCCGTACGGTCAGGCGTTGAACACTCCCTTCTTTTACCAGAGTAGTCCAGTCCCGCAGTTCTGAAAGTTCTTTGAATCTGGCCTGGGGTCTGACTACAGGTTCGATAATTCCTACCTGTTTGGCGATCTCGATGGCACACCGCAGAATTACCTGGTTCTGAGCAATGACTGTCACGGTGGCGCCACTGATGGCATCCACTCCAATGTAGCCCTCATCTTCGCGAGCGCTGCCGATTTCGATTTTGTCGCCAGCAAATTTGCCTACATACTGTTTGATAAACTTGGTCAGTTCCGACTCCGGGATCCCTACCAGCAGGATAGGTTCGCTATGACGGAGAATCTTTACTCCGGTGATGATTCCTTTCGTATCCATGCCAATCAGTGTGACTACCGGTTTTCCGGAGTAAGCAGGAATATCAACGATGTCCGTAGACAGAAATACATAACCAACCAGCTCCCTGTTCTCTTCGAAAGATTTGTAGGCTTCTACGTAACTGGGTCGTCCTTTTCGATGAGAAAAGCTGTCAGCATCAATGACATCCCGGCAGGGCGCATAAGCACATAAATCGGGATCAATAGAAAGCTCTACCGGAAGAGGTGCCTCATATGAGCCTGCATGAGCTGCAGATGCAGTCAGGGCAAATAATAATATTAACCCCAAAACAAATTTTATAATTGAGCCAGCAATTTTTTTGGCCTCAGACGGGTCGGGTTTAATCTGCAATATATGAATAAACATGGAGGCAGTTCACCTGATACCATTCACCAGCTTATCGGCTTGGTATAAACTTGAGTTTTAATTATAGCTTTAAAACAGGGCGAATGGTATGGTGGCCGAAACTGAAATTGCAAACAGAATGAAAACTGTTGATGAAAGGTAACAACGCACCGGCATGCTCCTGACGGGGAGTTTTATTCCCCGTCAGGAGAGGCGGCTGTTGCCAGCGTTGAGCGGGATGCCAATCAGGCTTCTACCAGTAACCGGCTACGCATTTCAAGATGCAGCGCATGACAGAAATGGGTGCAGTAGCACCAATATACCCCTGGCTTGTCGGCGACAAAAGTCACCGATTTTGTTTCATGGGGACTCACTACGAAGTTGATGTTGTATTTGGGAATGGCAAATCCATGCCCCAAATCTTCGATCTTGTCATGATTGGTTAGAATAACGGTAACTTCATCACCCCGTTTTACCCTGAACTCGGTCATGCTGAAGGCTGGTGCCATTGAGGTCAGATAGATTGTAACCTTGTTTCCGTCACGCTCTATTCTCGAGTCCTTCTGATCCTTGATCGCGTTGGGAAACTCATCGATATTGTAGACTTGGCGGGTCTTTATGACATCGCGTTTGATGACAATGAAGTCGTGTGGCTCCGGATAGACTGGTGTCTCGTGAACCAAGCGCATTTTTTCGCCGGAAATATCAATCAACTGTTCATTTTCAGGGTGCATCGGACCAACAGGCAGATAACGATCCTTGGAAAATTTATTACCAATAACCAGCCACTGACCGTCCGCTTCCTTCGTTTCATTCATGGAGGCATTGAGATGACCTGGCTGATAGTGAACGTCTATTTTATCGATAATGACCTTGGCATCCTTGTCGCCCTGATACGCCTTGATGGCTGCATCCACGTTCCATTTTACTATCTGGCTGTCGAGGAACAGGGTAGTGTAGGCGTTGCCGCGGCCATCGAAAGAGGTATGTAGTGGTCCCAGACCGATTTCCGGCTCTGCAATTACTGCATCACGAGGATCTTTCAACTCACCGTCAAACCACTGGAGTACCCTGTCAAGCTCGATGACGGAGGCGGTAGGGGAGAGCTTGCCGGAGCAGACAAAATATTTTCCATCGGGACTTGCATTGACGCCGTGAGGACTTTTTGGGATGGGTACATAGCAGGTTACGGCGGTTTTGGGATCAGTATTTGCCGCCCTGGTTCCATCAACAACAGGTACATCGGAACCATCAGGACTGCTGATAACGTTGCCGGCTTTGATGGCTTCCTCAATCCGGGCGATGTTAAAGAATACGCAGGCGTCACGCTCCGCAGACATCATACCGGGGAAGGTAACCCCGTTTTCAGTATTGTACTGGTTGGTTGCAGCCAACTTGCCGTCGTAGGAGGTGGCACAGAGATCCATATTGCCATCTACCTTGACCTGCCAGCGTACCTCCATGGTTTCGGCGTCGACACAGGTAAACAAGCCATAATAGGCGTCGGTGTCATCCATGTTGCTGCCGTCGTTGGGGTGTGGAATGCGGAATTCGCTGCCACAGAAAACGCGTGTAGTATGGTTGATACTGGCATCAACGGGATCACGCTTGTCTGGAAATATACCGTGGAACCCCTGGACATTGGGAAGTTCAGTAATCTTGTCGCAAACCATTACATCTCCGCGAATGCGGGCAAGACGTGAATGGATTTTGTCGTTTACCCAGAAGTATTTTCCGTCATAAGTTCCATCTTCGTATGACCCATGCACATGATGGGTATCACCCGTGGTATATTTCAGACTGCCATCAGGATCGGTTCCCAGAATTGCTTTCGATTCGTTGGTAATGCCCCAGCCGCTCATGCAGTCAATATTGAAGACAGGAATACGCATCAGTTCACGGCCTGAAGGTTCACCGATGATGCGAACATCGCCGGAGTGCCCACCGCTATACATCGAATAATAGGTATCCAGCTGGCCGGGATCGACGTGATATGACAAACCGCCCGATTGCTTTGCCGGGGAAGCGCCGGCTGCAGGCGCAGTATCGGAAGTGGTTTTGTCCGGGGCTTTTCCACAGGAAGCCAGTCCAACTGATAGCCCGGCGCCGGCAAGCCCGGTAAATGCGGCTATGCCAAGAAATTTTCGACGACTTACATCCTCCTGCAATCCCTCGATTGATGTACAGTCTTCGTTATTACGAGAGGGGAGAGACTGCTTGTTTTTATCGTTACTCATTGGATAAATCCTCCTGAACCTAGTGGAATCTGAAGAAAAATCACGCCTTGCAATAGTTTGTTCAGGCTATTGCTTTATCGAACCGACCTTTCGATTAATTTCTGAGCGTAGTATGGGGGGCGCGTGCGTTAAATGCCTTGACTTGTGTCAAATAACCTACAAGCAGTGAAAGCAGGGAGGATAACAGGTAACGGGGAGATAAGCAGAAAAAAATTACAGGCGCGGTCTGTCAGTTCCTTCCTTTCAGAACCGGTTTGACAGCCAATAACTGCATGATGTCATTCATATGGTTATAACGAAATTATGCAACACTATTCAGTGAAAAGGCAGAAATCGCTTCGTTGATCTCTTTTTCTATATCGTCCAGTGCCTCATCAATGGTGTCGGATTCCAGGCCAGCCAGCTCCCACGCCTGTGGTTCCGGCTCAAGAGTCTGGCGGTACAACAGCAAACCGGGGTTGATGGAGTTGGCGACAATATTTGCCAAATGGGTGACGGCCTTGTGCTTGGGACAGATTTTGATATCGCCCAGCTCATGATGACAAGCCACAGCCTCAACCAGTGCCTCAGGCAGATTCCAGTGACGCAACAGGGCCGAACCAACCATAGCATGATCAAAACCGATAATTGCCCGTTCTGCCTGATATACCGGAACCTCTTTCCGCTTGGCATGGGTTATTGCTTCTTTCGCCAGGGTAGGTATGGTGCTGTAGATAATCAGGCTGCCCAGGTCATGCAGCAGGCCTGCGATGAAGTACTGTTCTTCATCCGGTTCCCTGGACAGTTTTGCGATAATACGGGAAACAACTGCGGTAGAAAAGCTGTGCCGCCAGAAAGTTTCCATGGTTACAAACTGATTTGGCAGGTTGGCAAACTGGCGGAGAGTGGAGCTGGCCAATGCCAACAGTCGCAGTTGCTGGGTGCCAACAACGGTAACCGCCAGTGAAATGGTGTCGATTTGGGATGGAAAGCCATAAAACGGGCTGTTTACAATCCGTAGCAGGCGTGCGGCCAAGGCCGGATCTTCACTCAGGATATCGCTGATATCCTTGGCGGTACTGTAAGGATCATCCACGGCCTGATTAAGCCGTACAATAATTTCCGGCATCGAAGCCAACTCAATATTTTGCCGAATCAGATCTTCAGGACATAAAGACGCCATTGTGAATTTCCTTTTTTATTTTATAAATTTATCAATCAACGGTTACAGTTAGATTCATTAACGGACGGAGCAGAAAAAACTTGACAAAATTCACGATTTGCCAAATCTTTGATATTCCTCGGTTCGCATAATGTGTATTATGTTAAATATCACCTGAATGCTCCGTTCAATGCCCATAACCTGGAACTGACAGAATTCTTTTCTCTCAAGAATCATTGAGTCTGGCTCGCAGTCTGGCATACGAGCGACTGAGGATCTGGCTTATCCGTGACTCGCTCACTCCCAGAATTTGTCCGATTTCCCGTAGATTGAGTTCTTTGTCGTAATACATGGATAGCACCATTCTCTCTCTCTCTGGCAGTGAAGCTATGGCTTCTGTCAGTCTGCGCCGAAACCGTTCATCTTCCAGCTCATCCAGGGGGTTGGCGCTGCCTCCCGCAATCATGCTCAGGGGATCAGTATCCGTTCCAAGATCATCGAAATTGAAAATCTTGCTGTTGCAACTGTCCCTTAATATTTTGTGATACTCCTCTGAAGATATTCCCATTTCGGCCATTATCTCCTCATCACGGGCATCCCGGCCGGTACGGTTTTCGACTACCTGCACGGCAGCCGAAAGATTGCGGGCCTTGCGATGTACCGACTTTGGCGCCCAGTCATTGCGGCGTAACTCGTCAATCATGGCGCCACGGATACGCAGTGTTGCATAGGTCTCGAAACTGGCGCCCTGGCCGGTGTCATAGCGCCGGGCAGCATCCAGCAGACCAAGCATTCCCGCCTGGATCATGTCATCTGCCATTACGCTGGTTGGTAATCGCCCTATCAAGTGGTGTGCTATACGTTTCACCAGTGGCGTATGAGTCTGCACCAGTTCATTTGAAATGTTAGCGACTTGCCCTTCTGTATTGCTGTAAGCTGCTGCTGTTCCCAATGTACTAACTCCACGGCTGTTTCCCCTTGCAGGCACGACCCGCAACGGGCGTTAACTACATGTGCCGGAAAAACGTACACCCCATGTATCCGAGCGGCGATATTCCGGCGCTACTTGTGCAAAAAAAGCAGGCATTGCACATGAGATGTCTGAAGTACTTCCTGGGCCGGGTTGCGGCGGGACTTAAAGCCTATCGCCCTGCAGCCGTAAGGAAACGATGCTTGCCAGGTAATGTAAAAATGCTGGCATTTGTAGCAGTCAATTTTTTCAGATTGCTTGGTTTCAGACATCTTGCAGTTAAAGATGCAAGAAGTGTTCCCGGTAATGATTCAGCTCACGGATAGAGTCGTGGATATCAGCCAGTGCAAGATGGGTAGGGTTTTTCGAAAAGGATTTGTGAACCTCTGGTGCCCAGCGGCGCGCCAGCTCCTTGAGGGTGCTGACATCGAGATTGCGATAGTGGAACCAGGCCTCCAGCCGGGGCATGCAGCGGGCCAGAAAGCGCCGATCCTGACAGATGCTATTGCCACACATGGGTGAAGCTCCGGCAGGGACATACTGCTCGATAAAGGCTAATGTCTGTGCCTCTGCTTCAGCCTCGTTTATGCTACTTTTACGAACCCGGTTCACCAGGCCGGATTTGGTATGCTGGGAGGTGTTCCACTCATCCATGCCAGCCAGAATTTTTTCATCCTGGTGGATCGCCAGTACCGGTCCCTCGGCGAGTATGTTCAGTTGACTGTCGGTTATGACGGTAGCTATTTCAATAATGACATCCTGAACAGTATCCAGCCCTGTCATTTCCAAATCAATCCAGATAAGGTTGTCTCGGTTTGGTTCCATATATATGTATCTCCCGAAAATAGTGTCAATCTGACTTGCCACCCAGTTTAACAGAGACTAACCTGCCTTTTCATGACGAAAAATAGCACTTCATCTCAGATTTCCCCACATCCTGAACAGGAAGGGGTTGTGGTTGCAAACTACGGCTCTTTTCTGGATGTCGAAAGCAAGGAGGGAAAAATCCACCGTTGTGTAGCAAGACGTAACCTGGGCGTAGTTGTTTGCGGGGATCGGGTTATCTGGCGGGAAAATCATCGGGGAAACGGCGTGGTAGAGCGGTTTTTGGAGCGCCGCACCCTCCTCTCCCGCCCGGATTCCTGTGGCCGAATAAAACCGGTTGCCGCCAATATCGACCGGATTATTGTCGTAACAGCGCCTTCGCCCGGTATCAATGATGATCTGATTGATCACTATCTGGTTGCTGCAGAACATACCGGCATTACTCCCCTGCTGTTGATTAACAAAATGGATCTGCTTTCGGAACAGGAGCTGGTGGACTTGAAGCGCCGCCTGTCCGGTTACCCGAAAATTGGTTACCAGATGATTTTTGCCAGCACAAAAAAACAGAGGGGGCTCGATGATCTGCTTTCAGTAATCAGGGGGAAAAACTCAGTTTTCAGTGGTGAATCCGGTGTCGGAAAATCATCCCTGATCAATGCCTTGCTGCCAGGTATTAACGCCAGAGTAGCGGAACTTTCGCAAGCGAGCGGCAAGGGAGTGCATACCACCACAACCGCCCGGCTTTATCGCCTGCCGCAAGGTGGAGGGGTTATTGATTCCCCCGGCGTACGCGAGTTCGGGTTGGGGAAGATGTCGCTTGCCGAAATTGCCAGGGGCTTCGTGGAATTCAGGAGGTTTGACGGACAATGCCGTTTCCGGGACTGTACTCATCGGACGGAACCCCAATGCGCTGTTCTTGCCGCAGTGGAGCGGGAAGAAATAGACCGGCGCCGTCTGGAGAGCTATTACCGCATGGTGTCGGAACTTCCCTGACTTCGGTAATGCCCCGATCCCCACCCTCTAGTGACCTTCCGGGTTGTCCAGCAATTTCCTGAGCCGCTCTTCCAGCGCATTTGCGTCAAATTCCCCTTTCCCATCCAGGTTAAGAGTGATCCCCTTATTGTTCCCTTCAATTTCAACTTCCGCTCTGGACTGGTCCTTTTTCTTGTTCGGCACAGACAGGGTAAAGGCCGACCCTGTTTCCAGTTGTTCGGAAAGCTCCTCCGCAACGGGTTTGTGCTCTTTGATATTAAAGGAGTCCACGATTTTTTTGTCGGTTACCACGATACTGATGCGGCGATTTATCGGCGCATCCGGTTCATCCGGAAGGAAAGGTACGGAATCCGCAAGTCCTACAACACGGGCGATTCGCTCTTCCTCCATCGTGCTTTCGATCAACTCACGCCGGGCGGTATTGGCCCGATCGCTTGACAACTCCCAGTTGCTATAATCCTTTTTTCCAGCGTAAGGTGTGGAATCGGTATGTCCGGAAATGCTGATCATATTGGGAACTTCGGAAATCACCTTTCCTATCTCTCGCAGAATTACTTTTGCGTATGGTTTAAGCTTGGCTTTTCCCGAGTCGAACATCGGGCGATTTTTCTGATCGACTATCTGAATACGAAGTCCCTCTTCTGTAATATCAACATAGATCTGATCTCTGAAACTGTGCAGGGTCGGGTGATTCAGAATGTTTTCCTTTAGCTTCTGCATCAACGCATCAAATTCACGGCCCTTATTCTGATTATCTGTATCTTCAGTTGTGGCAGATGATGAATCCCTGGGGTTTGTTTTGAGAATGGTGCCGCCCTCCCCTTTGGGCGCATCCATCCCTCCTCCCATATCAATTACCGCGCTACTGGCTCCACCCGCTGCCTGAATCATGCTGGGGCTCTGAAAATAACCCTCCATTGCCTTCAAATCCTCCTTGGGCGTAGTCTCCAGCAGCCATAGCAGGAGGAACAACGCCATCATGGCGGTCACAAAGTCTGCGTAGGCCACCTTCCATGAACCACCATGGTGTCCGCCATGTCCGCCTTTTTTGACGCGCTTGACAATAATTGGTTGTACGGCATTACTGTCCATTTTTCACGATTTCCAAATTAACCGTCCTTATGCAGTCAGCGACAAATTTATCCTTTTACATGCTCTTCCAGCTCTGAAAACCCGGGGCGATGCTCATGACTGATAGCCTTGCGGCCGAACTCCACAGCGATAGGTGGTGCATATCCGTTGAGGGTGGCCATGATGCAAACCTTGATACAGGCGAGGAACTTGGATTCTTCTTCTGCAATCACCCCGGCCGCCGTTCCCATTGGCCCGACGAAACCATATGCAAGCAGGATTCCCAGAAAGGTTCCGACCAGCGCCGCACCCACATGCGCTCCCAGTACGGCCGGATCGCCACCAATGGAGCCCATGGTAATAATTACCCCGAGTACCGCGGCAACAATACCGAAGCCGGGCAGACCATCACCAACGGCAGTTATTGCATCACTAGTTTTCAGTGCATCCGCATGATGAGTCTCCAGCTCGATATCCATCAGATTTTCCAGTTCAAAGGCGTTCATGTTTCCACCTACTATCAAACGCAGATAATCAGTCAAAAACTCCATAGCATGATGGTCGGCGGAGACCTTGGGATACTTGCTGAATATGTCGCTGCTACCGGGGTCATCGATATGTGACTCGAGCGCCATGACCCCCTCTTTTCGTGCCTTGCTGAACAGTTCATACATGAGTGCCAAAAGCTCCATGTACATCGCCTTGTTGTAAGGTGAGCCTTTCATCAAGACAGTGAAGCTCGTCATGGTGTTTTTAATAACCTTACCCGGGTTGGCAATAACAAAAGCGCCAAATGCTGCTCCGCAAATGATCACGTATTCGGCCGGTTGCCAAAGAACTGCCAGTTTGCCGTGAGCCATCAGGTAACCACCCACCACACTGGCCGAAACAATCAAAATTCCGACAATTATTTTCATATCTGAAGAGATTCCTTTATCTCCGCCATAATCCGGCGGAACTAAACCATTACTCTGTTTTGCCGATAACCTGTATGACCGGTTTTTTTCAGGTTGATTCTGTTGAATAGGTTATCGAACGATGAACTGGTTCTCTGAAGAGCAAAGAGCAAATTTATGAGTGAAAATCCAAAAAACTGGATTAAACGGTGGATTAAGGGAAAGAACCTGCCTGCGTTGCACAGAACAATAACCGATCTCGATGCGCTGTACCGAAAAGACAACCCTTTCGAATATCTGACGGATGTTGTTTGCCGTGATCCGGCAGTCACATGCCATGTGTTTACTTGCGCCAACAGTGTGCAACATCAACATTTCGGTATGCCTGTAACAACGATTGAGCATGCCGCGATGATGCTTGGCCTGGACCGGATGAAATCGATACCGGGAAAGCTCTACGTCATTGATCCCGCAACCGAGGAAGAGCCCGGAAAGGGATTGCTGCGCGCCTACAGCCGCTCTTACCATACTGCGACGCAGGCTGCCGCATGGGCCAGAGTGAGGGCCGATATGGTTCCTCTGGAGGTTTTTGCTGCTGCGCTGCTGTATGAGCTGGGGGAAATGGCGGTATGGGCCTTCCAGCCGGACAAGGCTGAAGAAATTGAAGATCTCACTCACGGAACGGGTTATCGGTCGCGGGAAGCAGCCCAACACCATGTCCTCGGTTTTACCTATTGCACACTCTCCATCGAACTGGCCAACCTCTGGAAATTGCCTTTACTGGTGCATGATTCCCTCAATCGGGACAATTCCGACAAGCCTCGCATAAAAACCATTTTGCTGGCAAACAAAATTTCCCGATCAGCCGAGCAGGACTGGTACTCCGAGAAAACCATCTCATACATTGAAGAAGCAGCAGAACTTCTCCATCTTCCTTATCACAATATGGTAGATATTATCCATCAAAACGCCCTGGCGGCTGCCAATACCTATAAGCTTTTCGGAACCACTCCTGCTGCGGCATACCTGGTAACCACCCCCCCGCCCCGGATTAACACCATGAACCGGAGTTCAATACCGGCCAGGAAAAAAACAACCATTGAAAAACCCGTTCCGGCCGAGCATTCTCCTGTTTATATGGAACCCCAGCCACTGGTGCTCGAACAAACGATTCGCTGGTTAAGCGAAAAACATGACAAACCACCGGCGATTCCCGCCATCATGAAACAGGCGGTTCAGGGAATGCACAGAGGAATAGGTTTATATCGCGTAGTATTCGCAGCCTGCACTCCCGATCAAAAGGGATTGAGAGCCAGAGTTGTTTGCAGTACGGAAGATTGCGCAGAATTCAGTCATTTCCATATGGAGCTCCAGCCTCCCCATCTGTTTACCCGGCTGATGGAGAGGCCCGTCAGCATCTGGATCAACGATGAAAACAGAGACAGATTCAAAAAGCTGTTGCCCTCCGAAATACTGAATGCGTTGGATGCCGATAGTTTTTTTGCCAGGTCAATGTTCCTGAAAGATCGTCCAATAGGGATGTTTTATTGTGACTGTCACCGGAATGCAGCCTGTCTTGACGAAGAGCGCTACAAGGAGTTCCAGCATGTATGTGATTTTGTTTCAGCAGCAATAGAGAAGTTCGACAGCCATGCCGGGAAATAATGCTCACCCCGAACTGTAGGTGCCCTAAAGTTTAAACGTCACTCAACGATAACAACACCATACATAAAGAGAATCAAACACCCTCATGACTATACCGAAAACCATTCTGGACTCCGCCCACGAACTGCTGGAGCAGTCCATCCTGCATCATGGAAGTAACCCGGTAGGAACGCTGGCAGCCTTGGATCCTGCTCTGGTAGCCCCTAACTATGCGGAATGTTTTGTTCGTGACTTTGTTCCTTCTGCGCTGGTGTTTTTGATGGAGGGGAAACCGGAAATCGTAGAAAATTTTCTGCGCATGGTGCTTGAATTAAGAGCACAGCAGCCAATCATACTGGGTCATGAACGTGCCCCTGGGCTGATGCCGGCAAGTTTTCGGGTTCCCAATGACAGTGACGAAGATGACATGCCCTCTGCGGACTTTGGTGACAGGGCTATTGGCCGTGTTGCCCCGGTAGATTCCGCATTGTGGTGGACGCTATTGCTACGTGCTTATGTTATCACCACTGGCGACGTGCAACTGGCTCACAGCCCGGAATTTCAAGAAGGTTTGCGCCTTAATCTGCAGCTCTATTTAAAGGAAAACTTTGAGACATCCCCTTCCCTCCTGGTTCCCGATGCATCATTCATGATAGATCGGCGCATGGGAGTGCACGGCCACCCGCTGGAAATACAGGCGCTGTTCTACGGGATGCTGTTTACCACGCAGGAGTTATTGTTGCCTGGAGAGGAAAATGATCGTCTCCTCGCCATGTGCAAAAAACGGCTGCAGACATTGCGTTCCTATGTGCGGATCTACTACTGGCTGGATACCGAAAGGCTGAATGAAATTCACCGATATCAAAGTGAAGAGTTCGGCCATGATGTAACTAATGTTCTTAATATATATCCGGAGTCCATCCCCGACTGGATTGATGGCTGGTTACCAAAACAGGCTGGATATCTGTTGGGGAATCTGGGCCCAAGCCGAATCGATTTCCGTTTTTTTTCATTTGGGAACCTTCTGTCTGTTCTGTTTGGCCTGGCAACATCCTCGCAGGCGGATCAGATCATGAGCCTGTATGAGTTACGCTGGGACCAAATGATCGGCGAGATGCCGGTGAAGATATGTTACCCGGCAGTTGAGGGGGATGAGTGGGCCTATACAACCGGAAGTGATCCCAAAAACAGGCCTTGGTCATACCATAATGGCGGCCATTGGCCTTGCCTGTTGTGGGCATTTACCGGAGCAGCAATTCGCACCGGCCGGCGTGATCTTGCCAAGCGTGCTGTAGCAGTGGCCGCTGAACGGCTGGAGCAGGATGACTGGGCAGAATATTATGATGGCAAAAGAGGAGGTCTGATTGGACGGCGTGCCAATCTGAAACAGGTTTGGAGTGCTGCGTCGCTGATTATCTCCCATCATCTACTGGAAAACCCTGATGCACTTTCCGGGTTTGAATCCTTCATGATTCGTGATGAAAACCCTCATACTGCCCTATCACTCAAAACGGCGAAACTGCTGCAGGACAACGGTGCGATTAATATGATAATGCCTCCGGCCAGAAAAGCGGGATAATCTGACCGGCATATGGAACTTGCTCTGCCAGAGGCGTTCTCAATTATCTGAGTGTGTTAAATTCTGAGGATTTTTTGGTTGGTGAGGCATAATGCCACTAGGGCAAGAAAGGATCGGAACCTCGCCACGAACGGTAATTGAGAGTATCCTTTTGACAAAGTCCTTATATTTATATGTTGACAGTGTAACCACGCTTCACCTACATTAGCCCCAATGAAAAAACTATTGCTCTGCTTGTTGCTGCTGGTTCACCTCTGTTCGGGGATGGCCTTCGCGTGGGACAGCCATCCCGAGGCGATAGCGGGGCATGATGCGGCGTCGTTCGACCTGGCGGCAGATGATGCCGGTCAGCACCCGGACAGTGATCAGCACCATGACAACCACGGCTGTCACGGGGCGGCGCACCTGACCGGGATCGTCCATGACACCACCACCCCGGTCATGGCGGCAGGCCGGGATGTGTATGCTTTCCCGGCGGCGGCCATCCCTTTCCGTTACCTCTCTCCCCACCTGAGACCTCCCATCGCCTGATCCTTACCGATATTGCTTGCACCACCGCGGCCGATAACCGGTGGTGTGTAGTTGGTTATATCTGCAAGGATTTACGCCATGTTTTCAAAAACAGCTCTTTGCGCAGGCCTGTGCCTGTGCGTCACTCTGCCGATATGGGCAGAAACAGAATCTGCGGCCGAAGTGGCCGCTCTGCCAATCAGCACCCCGGCGCTGCCGGCATTCATACAGCGGGTATGGTCTGAGAGCCCGGCCGTGCAGGGCGCGCGAGCGGCGCTCGATGCGGCCCGGGCGCGCGCCGCCGGGGCCGACCGGCCGCTGCACAATCCGATGCTGGAGCTGGATGCGGAGCAGACCGGGGTCAACACCACCAGCCTCGGCCTGAGCCAGACCATCGACTGGAGCGACAAGCGCGGGGCGCTGGTGCGGATTGCCGATCAGGATGTTCAGGCGGCCGAAGCTCAGCTGCGGGAGATCCGTCAGCACACCGCCGCGGAGACGCTCGGCGCGCTGGCGGACCTCTCCACCGCCCGCGAGATGCGGGCGCTGGCGCAGCGCAGCAGTCAGTTGATGAAGGCGTTCTTCGATACGGTACAGAAGCGCCAGGCGGCGGGTGACATCGCGGCGCTGGACGTGACGCTGGCCCAGGTCGCCTACAGCGAAGCGCTGATGGAGCAGGCGGCCAGCGAGAGCCGGCTGGCCGAGGCGGAAGCGGCGCTGCAGGCGGTCACCGGGCTGACGGCGCAGAGCTGGCCGCAGCTGCCCGAAAATCTGGTTCCGGTGCCGCAGAGCGCCGATCCCGCGCTGCTCGACACCCTGCCGGAGCTGGCGGTGCTGCGCAGCCGCATGGAAGCTGCCAAGGGCCGGATCGCACTGGCCCGGAAACAGGGAAAAATCGACCCGACCATCGGCATCCGCGCCGGGCGCGAGGAGTCGGATGAGCTGCTGGGACTGAGCATCGGCATCCCGCTGTTCGTCCGCAACAACTACCGGGAGGAGGTGCGCGCCGCGGCACACGATGCTGCTGCCGCGGAGCAGGCCTGGCGCGATGCCCGACGCCGGGCCGCGGCCCGTCTCAACGCCGCCCTGGGTCGTTTCAACAGCACCAGCCACGCCTGGCAGGTCTGGAGAGCCGGCGGACGGCAGGCGCAGCGCGAACAGATGGAGCTGCTGGAGCAGATGTGGCAGGCAGGAGAACTGACCGCCACCGATTTTCTCATTCAGGCCAAACAGAATATCGATACCCAGGCAACCGCAACCATGCTGCTGAATGAGGTATGGCAGTCCGCCATTGCCTGGCTGGCAGCCTCCGGCCAGATCGAACCGTGGCTGGATTCGTCCCCCGCACAGACCAGGAATTCCGGAGAGTAACGAAATGAAAAACAGACTGATTCTATTGATATTGCTGGGCATGGCAGCCTCCACCACCGCTTTTGCCGGCAAGGAGCATGGCCACCAGGAGGATGCCGGAATGGATGACTTCTCCGGCATAGAGATCGAGGAGGGGCATGACGATCACGGCAGCGAAGGGCACAAGCACGCTGCGGAGGGGCATGCTCACAGCGACGATGGCCACGAAGAGCGAGGGCATGATCATGGCGATGGTCACGGGCACGGAGAGGAGGCCAGCGATGTCGAGCTGACCGCCGCCCAGCGCGCAATGGCCGGTATCGAGACCATGGTGGTCAAGCGCAGCTCCCTGGGCGAGGCGATCACCTCCCCCGGCGAGGTGATGCTCGATGCCTACCGCACTACCCGGATAACCCCGCGCATTCCTGCCCAGGTGATGGAGCGCCATGTCCGGCTCGGGGATCATGTCCGCAAGGGAGAGCCGCTGATCACCCTCTCCAGCGTGGAGATGGCGGAGGCGCAGGGGGATCTGATGGAGGCCAACGTGGAGCTGCGCCGGGTGAAGAAGCTGGGCCGCAAGGTGGTTTCGGAGAAGCGCTATGTTGCCGCCCAGATCGCCTGGCAGCAGGCCTATGCCCGGGTCAGCGCCTACGGCATGACCAAAAAACAGATCGACTCGCTGATCCGCACCGGCGATGCCTCCCGCGCCACCGGAGAGTTCCAGCTGCTCTCGTTTCAGGACGGCACCGTCATCAGTGACGACTTCGTGGTGGGAGAGCTGGTGGAGCCCGGCCATCTGCTGATGGAGATCAGCGACGAGAGCGTGCTCTGGGTAGAGGCCCGTCTGACCCCTGACAGCGCTGCCCGCGTCACCCTCGGTTCACCCGCCCGCATCCAGGTGGGGAATCGCTGGCTGGATGGCAAGGTTGTCCAGGCCCGCCATACCCTCGATGAGACCACCCGCACCCTGGCCCTGCATCTGGAGGTGGCCAACCCGGACGACTCCCTCCACCCCGGCCAGTTTGTCAATGTTGTGATCGAGGGCAAGGAGAAACGTGAGGGAATCGTGGTGCCGGTGGCTGCCGTCCTGCGCAGCCCCGACGGCGACTGGCAGCTGTTCGTGGAGACCGCTCCCGGCCGTTTCGAGCCGCAGGAGGTGAAGGTGCTGGCCACGGCGGGTGACCGGATGCTGATCGAGGGCATCGCCGAGGGCACCACCATCGTGGGCGAGGGGGCGTTCTTCGTCCAGTCCCAGATGGCCAAGGGCGGCTTCGATCCGCACAACCACTGACCGGGAGAGATACCATGTTGAATCGTCTGATCGACTGGTCGGTCACCAACCGGTTGCTGGTGGTGATTGCCCTGCTGGCGCTGATTGCGTCCGCCTTCTTTGTTATTCCGAAACTGAATCTGGATGCCTTTCCCGATGTCACCAATGTGCAGGTGTCCATCAACACCGAGGCCCCCGGGCTGGCGCCCGAGGAGGTGGAGCAGCTGATCACCTTCCCAATCGAGGCGGTGATGTATGCGCTGCCCGACGTGGAGGAGGTGCGCTCCATCTCCAAGACCGGCCTGTCCGGTATCACCGTGGTGTTCAAGGAAGGAACCGATATCTACTTCGCCCGCCAGCTGGTGTTCGAGCGGCTGCAGTCGGCGAAAGAGCTGATCCCGGAAGGGGTCGGCACGCCCGAGATCGGTCCCAACACCTCCGGTCTGGGGCAGGTCTATCAGTATCTGCTGGTGGCCGACGAGGATGCCGGGTACGACGCCATGGCGCTGCGCAGCCTCAATGACTGGGTGGTCAAACTGCTGCTGATGCCGGTGGACGGGGTGACCGATGTGCTGTCATTCGGCGGCCATGTCCGGCAGTACCAGGTCAACCTAGATCCCTCCCGGCTGCTGGCCTACGGCCTGAGCCAACAGGATGTGGTGGATGCGCTGGAGAACAACAACAGCAATGCCGGCGGCTGGTACATGGATCGGGGTCAGGAGCAGCTGGTGATCCGCGGCGTCGGCTGGCTCGGCCATGACGAGCAGGGGCTGGAGGAGCTGCGCCAGATCCCGCTGAAGACCATCGATGGGACGGTGGTGACGGTGGCGCAGGTAGCCACCGTGGAGCTGGGCAGCGAGATCCGCCAGGGGGCGGTGACCATGACCCGCCGGAATGCCGGGGGCGAGCCGGAGGCGCTGGGCGAGGTGGTCGCAGGTATCGTGCTGAAGCGCATGGGCGCCAACACCAAGGCCACCATCGACGGTATCAACGAACGCGCCACCCTGATCCGGCAGGCGCTGCCGGAGGGAGTGCGCTTCGAGGCGTTCTATGACCAGGCGGATCTGATCAGCCAGGCGGTGACGACGGTGGTCAACGCTCTGCTGCTGGCCTTCGTGTTCATCATCGTGGTACTGGCGCTGTTTCTGATGAACCTGCGCGCCACCTTCCTGGTGCTGATCTCCATCCCCATCTCCATCGGCATCGCGCTGATGATCATGGCCTGGTTCGGGCTCTCCGCCAACCTGATGTCGCTGGGGGGGCTGGCGGTCGCCATCGGCATGCTGGTGGATGGCTCGGTGGTGATGGTGGACAACATGTTCAAGCATCTCTCCCACCCTGACGCCGCGCACGAGAAGGATCTGCGCGCGCTGGTTCGCGGTGACGACCCCGATCCGTACGATGTCGGAAACGATCGCCACGGCATCGCCCTGCGCCTGCAGGAGGCGGGCAAGGAGGTGGTGCGCCCGATATTCTTCGCCGCCTCCATCATCCTGGTGGTATTCATGCCGCTGTTCACCTTCGAGGGGGTGGAGGCGAAGCTGTTTCAACCCATGGCGATCAGCATCATGTTGGCGATTGTGGCAGCGGTGCTGGTGGCGCTCATCATCGTGCCCGCACTGGCCAGCTACCTGTTCCGCAGCGGGATCCGGGAGAAGGAGAGCTTCGTCCTGAAGCCGCTGGACAACCTCTACCGGCGCGGTCTCGGCTGGGCGCTGCAGAGGCCCAGGGTGGTAACCGGCAGTGCGCTGCTTCTGCTGATCGCTGCACTCGCCCTGCTCCCCCGGCTGGGCACCGAGTTTGTTCCCGAGCTCGAGGAGGGAACCATCAACCTGCGCGTCACCCTGGCCCCCTCCTCCAGCCTGAAGACCACCCTGGAGGTGGCTCCCAAACTGGAGGCGATGCTGCTGGAGTTCCCCGAGGTCAACTACGCCCTGAGCCGGATCGGCCGCCCGGAGATCGGCGGCGATCCGGAGCCGGTCAACAACATCGAGATCTATATCGGTCTGAAACCGGTCAGCGAGTGGACCAGCGCCAGCAACCGGCAGGAGCTGCAGCTGTTGATGGAGAAAAAGCTGGAGCAGCACCCCGGCCTGCTGCTCAACTTCTCCCAGCCCATCGCCACCCGGGTGGATGAGCTGCTGTCAGGCGTCCGGGCGCAGCTGGCCATCAAGCTGTTTGGCCGCGACCTGGCGGTGCTGGCGGAGAAGGGGCAGGAGATCGAGAAGGTTATCCAGGGGATCGCCGGCACCAGGGATGTGGCCATGGAGCAGATCGCCGGAGAGGCGCAGCTGGTGGTCCGGCCGGACCGGGGCCAGCTCTCCCGCTACGGACTGGCGGTGGGCGATGTGATGGCGGTGGTGAGGGATGGCCTGGGCGGCCGCGCGGCGGGACAGATCATCAACGGCAACGAGCGTTACGATATCTACGTGCGCCTCGCCCCGCAGTTCCGCGCCGATCCGGACACCATCGCCAACCTGCGCCTGCAATCCCCCACCGGGCCGTGGGTGCGGCTGGGGGATGTCGCCCGAATCAGCATCGAGTCGGGTCCGCCGCAGGTGCGCCGCGACGATGTCCAGCGGCGGGTCGTGATCCAGGCCAACGTCCAGGGGCGCGACATGGGCAGCGTGGTGGCCGACATCAGAGAGGCCATCGACAGCCAGGTAGAGCTGCCGCCGGGCTACTCGGTGGATATCGGCGGCCAGTTCGAAAGCCAGCAACGGGCGCAGAAAAGACTCTCCATGGTGGTGCCGCTGTCACTGGCGCTGATCGCCCTGCTGCTCTATTTTGCGTTCAACTCGGTGGGACAGGCGCTGCTCATCCTGGTCAACGTGCCGCTGGCAGTCATCGGCGGCGTATTCTCGCTCTACATCTCCGGCCAGTATCTGTCGGTACCCAGCTCCATCGGCTTCATCACCCTGTTCGGCGTGGCGGTACTCAACGGCGTGGTGATGGTGGAGAGCATCAACCAGCGCATCGCCGGCGGCCTGGCGGTGAACGAAGCGGTGTTCAGCGGCGCAACCTCCCGGCTGCGTCCGGTACTGATGACCGCCATCACCTCCGCACTGGGGCTGATCCCCATGCTGCTCTCCACCGGCGTCGGGGCGGAGATTCAGAAACCGCTGGCCACGGTAATCGTGGGTGGACTGCTGACCGCGACATTCCTGACGCTGTTCGTGCTGCCATCTCTTTATACCTGGTTCTCCAGAGGTAAACTGGCGGATATGCGGTAGGGAGCTATTTGCACCATGAAGGGCATGAAGAGCTGAAAAGGCAAGTTGTGACAGCATATCCGGCGAAATGCCTTCATGTCTTTTATGCTCTTCATGGTGCATGCTATTGCCTTGTGCGCCTCAGCAGGGCAAGTGACCACAAAGGATAAACACGAATGGGACATGACCACAGTCACGACGTAGAGGCGATGGGCGACCGCCGCCTGGGGTGGGCCATCGCCATCAACATGCTGCTGACCCTGGCGCAGGTGGTGGGCGGCATCGTCTCCGGCAGTCTGGCCCTGATCGCCGATGCCCTGCACAACTTCAGCGATGCCGCGTCACTGCTGATCGCCTGGGTGGCGCGCCGTATCGGCAGACAGCCGCCGGACCACTTCAAGACCTTCGGTTACAAGCGGGCCGAGGTGATCGCGGCGCTGATCAATCTGGTCACGCTGGTGATTGTCGGACTCTATCTGATCTACGAGGCGCTGTGGCGCATGTATGAGCCGCAGATCATCGAGGGGTGGACGGTAGTCATCGTGGCCGCGATTGCACTGGTGATCGACGTCGCCACCGCGATCCTGACCTACACCATGTCCAGGCACAGCATGAACATCCGCGCCGCCTTCCTGCACAATGTCTCTGATGCGCTGGCCTCGGTCGGGGTCATTGTCGCGGGCAGCCTGATCCTGCTCTATGAGTGGTACTGGAGCGACACCCTCCTGACCCTGCTGATCGCCGGCTACGTGCTCTACCAGGCAGCCACCATGCTGCCGCAGACCATCCACATATTGATGCAGGGAACGCCGGAAGGGATCTCCGTGGATGAGGTGATCGCCACCATGGAGCAGGTCGAGGGGGTAAGGAATGTCCACCATGTTCATATCTGGCAGCTGGACGAGCATGAAAACGCCCTGGAGGCCCATGTGGTGATCGCCGATTTCGCCGCTACCGAGCAGATAAAGAGCGCCCTGAAAAAAGGGCTCGAACAGCGCTTCGCCATCGCCCATTCGACCCTGGAGTTCGAGATCAACCACTGCAACAGGGTCTGCCGTTGATGTCCGGTTGCGGTTGTGAAATAGAGATCGGAAACCGGGAGGAGCGCCGCACGCTCATCGCACTTTTCGCCATCAACGGCGTGATGTTTCTGGCCGAGCTCGGCGCCGGAATAGTCGCTGACTCCACCGCCCTGATCGCCGACTCGCTGGACATGCTGGCCGACGCCTCGGTCTATGCCATCGCCCTGTACGCTGTGGGCAGGAGCCTGCGGCTGAAGGCAAGCGCTGCCCGCGTGAGCGGCATACTGCAGATACTGCTTGGGGCCGGTGTACTGTTCGACATTCTGCGCCGTACCATCACGGGCAGCGAGCCGGAGCCGTCATTCATGATTGTGGTCGGGCTGATCGCGCTGGCGGCCAACAGCGCATGCCTGCTGCTGATCCACAAACACCGCCATGGAGAGGTGCATATGCGGGCCAGCTGGATCTTCTCCAGAAACGATGTCATCGCCAACGCCGGGGTCATTGCCGGTGGTGTGCTGGTAAGCTATCTGAACTCGTCCTGGCCAGATCTGGTTATCGGTCTGATGATTGCGGTGATTGTCGTGCGTGGCGGGATCCATATAATCAAGGATGCCAGCATGACAATGGCAAACCGGGTTGGCGGCTGACGTGATAGAGTACCGGAATGAACCGACAACAGTTACTTGCCGAAGAGTTTGCCTTGCAGCCGGATCTTGTTTATCTGAATCATGCTGCCGTAGCTCCCTGGCCACAGCGCACCTGCCGGGCGGTGGAGTCCTTCGCCCGGGAAAATGGTGCCGAAGGAGCTCGTAACTACCCTCGTTGGGCAGAGAGAGAAGCGCGGCTGCGTGCACAGCTATCCACTCTCATCAACGCCCCTGCTGCTGATGATATCGCTCTGCTCAAAAATACCTCCGAAGGGCTGTCCGTAATCGCCTGGGGACTGGAGTGGAACCGGGGCGACAATATCGTCAGCAGCGATGAAGAGTTCCCGTCCAACCGGATTGTGTGGGACTCTCTGCGCAGCAAGGGGGTAG
>JALSHD010000172.1 GCA_026982395.1 Chromatiales bacterium | reverse complement strand
CGCACCTGCTGTCGGCAGTGAAGGATGCCGGGTCTACCGAACCACAACAGCCGGCCGGCAAGAAGAAAAAACGCCTCCGTTAATCACGTGTGGGGCAATGGCGGTGCGGAATGGACGCTTACGTATTGAGTTCGGCCAGGGAGAAGAAGGTACGGTGTCGTAGCGCCGCCAGGATCCAGCGCTCAACGATCAGCACCCCGGCTTCAACCTTGGCTTTGTCACGCGGGCGACGAACGCGGGTCGGCAGTACCGCGACGCCATAGTGGGAAGCCATGTCCTGATAGGTGGGATTGGTATCCGGCTCATAACGATGCGCCTTGGTCACACCGGCACGGAGATTGTCGGGCACGACCAGTTCCGGCACACCGCCGAGGAAGGCAAAGGTCCGCAAGTGTGAACCGATCCAGTCCGGTAAACCCTGTGTCCAGGTGGCCTCGGCATAGGTGTAGTTGGAGGCGCCGAGCACCGCGATAAAGACTTGCGCCTCGCGGATCTCCCCGGTCGCTCTATCCATCACCGGAACCGTCTGTCCGGCGTAATCCACAAACAGCTTCTCACCCGCCCGATGTTCCTGGCGCATGACGACATCAAGCTTCCCCCGCCAGGCACGGTAGTGCTCACAAAACCAGCTGTACTGGTAACCCTCGGGGTGGGTCTCCCGGTATTCCTGCCAGAGCAGGAACAGGGTGACGCTTTTCTTGCTTCGCAACTCCTGATGTACAACCGACCAAACGGGTACGCCGCGTGCGTGCGCCGGTAGCGACACTATCGGGGAGGCCTGGGCCTGTTGCTACCGGGGTGGAAACAAATTGACCCCGGCAACACAGGCAGCCGGTTTATTTTTTATCTTTCTTCTGGATTTCGAGCAGTTCGACTTCAAAAATCAGGGTTTCACCAGGGCCAATGTCACTTCCCGCCCCACGTGAACCATAAGCCAGCTTGGCTGGTACATAAATTTCCCACTTGGCCCCTTCTTTCATGAGTTGCAACGCTTCCTGCCAGCCCTGGATTACTCCATTGAGAGGGAAGGTTGCAGGTTGTCCACGATCATAAGAGCTGTCGAACTGTTTTCCGTTGATCAATGTGCCCTTGTAGTTCACTGAAACGGTATCGTCCGCCTTCGGCTGGTTGCCAGAACCTGCCTTAATTACTTTGTACTGCAGACCGCTTGGCAGCTCAACGACTCCTTGTTTCTTCTTGTTGGCCGCAAGGAAATCCTGACCCGCTTTCTCGTTCTTCTCCAGTATGGCTTTTTGTTCCTTTACTTTCTTTTCCTGAACAGCCTTCATTGTGGCCTGCATCTCTTCCCTTGACAGTTTTGGTTCGGCGCCATCCAGTGCATCCCGGATCGCTTCGGCAAGCAGTGATGGTTCGACCTCGGCACCTTCACGTTTCAGATTCAAACCGACCTGATAACCGATGATATAACTGACTTTCTGCTTTTCAGTTTCAAGTTCTGTGGCAACGGCAAGCGGTATGGCAGTCAGCGTAGCCAGTGATAAAACGGATAGTAATTTTAGTTTCACTCTGATTTCCTTTTGGTTGTAAAAAAGCTCCAGTAAATAGACAGAATTAATGCCCGGTGGTTCAAATCAGCCCTTTTTTTTGAAGGGGAGAAATGGCCGCAATGCCGGAATAGCGCCCGGCTTGAAAGAAACTAGCCGTGAAGGAGTTTTCGCCGGGTTTGCACGGCATCGGCCAATTCGCGGATTAACTGCTCGCTGTCACTCCAGCCCAGACAGGCGTCCGTAATGCTTTGCCCGAAAACCATCTCTTTGTCCGGCTCGATATCCTGTCGTCCGGCAATCAGGTGGCTTTCTACCATAACACCGATTATATGGTGTTCGCCTGCTGTCAGCTGTTTCGCGATATTTCTACCGACCAACAACTGGCGTTCATGTTGCTTCAAACTGTTGGCGTGACTACAGTCTACCATCAGGCGCGCAGGGAGGCTGGCCTGCTTCAGTTGTGCCACGGCATTTCGAATGCTCTCCTGATCATAGTTGGGACCGCTGGTTCCGCCTCTCAAAATGATATGACAATCCTCATTGCCGGTAGTAGAGAAAATTGCTGACCGTCCAGCCTTGGTTACAGATAAAAAATGGTGTGGATGAGAAGCAGAGCCGATGGCATCAATGGCAACGCGCAGGCTGCCATCTGTACTGTTTTTGAACCCCACCGGGCAAGATAAGCCAGAGGCCAGCTCTCGATGTACCTGGCTTTCCGTGGTACGGGCACCTATGGCGCCCCAGCTTACCGCATCCGCAACATACTGGGGACTGATAAGATCGAGAAACTCTGTACCCGTGGGAACCCCCATATTAACCAGGTCAGTCAGTAGCTGACGCGCCAGATAGAGTCCTTTGTTGATCTGGAAACTGCCGTCCAGGTTCGGGTCATTAATGAGCCCCTTCCAGCCAACGGTTGTACGCGGTTTTTCAAAATAGACCCGCATAACCAGACATATTTCGCTCTGAACCTTGGGTATAAGCTTCCTGAGACGTTCTGCATACTCAATAGCTGCTTTGGTGTCATGAATGGAACACGGTCCCATAACAACCAGGAGCCGATCATCCTCACCGCTCAGGATATGGTGAATCTGCTGCCGGGTAGCGGCTACGGTTTTTGAACCGGCATCGGACAGAGGCAGCTGCTCATGAAGCTGAACTGGCGGTAAGACTTCCTTAATGTCCGCGATACGCAGATCATCAGTTTGATAACGCATAAATTCAATTTGACCCGCAAAACGGGCAGTATACCCCTTTAACATGCTGTTGAAAAATTCCGTTTTTCAGCAGCCTGTTTGTGGAACAGGGATATGACCCTATTTCCAATGGTACCAATGGCATCGCGCGCGAAGGGGGAAAAATCGAATTTTCTGGTTACCCCATCAAAACAGGGGAAGGCTATTTTTTTGTGTGCACTGGGGGTGTTGTTATCTGCTTGATATATTGGGGTTATTTTTCGTTCTCTCCTGTTTTTCCTTCATTTCACTTTGTTTTTTTCCGGCAACTGCTATATTATAGCCGACTTTCATTTTCGGGCCGTTAGCTCAGTTGGTAGAGCACCGGACTTTTAATCCGATGGTCCCGCGTTCGAGTCGCGGACGGCCCACCATTTTTGCGCACTTGCTTGACAAATATTGCAGTTATATTAACCCGGCAACAATAATATGTCGCATTCAGGGCTTCAGGCAGGTACTGGACCAGGGCGCAGTGCGCAGGCAAGGGTAGTTCCCTTGTCAAGGTCGCACCGGTGCATCCATGCATTCGCGACACTTGAACATCCCTGTCCGGCGCGCTGGAACGCAGAGCCCGTAACTGCCTGAAGCCCCTGGCCCTATGATATTCAACGACAGGCCACGGTTGAATACAATATTTATTGTTGCTTGCCGGGTTAATAACGAGGCTGGCGCCGCCATTGCGGAGCAGAGCGTTTCAAGAGGTGCCCTGTAGTCGTACCCGAGCGGGGTATGCCGGAAGGCGATATTTCAAACCTGCCGGCTGGCACGAAGGGCAACCGGCAAATGCTGAGTCATTATGGTTTGGTGGCCGGTTGATACCGGAGTGGAGCGGTTGTGATAATGCGGAGTATATGTGCATTAAGGACGGGCAATGAATATTGATGCGATAAAAACGGCCTATCGGCGTTATGCCCGCATCTACGATGTCGTATTTGGCCCTATTTTTCATCCGGGCCGCAAAGCAATTATAGAGGTGCTGGATTGCCGCCCGGGAGATAATATTCTGGAAGTTGGTGTTGGCACGGGTCTATCGCTGCCACTCTATCCTGATGACGTAAAGGTTACCGGCATCGACATTTCTGCTGAAATGCTGACCAAGGCACATCAGCGGGTCGAACTGGAAGAGCTGACCCATGTCGAGGCTGTTCTTGAAATGGATGCCGAGAAAATGCAGTTTGGCGACAACAGTTTCGACAAGGTTGTTGCGATGTATGTTGTATCTGTTGTCCCTGACCCGGTTCAATTGGTCAAGGAAATGTCGAGGGTGTGCAAACCCGACGGCGAAATTTTTATTGCCAACCATTTTCGCTCAAGTAATCCATTGCTCAAGTCCGCTGAAAGCCTTCTTTCCCCATTGTCAAAGCTGGCCGGATTCCGCCCTGATTTTGACCTTGAGGATTTTCTTCAGAGAACCCGGCTGGAGGTGATAGAGATGCGTAGCGTCAATCTCTTTGGTTATTGGAAAGTGCTGCGTTGCCGGAATGCTGGTTGATAGCAAGAGTTTTTTGGCCTTTTGGATTTATGAAACAAACAATAATAACCCCGGCTATCCAAGGATAGATAGCGGCGGGCAGGATTGCTCCCCGGAGGAGAAGAAAGATACTCCCGGAAAGACGCCGACGTAGCTCAGTTGGTAGAGCAACTGATTCGTAATCAGTAGGCCGGAGGTTCGACTCCTCTCGTCGGCACCACCTTTTGCTTCATTGGTTCGCAAAATGTAATACAAGGATGCCTATTGCGGCGCTTTTTATTTGGGTTTCTGCCGGAATTCGCTTCCGAAAAAACTGCGAACAAAGATAACTGCAAAAAAGTTTCAATTTGTGTGGTTTCGGTATCAGTATGAGAGGTAAAAAATATGAGCATGAGTGGTAAAAAATATGCGACCTGTTTCAGGGAGGGTGTCCCCCTGCCACCCGGGATTATCGGAAAATCAAGGGCATTTCTCAGAAACGTAGCGCTCTCAGTTAATTCTGCCGTTAACAGGGGGCTGGAAGACAATTTCCTCCGGTGTCTACATTGCCATTATGTATTTGATGATCAGAAAGAAAGTTTTGAACGAATACTTTGCAGGTTGAAAGAATACGGAGAGTTTGTTGATACAGATACATGCATAGAAATGATTCAGGGAACAAGAGAAATTGATAAAAAATATTATCACTTGTCGTTTGACGATGGATTTCGAAATAACTTTACCAATGCAGTTCCAATTCTGGAAAAGCATGAGATCCCTGCCATTTTCTTTGTTCCTTCGGCTTTGATTGAGGCAGACTTTGATAAAGTGCGGGTATATTGTCTGGAAACCACGAAATATAACTCCGTAATAGAAATGTTGAGATGGAGTGATCTGCGCGAAATGCTTTCCGCCGGGTTTGAAATTGGTTCACATACCAGAACCCATGCCAGATTTTCAATGATATCAAATAATGAAACGTTAATGAGGGACGAGATCCTGGGCTCAAAAAACGAGTTGGAATCTCGCCTGGATTATGAATGTAAATATATAGCCTGGCCCTACGGTAGATTAGCAGATGTCGATGATAAATCCTTGAAAATGGCGGAATCTGCCGGTTATATCGCTTGTTTTGGTGCTTATAGAGGAAGCATACGACCCAATACCACGAATATCTTTAGCATTCCTAGGCACCATTTTGAAGCGCAGTGGCCAGCTTCACACGTTCTGTATTTTGCCAGAGGAAACATGGAATCGAAAATCTGAAGTAACTATCCGCTGGGTAAGTTACCCGCGTCTTTTTGCGGGCAGCGAAGGAGTAGCAGGGTTAACGGCACTCAATCTTGCAAGCGTGGCGGCTATGCGAGCCGGAATTGTAAATACCCCCAAGTGTGGGTAAAGAAATGTCGTTATCCAATGGATAATTGCCGGGAACCGCAGTGTGCAAACAATGGTACATGAGGGTTTGAGCGCAGGGTTGACACAGCTCTCGTGAAAAAGTGCATATGTCCATTTCATTTCCCTCTGTGCGGAGAGTCCGTTTTCTGGCTGGAAGTACATTGACCGGTATATAGGCATATAGAGAACGGGCAACGCCGGCGTTCTAGGTGTTGCCGGCTGGCTTTTGTTTTGACCGTGGGGTTCTAATCAAAAAGGCTGTTTTTTTTTCGCGATTGCGGTATTATGGTATTATTAAGATAATCTAATTTGCGAAGGCGGCGATATGGAAATTGCTCTTCATACTTCCGACATGTAGCGGGTCTCTAAATAAATGTTCCGAATACCAGTACACCCAAGGAGGGCGCTAGGTTACACTCTTGCATGAATCATATGTATGGAATATGTTGGATAACTTTCCAACTGATCTGGTATTCGGAACGGTTATTTAGTATGGGTATCAGGGTTGAATTAGCAGGTGGAGATTGCGGCATATCTATTTGCCAAAAATTTTACCTGAAAGATCCAGGTTGCTCACAATTTTCAGAGTAAAGAGCAAGTAATATCCTAAGGGTATTTGATGTCAGCCTGAAGCGTTAGCCGTTGCTTTTGGGATAAGCTGTGGCAGGAATCAGGATTTCAGGGCCGGAAAATGTACCAGCTTCGAAATTTGTCTAGAAAAGCAGTGGCCAGCTGCAGATGCAGGAGATAGAGCGCAAATGGATTTGGTGGGGGATATCTAGTTCATGAAAAAGTGGTTTGCTATTCATACCAAACCAAGACAGGAGACAGTTGCCGAGGAAAACCTCATTCGGCAGGGGTTTGACACCTACTGTCCAAGAATCCAGCTTGAACAGATCAAACGGGGGAAACGGGTCAAGGTAATCGAAGCCATGTTTCCCCGTTACCTGTTTGTGCGCTTCGATCCCGGCTACGACAACATCTCTTCGATCCGTTACACCAAGGGCGTAACCCAACTGGTTCGGTTCGGAAACGAATTGGCCAGCGTCCCGGACGATATCATTCGGTTGCTCAAAACATCCGCTACAGATCCGTCCGGGATTTATATCGAACTGGTACCCGAACCCAAACCGGGTGATAGTGTCAGTATCATCGAAGGTTCATTTGCGGGACTGGCCGGAGTTTTTCACAAAAAAAGCGGTGAAGAACGCGTCATTGTTTTGTTGAACGTTCTTGGAGAACAAAACCGGGTGGTGCTGAAAAGAGAACAGATACAACTGGCTGGCGGATAGATAGCAATACAGGCTCCGGAGAGGAATAACAGGCAACTGCCCAAACGGTAGTTGCCTAAACAAGCAACCAACAAACAGCTGTGTTGTGGAATTTGCTATCCGGAAATATAGCGAGAGGACTGAAAGAAACATCAGCCATACTATGTCAACGACGTGGTAGGGCGGTAGCGTGCCTGAAACGGTTATAAATCGTAGGGGGTTACCCTTTACCGAGAAGCTTCGGCAATAACGATGTAATGCCGTTTGAGCCCCCCTGAAACGACGACAATCGTGGATCACGATACATTTATAATCACGATATATTTATATTTAGTTATTAAGGAAGAATCTTCAGATATTCAATAGGTTATGTTTGCACCAGAAGAATGCAGACATAAGAACCGAATATAATATAGAAAAGCAAAACTAGGTTTTCATTCCCACAAAGCACTGTTGAACGTGATAAATTCTTATAAAATCAAAGGGTTTTCAGAACCTGCCTATGATGATTCACTAACTTGTTTGGGGTGCCTAATCAGAAATACCATGGTAGATGTATGAGTAGCATGCGAGCAGAGAGGGAAGATTCATGAATAGAACCTTTTTAGGGTGAGTAAAGCGGTACGAATGGTTGAGCAATGCAGTAAGTCGGTAAAATGACAAGAATCAAATTGATCCACCCCTATTGGTTCTATCGAATCTAGCCTCCATTCCTGAAAAGTGCTAAATTTAGGAGGCTTACTATTAAGCGGGATTTGTTCCCTAACCTCATGATGATCCTAACGAGCTTTAGGATAAACTTGATCTGATTTCATCGCTCCTGACTTGACCGCTACCCTCTAAATGCCGATTGATTTTTATTATTATTCCACTGCCATAACAGGCCTGTTTTGTTATTTTTTCCTTAGATCGAAATGGCCGGGTTGGATATTTTTACCCTTTTTCTTTATCTTTCTACGCCTTGCAATTGATATCGGAATACATCCGCTAATTCAGATTTTAGCCGGTATAGAAACTGAGATAAAAAAAAATGATATTATCTTACCTGCTAGTCCAAACCAAATTCTCCCCGCAATTTGGTTATTGGTAACGGGGTCATTTTCAATTTTGATAGGTATGGTGTTCGTTCGTGTTCTCCGTACTAATACACCAGCACCAGCACACGTTCCGATCAAATTACATCGAACCCAGACAGGATACCAGGCCGCACGAACCATTTTCGTTTTTGGTGTGGCGATGAATTTGGTAGCAATATATTTTGCAAGTAAAGGAATTTCTATCTTAGAGGTGGCGTCAACCAGGGCTGTTTTTACAAACAAAGCTGCCTATGAGAATTTCATCTTCAATTACGCTTGGCTTCTTCGTAATACAATATATGTTGGTGCTTGGGGTATGGTGATTTTTGCTGGGAGATCAAAGCAGCGTGCTAGATATGGCGCAATGGCTGTTTTTATTTCAATCGCTATAGAACCAATATATGGTGGTCGCGAAAAAGCAGTATTTGCAGTAATTGCTGCCTATCTTATTTATGCGTATGGCAACAAATCTCTTAGTGTTAAGTTCATTATTATTTTTGCTGTAACGGGTCTGCTTTCACTGGTTATGCTATCGTCAGTTCGTTATGGAGTGAGTTTTGATAAATCCATCTTTATGGTATTGCAGTCTATATTTAATTCGCGGTCCATTAACGAAGCTGCTTTTGCCATGGAGTATTTTCCAGAAAAAATAGATTTTCTTAATGGCTCAAGCTTAAAGGCATCATTGTCGCATTTGATTCCAGGGCTTAAAGCCGAAGATTCCCTCAATATTTGGCGGTTTCTGGAAAGCGTGTTTATTGAACAGCACAGAAGAGCAACTTCAATCGGTGGAGAGACAATTTCAACCCATGTTGAAAGTTTTATGAACTTTGGCTATGCCGGGGTTATTGTGCTAGGTATTGTATATGGGCTTATTTTTGGATTGATCTTTGAGTGGAATAGAGTAAACAGATTTAACCCGCTTGTTTACTTGTTTGCTGTTGGAGCGATTACTGCGTTTATTCCTGGGTTATTTCGAAAAATGCCGGCAGAAATTGCCGTTCTTCCAATCACTTATCTTGTTCCAATTGGTTATATTGCAGCGAAAATTGCTGGGCACAAAGCTTTAAGAGCGTTCCAAACTATTATCGCTTTACTGCTTTTGTCTATAGTTACCTATAAAATCACAGGTGCCAGCGTAGTTAAGTATGGAATGTTTGTCATGATTGTAGCGTTGTATAAGGCATCCTTAAGTAATATAAATCGCTATACTAGATCCCTAGTACATCGCAATCGCATAAACTATTCTGGGTTGCCTCCCGAATAAACTGGACACACATTTGGTCGTAGACCGAGACTGAAAGGATGTGTCCATGAGTGAGAAACGACAACTGAAACGGTAGTCTGCCAAGCGTAAGCAGGAGGTGGTTTTGCGCCAGCGCCGTGGTGAGAGCCTGGATGTGCTGAGCCGTGAGACGGGCCAGCCAGCAGCGGTGTTATCCGAGTGGCGCGACGAGTTCCTGGAGGCCGGTATGGCGGGCTTGAAATGTTGTGCCGACGATCCCAATGTCACCGCCTTGGAGAAGGAACTCAAACGGGCCAAGCGGCTGGTGGGCGACCTGATGATGGACAAGGAGCTGCTGGAGATGCGCATTGTGCGGCATGAGGGTGAACTCCCTTATTCGGCGGCTGATGCGGGAACATGGCCTGCAGGCGCCGCATCGAGTTGGTACTGAGCGTGGTCCTCCCTCTGTCAGGATAGTTGTCGTCTCACATGATCATTGTAATCGAAGTTGAGGCGGGCGATAGAGAGTGAGACATGAACCGTTACTCCGCAGAACGCCGCAGAACGCAAGGAATCTGTGATCCAGAAGATGATGCCACCGCATAATATCCCGATTCCCCAGCTATCCCAAGAGAGCGGCATTTCTGATGTCACCCTGTACAATTGGCGCAAACAAGCCAGAGTCGAGGGGATAGCCGTGCCAGCCGATGGGAAGAATCCGGAGAAGTGGTCGTCGGAAGACA
>JALSHD010000171.1 GCA_026982395.1 Chromatiales bacterium | reverse complement strand
CCGCCAGACCAGAAACGTTAAAGCCGATTAGGCCTCAACCAGCTCTTTGGCTGCTTTTTTGCGTCTCATGGCGGCCAGACCAATGAGGGCTGAGCCAAACAGCAGAGCGGCGGGCGGGAGAGGTACTGGTGCCATTTTGACAGTGTAGGCTCCAGCCAAGATGCCAGATGTTGTACCCGAAACATTAATATTGTATACATCTGCTGCTAACGAGCCACCTTGGTATACCCACAGAGAGCCGTCACCATTGACATCGCTGAAAGAAATTGGTGTTGAACCAACCACAGTCAAGCCGGTGATATCCATAACGCCATTAGCAGGATCTGTGTCATTGTTGAAGCTGATGTACAACTTGTCATTTGCGGCATCCACATCAAGTTTCCACAAATGCTCAAAGCTACCAAGTCCGCCCATGGTTACTGAAACAGCCCCGTTATCCACGATCGTTCCAGTTACTGGTAACGTATAGGCTGGGGATATCCCGGAGATGGTGCTGTCAAAATTTAACGTGGTTGCCGCTTGTGCCCCCATGCTGGCCAATGCCAGCAGCGATGCTGCGATTACATGATGCAGTTTCATTGTAAGTTTCTCCTTATGATTAATGAAGTTGCGGGTACTGAATATCCGTATAACGGTTAAACCGGGTTCTCATACGTACCTCAATCCCCATGATGGTTTATGCAATTGGCGTGCCTGTTATTTTATACCATTGATTTATAAGAGGTTATGATTTTTGTTCCCGTGGAGAAGAGAATAAGTGTTTAATTATCTGACGTGTTTTGTCCGGAAAATAGCGGTGGCCCGGATTTCTGATAGTTTCCATGATGGTTATCAACTCCTTGTTATTCAAGTCCCTATCTTTTGTCGGGAAGATAGGGAGGCGGCTGACAGTGGTTAAAATTGAGCGCTGTCTGGATAGTGAAAGTTCCTGACAACAAGCTTGGCTTTATTGATGGGTAAAATCGTTATTTTGTTTTTTTGCCGCCAATCCTGCTTTCGGTGTCGTTGATCAGATTGCGAATATTCCTGCGGTGGCGCCAGACAAGCAGCAGGCATAACATGATGGCCATTGTCAGAAAAGCGGGTGAGTCTGTGAACCAGGCGGTATAGAAAGGTGCCAGGATTGCGGCACACAGGGCGGAGAGGGAGGAGTAGCGGGTCAGGGCCGCTACAAGCAGCCAGGTGGCCAGTGCTGCCACTCCCACTGGCCAGGATATTCCCATCAGCACCCCCAGTCCGGTTGCAACCCCCTTGCCACCCCTGAAGCCAAAAAAAACCGGGTAGAGATGGCCGAGGAAGGCGGCCAGTCCCATCGCCGCGATTGCGGCATCGTCCACCCCCAGGAGCCGCCCTGCGAGCACGGCAACAAGTCCTTTCAGCATGTCGCCCGACAGGGTGATGACAGCGGCTTTTCTGCCGCCAATACGCAGTACATTGGTGGCGCCCGGATTGCCAGAGCCTTGGGTGCGGGGATCGGGCAGCCCCAGCAGTTTGCTGGTAATTACCGCTGTGGACAGTGAACCCAGCAGATAGGCGGACAGTATCAAAAACCCATCGAACATTATCTGTTTCCCGGTTGGTGGTGGATGCTTGTAACTACTCGGCTTGCTCCTGAAGTGTGCCAGTTCTGCATTGGATAATGGTTATTTACCCTTGTAAACTCTCATTTCCCGCCTTGACCTGACCCATTTCAGAAGCAATCTCAGCAGTTACATAATATATGACTATTCGCTGAGTAGTTACGGATGCTCATACATTATGATGGTTGATTACAGGTGCGGCCAGCAAATATTCTGGCGGGAACAGGTGCGGATTGCCCCCATGTCTGGTTCGGCAATATCATGTGGACAGCATACTGAATTGATGGGATATTTGTCATATGGACATAATCTATCTGCGCGATCTGCGCATTGAAACAGTAATCGGTATTTTCGACTGGGAGCGCCGCATCAAGCAGGTGGTCAGCCTGGATCTGGAGATGGCTGCCGATGTCAGCAAGGCTGCGGCTTCGGACGCTATTGAGGATACACTGGACTACAAGGCGGTCGCCAAACGGCTGATTGAATTTGTTGGTGCCAGCGAGTTTCAGCTGGTGGAGACGCTGGCAGAGCGGGTAACGGAGATTGTTCGTGATGAGTTCGGGGTGCCGTGGGTTCGTTTGTCTGTAAACAAAAAGGGTGCGGTGCGTGGCGCGCGTGATGTCGGGGTGATAATCGAGCGGGGGCAGCGAGGATAGCATGGCCCGGATTTATGTTGGAGTGGGGAGCAATATGAACCGTTCCAGCAACATCCGCAGCGGCATTGTGGCTCTGCGCGAGCGGTTCGGGGAGCTGCTGTTGTCCAGTGTTTATGACAGCGAAGCGGTGGGGTTTGACGGGGCGAACTTCTTCAATCTGGTGGCGGGTTTTGATAGTGAACAATCTGTTCAGGGAGTTGTCGAGTCGCTGCGCTCCATCGAGGCCGGCCATGGCCGAAAACGGGGTGAGAACCGTTTTGCACCCCGCCCCCTTGACCTCGATCTGTTGCTGTATGATGACCTGATTCTGAGTGAAGGCCAGGTGCATGTTCCACGGGATGAGATTATGAAATACGCTTTCGTCCTGCGCCCTCTGGCCGAGATTGCGCCGCAGCGTCTTCACCCTGTTGTCGGCCGCAGTTTTGCGGATTTGTGGCAGGAGTTTGACAATGTGGAGCAGCAACTCTCTCCGGTCGATATTTGGCTGTAACCTGAATGTAATATCTCTCTGGTGAAATAGCGGTCGGGAGTATGAAAAGGATAACACCGTGGCGAAGAGAGTATTGATTGTTGAAGATGAAGCGGCGATCCGGGAGATGGTTCGATTTGCCTTGACGCGGGCAGGTTTCGAAGTGGATGAGGCTGCTGACGCGGCGGAGGCGCAAACCCGGGTTTTCGAGCGGTTGCCCGATCTGGTTCTGCTGGACTGGATGCTGCCCGATATCAGCGGCATCGATCTGGCGCGGCGCTTCAAGCGGGACGAGGCTACCCGTGAGTTGCCCATTATCATGCTGACGGCGCGTGGTGAGGAGGATGACAAGATCCGTGGTCTTGAGGTGGGAGCCGATGACTATGTCACCAAACCGTTTTCTCCTCGTGAACTGGTGGCACGTATTCGCGCGGTATTGCGCCGGATTACTTCTCCGGAACATGAGGTACTGGAGGTCAATGGATTGCATCTCGATCAGGCCAGCCACCGTATTACCTCTCACGGCAAGCCAGTGGATCTGGGACCGACCGAGTTTCGTCTGCTGCAGTTTTTGATGAGTCATCCGGAGCGGGTTTACAGCCGCAATCAGCTTATCGACCGGGTGTGGGGCGGTACGGCATATATCGAGGAGCGCACTGTGGATGTTCATGTGCGCCGTTTGCGCAAGGCCCTTGAGCCGTATCAGCATGACAAATTTATTCAGACGGTAAGGGGAGCGGGATACCGGTTTTCCCCGCAGATATGACCGGAGTATCGATATCGCTACGGTAGAGTATATCCGCATGATCATGGTTGCCTTGCTGGCCCTGCTGTTAGGGTGGGCGACAGGGCATGTGCTGCTGTTTCTGTTTCTGGCAACATTCGGCTATCTTGTCTGGCATCTCTATAACCTGTCCCGTCTGCAACGCTGGTTGCGGCAGGCGGAACTCAGCAGTCTGCCGGTATCCAGGGGTGCCTGGGGAACCGCATTTGATGGCATTTACCGCCTTCGTGAAGGCAGTCTCAGGCGCCGCAAACGTCTTAACCGCTTGCTGAAACGGTTCTATAAACTGGCGGCTGCCTTGCCTGATGCCACGGTTATGCTTGGTGAGCATGACATCATTGAGTGGTATAACAAACCGGCACAAAAACTGCTCGGGTTGCAGCCTTCGGCCGATGTGGGTCAGTATATCGGTAATCTGTTGCGTCATCCTGCGTTCAGGGCATATCTGGATGAAAATGATAGTGATGAACCCATCGAGATTCCGTCACCGGAGGATGAAAGCACCATCTTGTCGGTGCACTTGGTTTCATACGGAAAAAACCGCCGTTTGCTGATTGCCCGCGATATTACCCGGCTGCATCGGCTGGAGCAGATGCGGCGTGATTTTGTGGCCGATGTTTCCCATGAACTGCGCACGCCGCTGACGGTGATTGCCGGTTATCTTGAATCCATGGCGGACGGTGCCGATGAGTTACCGGCGGATTGGCAGCGCTCCATTGTGCTTATGGAGCAGCAGACCTGCCGCATGCAGCATATCGTGACTGATCTGCTGTTTCTTTCCCGGATGGAAAACAGCGTGCAACCGGTTGGAGCGGATGAGGTGGATGTGTCGGCCCTGCTGACGGCCATTCGGGAAGATGCGCTAACCCTGAGTGGTGAAAGCCGACACGCTATCAGTCTTGATGCCGATCCGGATCTGTTAATCAAAGGGAATTATGAGGAACTGCGCAGCGTATTTTCCAATCTGGTTTTCAATGCAGTGCAATATACTCCTGCTGGTGGAAAAATAGAGATCCGCTGGCATCGGACTGATGACCACGGTGCCCGGTTTGAGGTAAAGGATCATGGTCAGGGGATTGCGGCTCACCACATTCCACGCCTGACCGAGCGTTTTTATCGTATTGATGTAGGTCGTTCGCGCGAGAAGGGTGGAACCGGGCTGGGGCTGGCTATCGTCAAACATGTGATGAACCGCTATCAAGGGCACCTGGAGATTGACAGCGAAGTTGGCAAAGGCAGTCTGTTCAGATGCTGTTTCCCCGCCGCCGTGCTTGTCAGCCGTGCTTCCCGGACGTTAAAAGCTGGAAGTTGAACAGACGCAAATCGTTCAGTGTTGCTTGCCTGGTTATCACTGCTCCAAGGCATCCATATCGTACTTGCCCGGAAACAGCTCGTCGACACTTTCCGATGGTGCGAGACGGTGGTGTTGAATCATGCGCCGCAGCCGGGGGCGAGAGACTCCGAGAATTTCGCAGGCCTGGCCCTTGTGCCAGTTGCAGGCGTTGAGGACGCGCAGAACATGCATTGCCTCAATCTCTTCCAGACTAAGTTGCCAGAGCGGACGGCTTGTTGATGCAGTATGCCGGTTATCCATACAACGCAATGCCGAAGGCAGGAGATCCATGGTGATGGTGTGACCAGCACAAAGGGCCGCGCTTTTCATCAATATATTTTCCAGCTCCCGTATGTTACCGGGCCAGTTGTAGCGCTGAAAGCACTCCATCACCTCCATGGTCAGCCCGGATATGTTGCAGTGCATTTCCCGGTTGATTCGGGCAAGCAGTGTTTGTACCAGATCCAGAAGGTCATCCTTGCGATCCCGTAATGGAGGAAGATGAATATTTACAACCTGTAACCGATAGTAAAGATCCTCGCGAAAACGGCCGTTTTTCACGCTCTCTTCAATATCTATATTGGTGGCAGCGATGACACGTGCATCGGTATGTTCCACTTTTTTTGCACCCAGGGGAGTAAACTCTTTCTCCTGTAGTACCCGCAGCAGTTTGGCCTGAATTGCAGGAGATGCCTCCCCAATCTCGTCCAGAAAGATGGTTCCGCCGCGTGCCAGGGAAAATTTGCCGGACTGGTTGCTTACTGCACCGGTGAATGCTCCCTTTTCATGGCCGAACAGGTCGGACTCCAGCAAGGTTTCCACCAGTGCAGCGCAGTTTACCGCGACAAAAGGTCCTGCTGCCCTGCCTCCGGAGCGGTGAATGGCCCGGGCAACAAGCTCTTTCCCGGTACCGCTCTCCCCGGTAATCAATACCGTGACCGGACTGTCGGAAACCAGACCGATGGTTTTGAAAATCTCTTTCATCTGGCGGCTGCGACCAACCATTGCCGGTGGTTTGTCATCCTTGCCGGAGAGAGTCTGTACCTTGTCGTCGCTGGTATCCGCATTGGTCAGGATTCGGGTAACAGCGCAGTCCAGCTCATCGATGTCGATCGGTTTGTGAATATAGTCGTCAGCGCCCTGCTGCATGGCCTGGATGGTGCTTTCCATATCATGGAAGGCGGTAATCATGATGACACCGGCTCCGGGGCAGGCGCTCTTGAAGTCAGGCAGTCCATCCAGCCCGGATCTCCCCGGCATGCGGATATCCAGCACAACCAGATCCGGAGGCGTTTGCCGGACACGGGTTAGCCCGTCATCAATGCTGTGTGCCATCAGCGTTTTGTGCCCCAGACTGCGGAAATGGAGCTGCAGGGTGCGGCAGCTCGCGGTATCGTCATCAACAATAAGAATGGTGCTCATGTCTGCTTAACCGTTTCCTGTTTGGGCAGTTACAGGGAAAATATTATCAGGTTTCCCGACCGCTGTTTCGGCAGGCCGGTTTTCTCCGGTCTGAACCCCATTTGTTGGCAAAATGACAATGGCGCGGGTGCCTCCGTTAACATGTTCCTGCAACATCACCGAACCTTGATGCTGTTCCACTATGCGTTTGACGATGGCAAGTCCGAGGCCACTTCCCTTGGCTCGCGTAGTGAAAAATGGCTCAAACAGGTTTTCACGTTGTGTGGGGTCTATTCCGCAGCCGTTATCGTGGATTTCTACCTGGATCCGGGGTCCGGTTTCGGTCAGCATAAGCCGGGTATGCACTGATATTTGTCTCTCGTTTGCGGGTTGCTGTTCGGTAGATTGGGCGGCATTGACAATCAGGTTGGAAAATACCTGGCGCAGTTTGGTTGCATCGGCAAAAAGGGTGGGCAGGCCGGACTGGTAACAGGTGGAAAGCTCCACGCCGTATTCATCAATTTTTTTCTGCACCAGTCCGATTGCGGCATCCAGCAGTTTGTCAATGGCGATCCACTCCGGTTTCAGTGTATCGGGACGTGAATAGGCCAACAGGTCAGCCAGTATATCTTCCATGTAGCGTACCTGCTCAAGAGCGATCTGGCACAGCTCATGGTTATCCTCATGCCAGCGGGACGGTTTCTGTTTACCCAGAATCTGTACTGTCATCTTTATAGAGGAGAGTGGATTGCGCAAATCATGGGCAATCATATTTGCCATTCGGCCAACCACAGCCAGTGCGTGCGTTTCGGCCAGCTCACGATTGTGTTTTTCGACCTCATTCTCGAGCCGTTTGCGTTCAGTAATATCTTCTTTTACCGCCAGAAAATGGGTAATATTTCCGAACTGGTCTCTTATTGGTGAGATGGCAGTTGCTTCCCAGAACAGTTCTCCGTTTTTCTTTCTGTTGTGCAGCTCCCCGCGCCAGATTCCACCGCTGAGCAACGTACTCCACAGCTTTTTGTACTCTTTTTCGGTGGTATCCCCCGATTTTAGCAGTCGCGGGTTTCTTCCGATTACCTCTTCGGCCTGGTAGCCGGTTATCTGGCAGAATTTTGGATTGACGTATTCTATTTCTCCCTCGCGGTTGACGATCATAACCACGCTGGGGCTCTGCTCAACGGCACGGGACAGTTTGCGCAGCTCCTCCTGGGCATGATACCGATCGGTAATATCCTCTCCGATGGCGGTAATGCTGGTGAGCCTGCCATCCTGGTTCCAGGAACGGGTGAGGTTCCAGGAGATCAACAACGTTTTTCCGCTACGTGTCAGCATTTCAGCCTGACGGATATTCGGGGTAAGCACGGGCTTGTCTGTTTGCATTATCTGCCGGGTTTCCCGGCGTTGTGACTCCGGAACAAACAGCTCAATCCAGTCACGGCCCAGCACTTCATCACGCTGCCACCCTGTCAGTTGGAGAAGAAAATCATTGCAGAAAACAATTTTGGCGTTGCTGTTCAGGGTAACAGCCGCGAGCTGTATCTCCTCCAGTGTGTTACGAAAGCGTTTCTCATACTCGTTTCGAGCCACAGCTTGTCGGTGGCGCAGCCGGGCGCGGGCGAGATAGAGTGAAGTGATTCCAAGCAACAGTAACAGGGTTGGATAGAGCAACAGATTCTGGCGTAAAAAAACGGTTGGTGAAGCTCCCAGCGCGGCAGGCGGGATATGGGATATGATTTTCCAGTAGTACTCGCTTATGTCTGGCTTTAGTCCCGTTTTTTCCACTATTCTGTCCGTATTGATGCTTGTTTTTGCAGAAAGTCTGGAAATTTGCAGGGGATAGACTGTGGCGTAGGTAAACATCCCCAGCCCGGTAACAAACTGCCCCATGTCGCCACTGCGTATTTTTTCCCAGGCTTCCGGATAACGAACTTCGAAAGTCTGTTTGTTGTTGAACATGAATCCCCATTCCTCTTTCGGGTTTGGGCTGCTAATCCAGTAACCATCATTGTTGACCAGATGGATATGATCGCTGATATTGATTGCGGCCTGTTTGAATCGTTGAATCAGGTTTTCACCAAGATAATTCAGAAACAGGACGCCCTGTTTTTTCCCCTGCCTGTCAAATACCGGAGTGGAAAAACGGACCATCGGTTTTATTGGTTGCTCGATCTTTCCTGCTTCAATATTAAGGTCAAGAGGCGACATGTAGACCTCGCCTTTCCGGGTATTGATGGCGTCGCTGAAATAGTAGCGCCGGGACTTGTCCTGGAGATCTTTTTCGGAAATGATATGGGATTGACCACCGGCATAATTGATTCGGACAATCTCTTTGCCCTCGGTGTTCAGAAAACGGATGTGGTCGTAGACGCGCTTGTTGCGGGCAAAGAGGAGATATTCTCTGGCAATATTGCGCCGGGCTTTCTCTATGCGGTCAAGATATTTTTCTTGACCGGTGCGTTCGGCCAGGAACATCAGATCAGAAACCACGTTGGCGATATCGCTGGTAATGGTACGCCGGCCAAGATCAACGTTGAGTATTTCACTGTCGCCCTGGGTAACCTCTTTGGCTTTATGTTCTGCATAGTAATGCATGGAGGCGATAGCTATGAGGGAGATGGCCAGCGGGGCAAAAATTGCCATGAACTCCCGGAAATGCAACCAGAAAGTGAGCGGATCGGAATTCGGGTTAGCGTCCATGGCATTTTTTCTGGAAATAGTTCTCTACCCGCCTGAGGTATGCTTCGTCAGTTTGGCGTGGTAACAGGAACAGCAGTTTTTCAGCAATAAGATAAGGCCGGCGGGACTCCTCTCCGGCAGGTCGTGGTTCGGTCAGGAACTGTCGCAGGTGAGTCAGGGTTTGTTGGGGATCGGCACAGTAGCGGAGCAGGGAGACCGCGGTCGAGTACCAGTTGAGCCAGACGGGAATGATCAGCAGTACTGCCGCCACAATGACAACAACCGGCAGCAGCCTGAATCCCGACTGTTTCCTGTCGGTTGTATTCAACTGCAGACCCCCGGGGAGTGCTGCATCCTTGCTGAAAAAAATCTTCTGGCAGCTTGCTGTTTGTGTAGCTGTTGTGTGATCTCTGTTGCGGTTTTGGCTCCACACAAAATCCGGTCCCGCACGGAAACGCCTCCCCTGTAGTTGGCTGCCAGATGCAGCCCTGGCAGATGCTGTAGCTGTTGTTCGATGGTGGAGAGGCGCTGCTGATAGTTACCGTGATAGAGCAGCAGTGCGCGTTCATGCCGATCGATGCGCAACCCACTCGGGTTCTCCCCGCAGTCCCAGAATGGGCTTGAGGTCGCTGCACAGTACTGCAGCCAGCGTCTCTTTTCTCCAGTTTACCATCTGCGGGGTCCGGCATCCTCCCCCGTGGGATGTCAACAGCGCTTTCCCCTCCGGGGCTGGCCGGGAAACAGGCTGCTTACCCACAGATGTCTCCATATCTGGGAACGAACAGCTCTGCCAGCAAGCGTATTTTCCCCTGCCAGCTCCACAGGGGAGAAAGAAGCATTTCGGAAGGGCGGGAAGGAACCGACTGCAGTGCAGACCGCCATGGAGAGCGAAGCGAAGGCGGTTAGTCCCCGATAGGCAACGCCGTCTGCATATTCGCAGTTAGGAGCATTAGCGAGTGATGGAGAAGATGCAGCAGCGGCTTTCTGTTGCCGTAGAGTCATTGAGGGAGTCATGGCATAGTGTGGCGAGGAACGAGGTCATACGGAGCCGTGACGGACGCAGGACGGTCGGGGCAAAAGGAATCAGCTGTCGCGTAGGCGAGTCGATTTTTGACAGGGAGGTCAAAAATCTATCACGAGGTAGC
>JALSHD010000170.1 GCA_026982395.1 Chromatiales bacterium | reverse complement strand
CTGAAATGGTAATGCCGGGAGACAACGTCAACATGGTGGTATCCCTGATTGCCCCGATTGCGATGGAAGAGGGGTTGCGCTTTGCTATCCGTGAAGGTGGCCGTACCGTGGGTGCGGGTGTTGTATCAAAGATTATCGAGTAATAGAGCATGGCTACCAATAACCAGAGAATCCGCATCCGCCTCAAGGCTTTTGATCACCGCCTGATCGATCAGTCAGCCAGTGAGATCGTGGAAACGGCAAAACGTACCGGCGCGCAGGTTCAGGGGCCGATTCCTCTGCCTACCAAGATCGAGCGGTTTACAGTGCTGATATCACCACACGTAAACAAGGATGCGCGGGATCAATATGAGCTTCGTACTCACAAGCGCCTGATGGATATTATCGATCCCACTGACAAGACCGTTGATGCCTTGATGAAGCTGGATCTGGCAACCGGTGTTGATGTGCAGATTAAGTTGAACTGATTAACAGTTGCTGCCGCGACATACCTGTTTTTTTCAAATAGGTATGGTTGGTGCAGATGATGTAACTAGAGGTTAACGAGATGAGTATTGGGGTAGTTGGACGCAAAGCCGGGATGACACGCATCTTTACAGAAGATGGTGTGTCGACTCCTGTGACCGTAATCGAGGTTGAGCCCAATCGCATAACCCAGGTAAGAACCACGGATACTGACGGTTATCGGGCGATTCAGGTGACAACAGGAGCACGCCGCGCCAATCGAGTAAGCAAGCCGGCGGCGGGTCATTTTGCCAAGGCTGGTGTGGCGGCAGGTCGCGGGCTGTGGGAGTTCCGTCTCGCCGATGACGAAGGTGCGGATCTGGCCGCGGGTGGTGAAATCAAGGTGGATATTTTTTCCGCCGGTCAGACGGTTGATGTGGTGGGCACCTCTATCGGTAAGGGGTTTGCCGGTACTATCAAGCGGCATAACTTCAAGGGTAAGGATGCGACTCACGGTAACTCTTTGTCACATCGTACTCCGGGTTCCATTGGGCAAAACCAGAGTCCGGGGCGTGTTTTCAAGGGAAAAAAAATGTCCGGACAGATGGGCAACAAACGCACGACCGTTCAGAATTTGGAGATAGTTCGTGTTGACGCTGACCGTAATCTGCTGCTGATTAAAGGTGCTGTGCCCGGCTCCAAAGGTGGTAATGTTATTGTCCGGCCTGCCGTAAAAGCGCGTTCGTAGGGAGATTATGATGGAATTGAAACTGTCATCCGCAGCGGGAACCGCAGGCTCTATCGAGCTGTCCGACGCCGTTTTTGCCAAAGATTTTAATGAGGCCCTGATTCACCAGGTGGTCACCGCCTATATGGCAGGTGCGCGTGCTGGCAGCAAGGCCCAAAAGAACCGTTCCGCAGTCAGTGGTGGTGGTGCCAAACCGTGGCGCCAGAAGGGTACCGGGCGCGCACGGGCCGGTACTATTCGCAGTCCGCTTTGGCGCGGGGGTGGTGCGACGTTTGCCGCTTCGCCGCGTGATTACTCCCAGAAGGTTAATCGCAAGGCATATCGGGCCGCCATGCGCTCGATACTGTCCGAGCTGGTACGGCAGGAGCGGCTGATTGTTGTTGATAAATTGGCTGTCGAGGCCCCCAAGACCAAACAGCTGGTCAAGGTGTTGGGAGAGTTCGGTGTCGAAGATGTGCTGATTGTGGCTGATGAGCTGGATGAAAATACCTTTCTTGCCTCTCGCAATCTTCACAAGGTGGGTTTGTGTGACGTGGAGTCAATCGACCCTGTTAGTCTGCTTGGCTATGAGAAAGTGTTGATGACAGAGGGTGCAGTAAAAAAGATTGAGGAGAAGTTGGCATGAACCAGGAACGTTTGCTGAAGGTGGTGCTCGCTCCGCACATCTCCGAAAAAGCCAGTCTTGCCACAGAGAAATGTAACCAGGTGGTCTTCAAGGTGGCAGCTGATGCTACCAAACCTGAAGTAAAAAAGGCCGTTGAGCAGCTGTTTGAGGTTGAGGTTCAGTCCGTGAACATTTGCAATATCAAGGGCAAAAGCAAGCGCTTTGGTGCCCGGATGGGTCGTCGTGGTGGGACCAGAAAGGCGTATGTTACCCTTAAACCAGGCCAGGATATTGGATTCATGGCCGAAGAGCTGAGTTAAAGGAACCGGATTATGGCAGTCGTCAAGACAAAACCGACATCGGCGGGTCGCCGTTTTGTGGTGAAGGTGGTTACCCCGGAATTGCACAAGGGGAAACCCCACGAGCCATTGCTGGAGAAAAAAAGCAAGACGGGGGGGCGTAACAACCTCGGCCGGATTACCTGTCGCCACCAGGGTGGAGGCCACAAGCAGAAGTATCGTGTTATCGACTTCAAGCGCAACAAGGACGGCATTCCTGGTGAGGTTGAGCGTATTGAATACGATCCTAATCGCAGCGCGCATATTGCGCTGGTTCGCTATGCTGATGGCGAGCGTCGCTATATCATTGCTCCCAAAGGCGTTAGTGCGGGTAGTCAGATTGTTTCCGGTCAGGGTGCTCCTATCAAACCAGGAAACACGTTGATTTTGCAAGATATTCCTGTGGGTACCACGGTGCATTGTGTGGAGATGCGCCCGGGTAAGGGTGCGCAGATGGCGCGTAGCGCCGGAGCTGCCGTTCAATTGGTTGCTCGCGAGGGCAGGCATGCCACGTTGCGCTTGCGTTCCGGCGAGATGCGCAAGGTTCTGTCCGAATGCCGGGCCACCATTGGTGAAGTGAGCAATTCGGAGCATGGTCTCCGCAAGCTGGGTAAAGCCGGCGCCAAGCGTTGGCGCGGTGTTCGCCCTACGGTTCGCGGTGTTGCCATGAACCCGGTGGATCATCCCCATGGTGGTGGCGAAGGCCGCACCTCCGGTGGACGTCATCCCGTCTCGCCTTGGGGCACACCAACCAAAGGATATCGGACCCGGAGCAATAAACGCACCGATTCGATGATCGTTCGTCGCCGTCATGGCAAGTAACTGAAAGAGTAATAGCAAGTATGCCGCGTTCAGTAAAGAAAGGGCCATTTGTTGATTTGCATTTGGCAAAAAAGGTGGAGGAGGCCAAGGCCTCCAATAGTAAGAAGCCAATCAAGACCTGGTCTCGCCGGTCCATGATCCTGCCGGACATGATCGGGCTGACCATTGCGATTCATAACGGGCGAGCGCATATTCCCGTTCTGATTTCGGAAAATATGGTTGGTCACAAGCTGGGCGAGTTCGCGCCAACGCGCACCTACCGCGGCCACATGGCAGACAAGAAATCCAGATAGGGTAAGGTTCGATGGAAGCAGCAGCAAAATTAAGATTCGCACGTGTATCTGCGCAAAAAACCCGCCTGGTAGCCGATATGATTCGCGGCAAGTCTCTGGAGAGTGCGCTGCAAACGCTCTCTTTCAGTGGCAAAAAGGCGGCCGCCATAGTTAAAAAGGTTCTTGAATCTGCGATCGCCAATGCGGAGCACAATGAAGGTGCCGATATTGACGAATTGAAGGTTTCAAAAATTTATGTAGATGAAGGTCCGACCTACAAGCGTATGCGTGCCCGGGCCAAGGGGCGAGGTAATCGCATTTTAAAACGAACCAGCCACATTACCGTGGTTGTGTCCGACAGATAAAGAGAGTCAGGCATGGGTCAAAAAGTACATCCAACCGGAATACGTCTTGGGATCGTCAAGGACTGGACGTCTAAATGGTATGCAGATTCCAAGGATTATCCGGATTTGCTCAATAATGATCTGGAGGTGCGTGACTTCCTGCAGAAAAAACTGGCCAGGGCATCGGTCAGCCGGATTCAGATAGAGCGTCCGGCCCGTAATGTGCGGGTTACCATTCATACTGCGCGGCCCGGTATTGTTATTGGCAAGAAGGGCGAGGACATCGAGAAGCTTCGTGTTGAAGTTGGCAAAATGGTTGGTATTCCCGTGCACATCAATATCGAAGAGATTCGCAAGCCTGAGCTTGATGCAACCCTGGTTGCACAGGGTATTGCCCAGCAGCTGGAGAAACGCATTATGTTTCGGCGTGCGATGAAACGGGCAGTTGGTAACTCTATGCGTTTGGGAGCCCAAGGCGTAAGGATTAACGTGGCCGGGCGTCTGAATGGCGCGGAGATCGCTCGCAGCGAGTGGTATCGGGAAGGGCGAGTCCCTTTGCATACGCTCCGTGCCGATATTGATTATGGCGTTGCACGAGCCAATACCACTTATGGCGTTATTGGTATCAAGGTGTGGATCTTCAAGGGTGAAGTGCTGGATTCCGCAGAGGTTGCTGCTGGTGCATCCGAGAAAAAATCCGCCACTGGCAAGTAAGGGGTAAAACGATGCTGCAGCCAAAACGGACAAAATTTCGCAAGCAGATGAAGGGTCGCAATCGCGGCTTGGCCACTAACGGCAACAAGGTAAACTTCGGACAGTACGGCTTGAAAGCGACAACGCGGGGGAGAATTACCGCCCGTCAGATCGAGGCTGCGCGTCGTGCAATGACCCGGCACATCAAGCGTGGCGGGAAGATCTGGATCCGGGTGTTCCCCGACAAACCTATTACCAAAAAGCCGTTGGAGGTTCGTATGGGTAAAGGTAAAGGGTCGGTCGAGTATTGGGTTTCCCAGATACAACCCGGAAAGGTATTGTACGAAATGGAAGGCGTTTCCGAGGATATCGCCCGCGAGGCATTCCGGTTGGCCGCAGCCAAGCTGCCTGTGAAAACGGCCTTCGTAACGCGAACGGTGCTGTAAATGAAAGCAAGTGAACTGAGAGAAAAAAGCGCTTCCGAGCTGAAAGAGGAGATCTTGGGTCTTCTGCAGGAGCAGTTCAATCTGCGTATGCAACGGGCCACGGGGCAGATGTCGAAACCCCATCGGATGAAAGAGATCCGCCGGGATATCGCACGTATTAAAACGATTATGAAAGAAGGTGAGGCGAAATGAGCGAGCAGGGCAAAGTCTCCCGCACTGTTAGTGGGTGTGTGGTTAGCAACAAAATGGACAAGACCATTACGGTGCTGGTTGAACGCAAAGTGGCTCACCCTCTGTACGGAAAATACATCAAGCGCTCTACCAAACTGCATGCCCATGATGAGGATAACGTGTGCAAAGAGGGTGACATCGTTACCATCGAAGAGTGTCGTCCACTATCCAAATCCAAGACCTGGCGTTTAGTTGAAGTTGTTAGCAGTGCAGGCTAGGAACAAGCTTTTGTAGTGGGTAACTATTTGTAGCTTAGTCCGCGTTGGGGGTGCTGTGTGCGCCGGTTATTCGGACGTGACGTTTGCTCCAGTTGATTCTGGGCGCCTTCCTGGTAATTCCCGATAGAATCCTCGTTTCTGACCCGGTGGTTTATTTCACAGCCAGGTTGGTTCAACAGCCTGAAAAAAGATTTGGGATCGATCAGTTTTTATGCTAACATGCTCCGTCTTTTCGCGGGGTGTTTGTCCTTTTGGGGACGCTCTTTGTATATAGATGTAGAGGGTTTGGAGACCGGCCAATGATACAGATGCAGACAAACCTGGAAGTGGCTGATAACAGCGGGGCACGGCGTGTACAGTGCATCAAGGTGCTTGGTGGTTCCAAGCGTCGCTATGCGGGTGTTGGTGACATTATCAAGGTGAGCGTTAAAGAGGCGATCCCCCGCAGCAAGGTTAAAAAGGGCGAGGTATACAGTGCTGTTGTAGTGCGCACCAGAAAGGGTGTAAGACGCAGTGATGGTTCGCTGATTCGCTTTGACGGCAATGCGGCCGTGTTGCTGAACAACCAGAATCAGCCTATTGGTACCCGTATTTTCGGCCCTGTAACCCGTGAACTGCGCAGTGAGAATTTTATGAAAATTGTTTCTCTGGCGCCTGAAGTGCTTTAAGAGGTATATCCGGTCATGAGAAAGATTAGAAAAGGCGACGATGTCATTGTGATCGCCGGTAAAGACAAAGGGAAACGTGGTTTGGTGCTGCGCCTGCTGGACGACCAGCGGCTGTACGTTGAAAATGTCAATGTGGCAAAAAAACACCAGAAACCCAATCCAAACGCCGGTGTTCCTGGTGGGATTATTGATAAAGAGATGCCGTTACATATCTCAAACGTTGCATTGTTCAATCCCGCAACTGAGAAAGCTGATCGGGTTGGTTTCAAGACGCTTGACGATGGCAAAAAGATTCGTATTTTTAAATCTAACGGCGAAGCCGTAGACGCGTAATTTGGTGAGGCTATGGCAAGACTAAAAGAATTTTATCGCGATACTGTGGTGAAGCAGTTGAGTGAGCAGTTTAAGTACGAGAGTCCCATGCAGGTGCCGCGCATTAGCAAGATCACTCTCAATATGGGGCTGGGTGAAGCTGTTGCGGACAAGAAAGTGGTTCAGCATGCCGTCGATGACATGACACGGATCGCGGGACAGAAACCGGTGGTTACCCGTTCCCGGAAATCTATCGCCGGTTTTAAAATTCGTGATGATTGGCCGATTGGCTGCAAGGTCACGCTGCGCCGTGAACGCATGTATGAGTTTCTGGATCGATTGATCAGTATAGCTATCCCCCGTATTCGGGACTTTCGAGGCCTGAATCCTCGCTCATTCGATGGCCGAGGCAACTACAGCATGGGCATTCGAGAGCAGATTGTTTTCCCGGAAATAGATTACGATAAGATCGATGCCTTGAGAGGGATGGATATTACCATCACCACTACTGCAAAAAGTGACGATGAGGCGCGAGCATTGTTGAAAGCGTTTAATTTCCCTCTGAAGGGATAAGGAAGCATTATGGCCAAAGTCAGCATGATCAATCGTGAAAAAAAGCGGGCGCGTATGGTGAAAAAATACGCTGTTAAACGAGCGGCACTAAAGGCAAAGATCAAGGACATCAGTCTTGGGTACGAAGAGCGGCTGGAGGCGCAGCATCAGCTGCAAAAACTGCCTCGTGACGCCAATCCGGTCCGACAGCAGAACCGTTGTCGCTTAACCGGTCGGCCGCATGGTTATTATCGGAAGTTCGGTCTGGGGCGCAACAAACTACGGGAAGCTGTTATGCGGGGTGATGTCCCCGGTGTTCGTAAGGCCAGCTGGTAAATCAGGTTTAATTTAGGAGTTAAACGGTATGGGCATGACTGATCCTATAGCAGACATGTTGACCCGAATCCGCAATGGACTGAGTGCAACAAAGAAGGAGGTAGTGATGCCTTCTTCCAAAGCAAAGGTTGCTATCAGTGGTGTTTTGAAGGATGAGGGTTACATCGATGATTTTTCTGTGCAGGATATCGATGGTAAGCCGGTATTAACCATTCGCCTGAAGTACTATCAGGGGAAGCCGGTTATTGAAACACTCAAGCGCGTGAGCCGCCCCGGTCTCCGGCAGTACAAGAGCAAAGATGCTCTGCCGAAAGTGAGCGGCGGGCTAGGCATAGCGATTGTGTCTACCTCTGCGGGGGTTATGACCGATCGTGCCGCCCGGCAGGCCGGTCACGGCGGCGAAGTGCTGTGCTTTGTATTTTAACGGGGAGCGATTATGGCTAAAGCATGGAAAAATCCGGTTGCCATCCCTGCTGGTATTGACGTGAACATAAGTGATCATTCTGTCACGGTAAAAGGTTCGAAAGGGACGCTTGAGCAAGCACTTCATCCGTTGGTTGACGTACAGGCAAAGGACGGCAGTCTCCTTTTTTCTCCAAGAGATGAAGATCGCAAATCGATGGCGATGACCGGGACCGTTCGCGCCTTGCTCAGGAATATGTTGACTGGCGTTGCGGAAGGGTTTGAAAAAAAGCTGCAGCTGATTGGTGTGGGTTACCGCGCTCAGGCCCAGGGGCAGACCCTTAATCTTAACCTTGGCTTTTCTCATCCAATTGACTATCAGATACCTGAAGGTATTTCAATTGAGACACCCAGCCAGACCGAGGTGGTTGTTAAAGGTATCGACAAGCAGAAAGTTGGTCAGGTAGCTGCCGAAATTCGGGCTTTCAGGCCGCCCGAGCCCTATAAGGGTAAAGGGGTTCGGTACGCGGATGAGCATGTGGTTCGCAAAGAAGCCAAGAAAAAATAGTAGCAGGCAAACAGGATGGACAAGAAATTATCCCGCATACGTCGTTCCCGCAAGGCGCGTGCTCAAATCAAAAAGCTCGGCATACACCGTCTTTCGGTGCATCGTACCTCAAAGCATATTTATGCCCAGGTTATTGGACCAGACGGCTCCGGTGTTATCGCTGCCGCTTCCACCTTGCAAGGTGATATCAAAGCTGGTGTCAAATACACGGGAAACAGCGATGCTGCAAAGGCTGTTGGCAAGATAATCGCAGAGCGTGCCAAGGCAGCGGGTGTTACAAAGGTTGCTTTCGACCGCTCCGGATTCAGGTATCATGGCCGGGTCAAAGCGTTGGCAGACGCCGCACGCGAAAGCGGCCTTGAATTTTAGGAGTTAGTTATGGCGGCATTTGAAAGTGCAGAATCGGGCGATGGGCTGCAAGAGCGGCTCGTGACGGTTAACCGCGTTGCCAAAGTGGTTAAGGGTGGGCGCATTTTCAGCTTTACAGCGCTGACCGTGGTTGGTGATGGCGAAGGTAAAGTCGGGTTTGGTTATGGCAAGGCGCGGGAAGTGCCGGCGGCCATTGCCAAGGCCATGGAGTCTGCTCGAAAAAACATGCAGACTATTTCTCTTGTAGATGGAACCCTGCAGTATCCAATCACTTCCACTCACGGGGCGGCAAAGGTTTTCATGCAGCCAGCCTCTGAAGGTACCGGGGTAATCGCCGGGGGAGCCATGCGGGCGGTGTTCGATGTCGTTGGTGTTCGCAATGTGCTGGCAAAATGTATTGGCAGTAACAACCCGATTAACGTTGTACGGGCTACCATGAATGGGTTGGTGGCGATGCAGTCCCCTGAGGCTATTGCAGCCAAGCGTGGCAAGTCCGTAAAAGAGATTATGGAATAGGTCGTGGCTAAAAAAAAATCAATCAAGGTTACTCTGGTGCGCAGTCCCATACATCGTGTTGCATCGCATAAAGCCTGTGTGGCTGGTTTGGGTTTGCGCCGGATGCATCATGCGGTCGAAGTGGAGGACACCCCCGCTGTGCGAGGGATGATCGGCAAGGTCTCCTATCTGGTCAAGGTTGAGGAGAGTTAAGATGCGTTTGAATACCCTTAAATCTGCGCCTGGAGCTAGGCGGCCCCGCAAGCGTGTTGGCCGGGGAATTGGCTCCACTTTGGGAAAGACTTGTGGACGCGGGCATAAAGGTTTGAAATCTCGCTCCGGTGGGAGAGTCAAGCCCGGATTTGAAGGTGGTCAGATGCCTATTCAGCGGCGTTTGCCCAAGGTTGGTTTCGTTTCGCGCAAGGCGATGGTCACCGCCGAGGTTCGTCTGGACGAGTTGGCCAAGGTCGAAAGTGATTCCATCGATTTGCAGTCGCTGAAAGGAGCCGGGGTTCTGGGGCAAAAGGCCAGGTTCGCCAAAATTATTCTTTCCGGAAGTATCGATAGAGCTGTTACTGTGCGCGGGCTTGGCGTGACCAAGGGTGCCCGGGCGGCCATCGAATCTGCCGGCGGCAGAGTCGAAGAGTAAAACAGGGGTAACGGACGGTGTCTAAACCCACAGCAGCCATGGCAAGCGCCCTTGGAGGGGGTAAGCTGGTTGAACTGAAACAGCGTCTGTTATTTGTCTTGGGGGCGCTGATTGTGTATCGGATCGGTGCCCATATTCCCGTTCCCGGAATTGATCCGGTGGCCCTGGCTGCCATGTTTGAGCAGCAGCGGGGCACAATTCTTGACATGTTCAATATGTTTTCGGGCGGGGCGCTGGAGCGGCTAACCGTTTTCGCGTTGGGGATTATGCCCTATATCTCGGCTTCGATAATCATTCAGTTGTTGACCAAGGTTTCGCCAAAACTTGAGCAGTTGAGCAAAGAGGGTGCCGCTGGAAAACGTAAAATCAGTCAGTATACCCGCTATTTCACCCTGGTTCTTGCTACCTTTCAGTCTATTGGGGTAGCGATTGCCCTGGAAGCGCAAAGCGCTGGAGGAATTCCTGTAGTCATAGATCCGGGTATGGCATTCCGGATGATCGCGGCCTTGACGCTGGTTTGCGGCACCATGTTCCTCATGTGGCTGGGAGAGCAGATCACCGAGCGGGGTATCGGAAATGGTATTTCGCTGATTATTTTCGCCAGCATTGTATCCGGATTACCG
>JALSHD010000169.1 GCA_026982395.1 Chromatiales bacterium | reverse complement strand
TTGATGAAATCGGCTGGTTTGTGGCTGATATCCAGTAATACATACTCCAGTCCGTGACGTTTCATCTCATGGTCAATGGCCCGGGCAACGATGTCGCGGGGGGCCAGCTCTGCGCGGGGATCGAACCGTTCCATGAACGGAGTACCGTCCGGCAGCAGCAGGCGGCCGCCCTCGCCACGCACCGCCTCGCTAATCAGAAAGGATTTGGCCTTCGGATGGTAGAGGCAGGTGGGGTGAAACTGGTTGAACTCCATATTGGCGACCCGGCAGCCGGCCCGCCAGGCCATGGCCAGGCCGTCACCGGTAGAGAGATCGGGGTTGGTAGTATAGAGATAAACCTTGCTGGCTCCTCCGGTAGCCAGTACGACAATACGGGAATGGAATACCACCACACGATCACTGTTTCGATCCAGCACATAGGCGCCAAGCACCCGCTGCTGCTGTTGCCCCAGTTTGGAGCCGGTAATAAGATCCACCGCAATATGGTGTTCAAACAGGGTGATATCCGGGTGCAGCCGAACCTTTTTCTCCAGCGTGGTCTCAATGGCATGCCCTGTGGTATCTGCGGAATGAAATATGCGGCGCTGACTATGCCCTCCTTCACGGGTAAGATGATATTGCGGCTCTCCTCCGGAAGAGGTTTCACGGGTGAAGGGAACTCCCTGGTCAATAAGCCACTGGATACTCTCTCTTCCATGTTCAATGGTAAATCGAACAGCCTCTCTGTCGCATAGTCCGGCACCGGCATTCAGGGTGTCCTGGACATGGGACTCAATGGAGTCTCCCTTTTCGTCCAGCACGGCGGCAATTCCGCCCTGGGCCCAGAGGGTGCATCCTTCCTTCAGCGCCCCCTTCGAAAGCACGGCGATGCTGGCTCTGCCGGCCAGTCGCAAGGCAAGACTCAGACCGGCGGCACCGCTGCCGATGACAAGGACATCGAAGTTATGCTGCAGGTGATTATGGTTTGCAGTGTTCATGGCAAATAAACAATAATAGGAGTGTGAAAATCTTCACACTATGGCGAACTATAACTTAACCGCAATGTCATATCGAACAAATGCAGCACAAACCTGCATGCAAAGGCAGGTCTGAATGGGGGAGGAGAACAGCGACGCAGTTCTGGTTGCGCGCGTGCAAAAAGGGGATAAAAAGGCTTTTGACATCCTCGTTCGCAAGTATCAGCACAAACTGGCGAAGCTGATTTCGCGCTATATCCAGGATCCGTCCGAGGTAATGGATGTGTCACAGGAAGCCTTTATCAAGGCCTATCGGGCGCTACCGAAGTTCAGGGGTGACAGTGCTTTTTACACATGGCTTTACCGCATTGCCATCAATACTGCAAAAAACCACCTGGTTGCAAAGGGGCGGCGTCCGCAGAGTGTTGATATCGATGCCGATGAAGGGCAGCGCTTCGAAACCATACCGAAGCTGCGTGACAATGCCACACCTGAACGGCTTATATTGAGAGACGAGATTGGACGGGTGATATTTCAGAGTATTGAAGAGTTGCCCGACGATTTGCGTACCGCCATTACCTTGCGTGAACTGGACGGATTGAGCTATGAGGAGATTGCCGAGGCGATGGATTGTCCGATAGGAACAGTACGTTCCCGGATTTTTCGTGCTCGGGAAGCAATCGACAGTAAACTGAAACCCTTGCTGAGTGCAGAGTAATCATGATTTCTGTGATAACTGGTGGATTAAAATGACAGACAAGATACAAGAGCAGATTTCTGCGTTGGTCGATGATGAAATTCACGACACAGAACTGAACGCCGTTATAACCGAATTGACCAAAAACGAGGCATCTGCTGAATGCTGGCAGCGCTACAATCTGATCAGTGATGCGCTGCGTAACAACCTGCCGGATGCCGTGGAGCCGGATCTGGCGCAGCGGGTTAAGCTGGCCCTGGAAAATGAACCGACCGTATTGGCGCCACAGCGGATGCGGATCCCACCAAAAATGCTGCCTGCACTCAAACAGGTTGGCGGGATGGCGATAGCGGCCTCGGTGGCAGTGGTGATGGTGGTTTCACTGCAAGATGAACAGCAGAGCGGTCTGGATACGGGCCAGCAGATGGTTCAGCAGCAGGAGACCGCGCTTCCTTCCGCACCGGCTACCCTGGTTGCAGATATAAAACAGCCGGCAGCCGTATCTTCCCGCCCTGTGCTGGTTGCTGATATCGATCATCCCCAGCCAGTAGCGGTTTCTCCGCAGGCTTTTGATCCCCGTTTCGAGAGTTATTTAATCAACCATAGTGAATATGCTGTTACTACCGGCATGCTTCCCTATGCTCGGGTGGTGGGGAGCGCCGCCAGTACCGTTCAATATGTGAGTGGTGAATGAGACGGGTTGGATATCCCCCCCGGAGAGTACGGGTTGTTGTACTGAGCTGTCTCTCCCTGTTGTGTGCGTATGCCGGCACGGTAGCTGCCGGCGATAAAAATACGGTTGATACAGAGGCGCGGACATGGCTGGAGAAGATGTCAAGTGCAGCTCGCAGCTATAGTTACGATGGCATATTTATCTACCTGCGCGGTAACGAGGTGCAGACTGTTCGTATTATTCATAGCGTGGAGGGGGGCAGGGAGCGCGAGAGAATGGTGCTTCTCAACGGAGTGCCGCGGGAAGTACTGCGAAGCAATGACAAGATAACCTATATCATCCCAAAAAACCGTTCAATGGAGCTGGAGCGCCGGCGGGATCATCCTCAGAGTGGTTTCCCTCTTATTTCCCCTGACCGTATTGATAAACTGGCTGCTTGCTATGATATTTCACTCAACGGGCAGGGGCGTATTGCAGGCCGGGATGCGCAGCGTATTGTAATCAGGCCGAAAGACAGGTTCCGTTACGGATACCGTTTATGGCTGGATATCGAAACCGGATTGCTGTTGAAAACAGTGTTGTTGAATAAACCGCAGAATCTGTCTGAACAATTTATGTTTACTACCTTGCGTTTTCTTGATGCTGTGCCTCCCGCCTTGCTTGAGCCGGGGGTCGAAGGGAACGAGTTTGTTTTCTTCAAGAGCAGTCCTGATGAGAAGGGCGGGGTGTCGGCTTCTACTCTCTGGCATTCAAGCGGATTGCCTCGCGGATTTGAATTGAGTACGCATCGCCGTTATTCGGCAACTGACAGCCGTGGTTACAAGGAACAGTTGATTTATTCTGACGGGCTTTCCTCTGTTTCCGTCTTTATCGAGCCGCTCAAGACCAAACAGGTGCCGTTACGTGGAGCTTCCAGCCTGGGAGTGGTCAATGCCTTTGGTACTACCTACGACAGCTTTCAGGTGATTGCTCTGGGTGAGGTTCCACCAGCGACTGTCCAGCAAATTGCCACATCTATCCAGCGGCGTCCGGGTACGGATGATGATTGAAGAGACAGCTGTTGTTACTCGAACCGCTAAGGGTGTTGCCTGGGTGCAGCCCCGGCGGAAAACTGCCTGTGGTGGCTGCTCACTGAATAAAGGGTGTGGCGTGTCAGTGCTGGAAAAAATGTTGGGAGAGAGGAATACCGCCTTGCAAGTTGTCGATCCCCTGTCGGTCCGCCCGGGAGATGAGGTTGTTATTGGCATTCGGGAAAGTGCGTTGGTAAGAGGTTCGGTTGCCATATATATTGTTCCTCTGCTGGCGATGATGCTGTTCGCCATTCTTGGTTCCGCAGTAGTGGCTCCCTTGTATGATGGGCTGTCTGCCGAAGGGAGCAGTATTTTTGGGGGGGGGCTGGGGCTCGTCGTGGGCTTTGGCTGGGTGTCCGTCTTTTCTCGCAGGATAAAACGGGATTTGCGCTATCAGCCGGTTATATTGCGTAAAACGGGATATGATTCCGTTCCCGAACAATATATTCCCATTACCAGAATCTGAATTTTTGCACTGAAAATATAGGTAATAAATAAACGCCATGAAAAACATTAGGATTGGTTTTAAAACTGCATTTTCTGCTGTCGTGTTATCGCTTTTCCTGTTTCAGTTTCCTGTCATGGCGGCCAGCCTGCCCGATTTTACCAAGCTGGTAGAGAAGAATGGTCCGGCTGTTGTAAATATCAGTACTACACAGAAAATCAAGCGGATGCACCCCACCTTGCCCCCGGGAATGGAGATCCCGAAGGATGGTCCGTTTGGTGATCTGTTCCGGCATTTTTTTGGAGAGGAGGGTGAAGGGCGAGAGTTTAAAAGCCAGTCTCTCGGATCCGGGTTCATTATCTCTGCAGACGGTTATATTCTGACCAACAATCATGTCGTTGACCATGCGGATGAAATAATTGTCCGCCTCAGCGACCGGCGCGAATTGAAAGCAGAGTTGGTTGGACATGACAAACGCAGTGATATCGCCCTGCTGAAAGTAGAGGCTGATAACCTGCCGGTGGCGAAAATTGGGCGATCCGGCGAACTCAAGGTGGGTGAATGGGTGCTGGCGATTGGTTCACCGTTTGGTTTTGAACAGTCGGTTTCGGTAGGCGTGGTGAGTGCCATTGGCCGCAGCCTGCCCAGCGAGAATTATGTGCCGTTTATCCAGACCGATGTAGCGATCAATCCCGGTAACTCGGGAGGCCCGCTGTTTAATCTGGATGGAGAAGTGGTAGGGGTAAATTCCCAGATCTACAGCCGCACCGGTGGGTTCATGGGGCTCTCGTTTGCCATCCCGATAGACATGGCGATGGATATTGTAGATCAGCTCAAGACCAAGGGGACAGTTTCCCGAGGGTGGCTGGGTGTGCTGATCCAGAATGTAACCCGTGATCTGGCGGAGTCCTTTGGCATGGACAAGCCGATGGGCGCTCTTATTTCGCGAGTACTGTCTGACAGTCCGGCGGCAAATGCCGGTCTCGAAGTGGGTGACGTGATTGTTGAGTTTAATGGCACCAAAATCTACTACTCGTCTGATCTTCCGCCTCTGGTTGGCCGGATTCGGCCGGGCACTACGGCGAAGGTCAAGATTGTCCGCAATGGCAAGACATTGACAAGAAAGGTAAAGATTGAAGAGCTTCCCGATGACGAGGAGCTGGAACTGTCTTCCAGTGGAACATCATCCCGGACAGACAATCGCCTGAAAGCCGTGATTGCCAACTTGAGCGATGAGCAGCGCAAGGAGATGAAGCTGGACAAACAGGGCGGCGTCTTGATCAAGAAGCTTCAGGATGGGCCTGCGAAAGAGGCGGGACTGCGTGCGGGTGACGTGATCCTCATGATCAACAACGTCAAGGTGAAGGACACCGCACAGCTCAAGGAGATACTCAAAAAACTGCCAGAGAACAAAGCAATCCCGTTGCTGGTGCAGCGCCGGGGTAATCCTCTGTTCCTGGCGCTTACCCTGGGAGATGATGATAAAGATTGACGGTGTTCCGACCCATGAACCTGACGCTCTACACGCGCAGCTACTGTCACCTGTGCGAAGATATGCACAAGGCGTTGTTGCCGTACCAGCAGCGTTACGGTTTCGAGCTGGAATTGATTGACGTTGACAGCGATGCTCGGCTTGAGCGTCGCTTCGACGAACTGGTTCCGGTGCTGATGGCGGGAGAAGAGGAGATTTGCCACTATTTTCTGGATGAAGCTGCTTTGCAGAATTATTTCAGTCAGCAATAAAAATCGTGTAAAATCGATGGTTTGCATGTTGCCTTCTTTAAGGCTTATTGATGATTAAATGACTGAACTCAGCCACATCCGCAATTTTTCCATTATTGCCCATATTGATCATGGCAAATCAACGCTGGCCGATCGTATTATTCAACTCTGTGGCGGCCTCTCCGAGCGGGAGATGGAGGCGCAGGTGCTTGATTCCATGGATCTTGAGCGTGAGCGCGGCATTACCATCAAGGCCCAGAGCGTTACCCTGAACTATCAGGCCGGTGACGGGCAAACCTACCAGCTGAACTTCATCGACACACCGGGTCATGTGGATTTTTCCTATGAGGTATCCCGTTCGCTGGCCGCCTGTGAAGGGGCCTTGCTGGTAGTAGATGCCTCACAGGGTGTTGAGGCGCAGAGCGTTGCCAACTGCTACACGGCGATTGAGCAGAGCCTTGAAGTCATGCCGGTGCTGAACAAGATTGACCTGCCGGCTGCCGATCCCGAACGAGTGGGCAAGGAGATTGAGGATATTATCGGTATTGAGGCGGAAGATGCACCCCGGGTCAGCGCCAAAACCGGCGCAGGGGTGGCGGAACTGCTGGAGTTGCTTGTGGAGCGTATTCCAGCGCCCCAGGGTGACCGGGATGCTCCGTTGCAGGCGCTGATTATCGACTCCTGGTTTGACAACTATCTGGGCGTTGTTTCGCTGGTGCGCATCAAGCATGGTGTGTTACGCAAGAAGGACAAGATTACCGTGATGTCCACCGGGCAGAGCTATCAGGTGGATCGGTTGGGGATCTTCTCTCCCAAAATGCATGATACCGATCTGCTGCAGGCAGGAGAGGTTGGTTATATTATTGCCGGTATCAAGGAGATTGAGGGAGCGCCGGTTGGCGATACCCTTACTCATACAAACCGTCCGGCCGCCGAATCCCTGCCTGGCTTTCAGGAGATCAAACCGCGTGTATTTGCCGGTCTGTTCCCGGTCAGCTCGGAAGATTACGAGAACCTGCGTGATGCGCTGGCCAAGTTGCGCCTGAATGACTCTTCCCTGTTCTACGAACCAGAAACCTCAACGGCACTGGGGTTCGGTTTCCGCTGCGGTTTTCTTGGTATGCTGCACATGGAGATTGTGCAGGAACGGCTGGAGCGTGAATACAATCTGGATCTGATCACCACGGCGCCAACCGTTATCTATGAGGTGCTTACCACCAAGGGTGAAATTGTATATGTGGACAACCCCGCCCGACTGCCAACCGGCAATGTCCTGGAAGAGATTCGTGAGCCGATTATCAGCGCAAATATTCTTGTTCCCCAGGAGTATGTTGGAAATGTAATTACCCTGTGTATCGAAAAGCGGGGCGTACAGAAAAACATGCAGTACCTGGGTAATCAGGTATCGTTGCAGTATGAGCTGCCACTGAACGAAGTTGTGCTGGATTTTTTCGATCGTCTGAAATCGGTCAGCCGCGGTTACGCTTCGCTGGATTATGAATTCAAACGTTTCCAGGCATCGGAACTGGTCAAGATGGATATTCTGATAAATGGCGAGGTTGTTGATGCGCTGGCACTCATAGCCCATCGGGATCTGGCACAGAGCCGCGGTCGGGAACTGGTGGAAAAAATGAAAGAGTTGATCCCCCGGCAGATGTTTGATGTAGCGATCCAGGCGGCTATCGGCAGCAAAATTATCGCCCGCAGCAATGTCAAGGCGCTGCGCAAGAATGTTACCGCCAAATGTTATGGCGGTGATATAACCCGAAAGCGTAAACTGCTGGAGAAACAGAAAGCGGGCAAGAAACGTATGAAACAGGTTGGCAGTGTTGAAATTCCGCAGTCTGCTTTTCTGGCTGTACTGGATACAGGTAAAAAATAGTGAACATAAACTTTCCTGCAATTTTGGTGCTGGCGACATTTGTTACCGGTGCGATTTGGGCGCTGGATGCGCTGGTGTTTGCTCCCCGGCGTCGGACGGTGCTGCTCCCTTCGGGCGGGGAAGGGGGTGTATCCTCTTCGGAGCAGGAAAAGGTTCCACTGATTGTAGAATATTCCAAATCATTTTTTCCTATTATCCTGGCCGTGCTGGTGCTGCGTTCATTTCTGGTTGAACCGTTCCGTATTCCATCGGGCTCGATGATGCCGACCCTGCTGGTGGGCGATTTTATTCTGGTCAACAAGTATTCCTACGGTCTGCGCCTGCCGGTGCTCAATACCAAAATCGTGGAGATTGGCGAACCCCAACGGGGTGATGTTGCTGTGTTTCGTTATCCGGAAGATCCGAGTATCGACTACATAAAACGGGTTGTTGGTGTTCCGGGTGATCATATTCGCTATGCCGGGAAAAAACTCTATATCAATGGAGAGCTCGCCCCGCAGGAGCCGGTTGGAAAATATATCGCCGATGGGGCAAGCGCCAGCATGACCGGGGCAATGCAGTACAAGGAGACCATCGGTAACGCCACCCATGAGATACTGGTACGCTCCAACGGTTTCAATCGTGACTTTGAGTACACTGTGCCGGAAGGGCAGTATTTTGTGTTGGGAGACAATCGGGACAACAGCCGGGACAGCCGCTTCTGGGGGACAGTTCCAGAAGATCACCTGGTCGGCAAGGCGTTTTTTGTCTGGATGAACTGGGATCCGGTAAAAGGTGGAATCACCTGGAATCGCATTGGCACTATCATCAAATAATTCATTGCTGGCTCGTTTAAGCAAAGCGCTGGGCTATGTTTTTCGTGATCCGGTTCTGCTGGAAACTGCGCTCACCCATCGCAGCGCAGCGAGTGAAAATTACGAACGGCTGGAGTTTCTGGGTGATGCGGTACTTGAGTATGTTATCAGCCACGAGCTGTTTCATCGCTATCCGCGTTGCAAAGAGGGTGATCTGAGCCGCCTCCGTGCCAGTTTGGTCAAGGGAGAAACCCTCGCCGAAATGGCGCAACATCTGGCCGTTGGTGACTATCTCAAGCTTGGGCCGGGCGAACTGAAAAGCGGTGGTTTTCGCCGTACATCCATTCTGGCAGACTCCATGGAGGCAATTTTTGGTGCAATCAGTCTGGATGGTGGTTTTGAAGCTGCCCGATCCGTGATACTGCGGCTCTATCAGCCCTGCTTTGATTCACTTCCCGAGCTGGATAAATTGAAAGATCCAAAAACCCGTTTGCAGGAGTTTTTGCAGTCGCGCAAAATGCCCTTGCCCTCCTATCAGATTGTAGGGGAAGAGGGCAGTAAACATGCCCGGGTTTATGTGGTGCAGTGCGAGATTCCGGCACTGCCGAACCGGGTGGAAGGAAAAGGCAGCAGCCGCCGCAAGGCAGAGCAGGCTGCAGCAGAAGAAGCCTTCAGGATATTAATCGAAAATGAGTGACAGCCATCATCGTTGCGGATATGTCGCCATTGTCGGGCGGCCCAATGTTGGCAAGTCCACGTTGCTCAACCACATTCTCGGGCAGAAAATCAGCATTACCTCCAGCAAACCGCAGACTACCCGGCACCGGATTCTTGGTATTAAATCCACCGATCACGCCCAGGTCATCTATGTTGATACTCCCGGCATTCATGAGCAGGCCAAACGGGCGATGAACCGTTATATGAACCGGGTGGCCACTGCCAGCCTGCAGGATGTGGATCTCATTATTTTTGTAGTGGAAGCGCTGCGCTGGACCGCTGAAGACAAAGCGGTTCTGGAGAAGCTTCAACAGACGAAAGTGCCGGTTATTTTGCTGGTTAACAAGGTGGATACTATCTCTGATAAAGCGCAACTTCTGCCTTTTTTGCAGGAGCTGACGGAGAAAAAACGATTCACGGAAATCATTCCCATCTCCGCAACCCGGCAGACAAACATTGCCCGTCTGGAACAGATGGTGGAGAAGCTGCTTCCCGAGCAGCCCCCCGTTTTTCCTGCTGATCAGATGACCGATCGCAGTGAGCGTTTTCTTGCGGCTGAAATTGTTCGTGAAAAACTGATGCGTCGTCTGGGGCAGGAGTTGCCCTATGCACTTACCGTGGAGATTGAAAAGTTTACTCCCGACGATGGTGGGTTGACAGAGATCAGCGCGATTATCTGGGTTGAGCGCTCCAGCCACAAGGGAATTGTGATTGGCAAGGGTGGAAAACAGCTGAAAAAAGTGGGTGAGCAGGCGCGCAAGGACATGGAACTGCTGTTCGGAACCAAGGTGTTTCTGCAGCTTTGGGTCAAGGTGAAAGAGGGTTGGTCCGACGACGATCGGGCGCTTCGCAGCCTGGGATATGGCGATGAAGTCTGAGCGGATTGAGCTGCAACCCGCCTACATTCTTCACCATCGACCCTACCGCAACACCAGCCGTCTGCTGGAAGTGTTCAGCCGCGATCATGGTCGCTTTGGCATGATTGCACGCGGTGTCTCTTCACGCCGTTCCCGGCTGCAGGGGAGATTGCAACCGTTTCGTCCACTGCTGCTTTCCTGGCACAGCCGCGGTGAGTTGGCAACCCTGAATGGAGCAGAGCCTGACGGTGCACCGTTGATGTTTTCCGGAGCAGTACTGATGAGCGGCTTTTATCTCAATGAACTGCTGCTACGACTTACCTGGCGTCATGTCAGCTATTCCAGCCTGTTTCAGATATATCACCAGACATTGAACCA
>JALSHD010000168.1 GCA_026982395.1 Chromatiales bacterium | reverse complement strand
GGAACCTGACCCTCTCGCAACTGGCAATCCATTTCGAGGGGAGATTGGATGAGCATCTTGCTCTGTGATAACCGCTGACACAGAATTTTGAACACTCTCCTCTCTTTTGAACACTCTCTTAGAAATGGATGAAAAAGTAGTCAGTCTTTTTGTCTTTATCTAACATATCGACCTTCACGCTTAGTAAAGTATTTATTGCCGCATCGTACCTATCTTTTTCCCATCCTATTCGATTAAAAAGGGCTTCCCTATCAATAGTAACCTTATCATTCTTCATGAGCTTATGGTCAATCAAGAACTCCGATATTTCTAATGCATCCTCAAAGTTGTTAAAATCTTGGACATCCCACTCAATGTCTTGTACTTCCTCATTCTCATCATAATCAGGGGCACCATCATCAGCCCATCCAATACGGGCCTTCACGGTTGTTTCTGACACACTAAAAATCCAGAATCTATTAATTTCAAAGATCAACATGAAACGGAATAGGTAACTAATTGCTCGAGTTTTTGACCTCATTTATTGCACCTCTCTTTGAGTCCAGATGTGTCGACTATCGATACTTTTTCCTAATCCCTCCGCCTGAACATGGGGCTTTCCGGCAGAAGAGTCTTTGACACCCAACGCGCCATCATTCCTTAATTTTCCACCGGCTCTCTCAATAATTCGTCTCAACTGATCAGTCTTTTCTTGAGAAAGTCCGTTATTTTGACGGCTATTATCAGAAAGGTTTTTGATTAACTGCTTTACACGCTTACGTGAAGACTTCGTTATCTCGTAAGCGTCCATTCCTGCGTAGATCGGTCCATCAGACTGCGACCTCACCCTGCCTGCGCCACAGTGGCAATAGACCTGCCGATGGGGCGGGTCTCCGAGGACGAGTTAGATGACGTCGTCCTGCTTGTCCAATGACACATGAGCCTGAAGTGGGCGCGTGATTCCACCGAGAAGTGAGTCTGAAAGAGGGCGGGAGTTTTGAGTTTCGCTTGAATTTTCTCTCAGATGGTGATGTCATGGCTTTGTAACCTCATGATTCTTGGTTGAATAATCCCTCTGTTTGAGGGCGTGAGGTTACATTTTAATTTTATTCAGGCGGTTGGGGCGAGTCGAGGTATTTTCTCCGCGAAGCGGCTTCGTCCAACAATCACATCCAGCGGACCCGCATTGGGCCATGAAAAAGAGCACTGGAAAATTGCGTGATCTTTTGTCCGGAAAAAGTCTTGCCATATCACTGCCAAGGGGTAGCCAAGCAGTGGACAGGGAGTATCGGCCGCTATGCTGAAAATCGCATTGACAGATCTATCGCCCGCAGGTTTTTTGTCAGTTCCCCCGCCGAGATGTAGTCTACGCCGGTTTCAGCGATGGCGCGGATGGTTTGCAGGGTGACGCCGCCGGAGGCCTCCAGTTCGGCGCGGCCGTCAGTGATGGCGACCGCCTCCCGCAGCATCTCGTTGTCCATGTTGTCCAGCAGGACGCGGTCCACGCCAGCGGCCAGAGCTTCACGGAGTTCGTGCAGGGTTTCTACTTCCACCTCCAGCAGTATTTTGTTGCGGGATAGAGTGCGTGCCCGTTGAATCGCCTGGCTGATTGAGCCGGCGGCCATTATGTGGTTCTCCTTGATGAGAATAGCATCGAACAGGCCGATGCGGTGGTTGTGCCCGCCGCCGCAGAGAACGGCGTATTTCTGAGCCATCCGTAGGCCCGGGAGGGTTTTGCGGGTGTCGAGGAGCTTTACGTCGGTACCGGCAACGGCATCTACGAAGTGCCGGGTCAGGGTGGCAGTGCCGGAGAGGGTCTGCAGGAAGTTGAGCGCGGTGCGTTCGATAGTGAGCAGGGAGCGGGCTGGCCCACTGAGGGTACAGAGGTGCTGGTTGGGGTTGAGGTGATCGCTGTCTGTTGCGTGCCAGGTGATCTCTACCGAGTCGTCAAACTGGCGGAACGTCTCATCGACCCATGCACTGCCACACAGCACTGCCGGTTCTCGGCAGATAATCTCTGCCCGGGCGGATTCCGCCTCGTCTATCAGGTGGGCGGTGAGATCGCCATCTCCAATATCCTCTTCCAGTGCGTTGCGCACCTGGCGGCGAATTTCTGTTTCGGTCAGATAGGGGGGGAACATGGGTTACTCCTTTTTTCTTGTATGGACGGGAGAAGTAATTGTCTCATGGTTTTTTTACCGCGCTGGTGAGCAGGATCAGGCTGTTGTCCCGGAGAAAGCGGGCGATGCTGCCGGTCAAACTGGTGAGATTCTGCATAAGGGGATTATGAAAGATTTTTGTAGTTGAAGCTATGATACGATTATCAGATCCAGGTTTGAACAAGAGAAAACGGGGCGGAACAGAGGATGAGAATAGATACCAACACCGGGCTGCTGGAGTGTGTGCGCCAGGTATGTTCTCCCAACTGTGATGAACGCCCCGGGGAGGAGCAGATCTCTCTGCTGGTGATCCACAATATCAGTCTGCCGCCGGGTGAATATAGTGGTCTCTGGATCGATGCGCTGTTCACCAACACGCTCGATCCGGCCGTCCATCCATACTTCGAGATTATCGCCGGACAAAAGGTCTCTGCCCATCTGCTGATTCGGCGTGATGGAGAAATGATACAGTATGTGCCGTTCTGCCGCCGTGCCTGGCATGCCGGAAAATCCTGTTTCCAGGGGCGGGAACGCTGCAACGATTTTTCCATTGGTATCGAGCTGGAAGGGTGTGACGAGCAGCCCTACGAAGATGTGCAGTATGAGCGCCTGATCGCGCTGACCCGCTCTCTGATGCAGAGCTACCCCGCCATCACGCCGGAGCGGATCACTGGCCACAGCGATATTGCCCCGGGTCGCAAGACGGATCCCGGTCCGGCCTTCGACTGGAAGCGCTATCTTGGCGCCCTGGAGAGTGGCCAGTGAATTGGCTGGGGGCAGCGCAGCGATTGCCGGCTTGGCGCTGTTTATCTGCGGGCTGGAGATGAAGCTGTTTTCCACCAGTGCCTACCCGGGCACGCTTTTGTCAGTCTGCTCCTGTTATTGTGGTAGTGAGTTGTGCCGCAGTTGAGTCCGAAGTGCATCAAATCGGGCCACCGACCAGAGTTGCGGAGGAGTTATGGAGAAGAAACGGAAAATCGTTTGCGTTCGTGATGTTACGAAAGCCACTTTCGAGGTGATGCGCGGCCTCTACCGGGGAGAGGGGAGCGACAAACCGTGGCCCTGATTGCTATCCTGCTGGCGCTATCTCTCGATCGCTACGCGGAATCACTGATTGATCGCCGACGCTGGGAGTGGTTTCCCCGTTATTGCCGCTGGTTCCAGCGCCGCTTTGGTCTGCGCGGGATCTGGAGTTTGCTGTTTCTGCTGTTCTGGCCACTGCTGCTGGCGATCTGGATCTACCAGTGGCTGGATGATCTGTTCTGGCTGTTCGGTCTGGGTGCCGCCGTGGCGGTGCTATTCTACAGCTTCGGCCCGCTGAATCTCCGCCAGCAGATCGAAACCTGGCTGGATATGAGACGCCGTGGCGATCTGCAGGGCAGCTACCGACTTGCTATGGAGATTCGCCAGGGCGAGGTGGGAGAAAGCGAGGCCGGTATCGAGCAGGCGGTGGCGGATGGCATTCTGCTGCAGGCCAATGAACGATTGCTGGCGGTACTGTTCTGGTTTGCGCTGCTGGGGCCGCTGGGTGCGCTGCTCTACCGCATGGTTTCCCTTACCGAAAGCTGGGCCAGGCGCGAGCTGCCTGATAGTGATTTTCTGCTCGCTGCCTGGCATCTGCACGATATCCTTGCCTGGATCCCGGCACGGTTGTGCGCCATCTCCTACGCGCTAAGCGGCAGCTTTGTCGGTGCCCTGGCCCACTGGCAGGACAAGACCGCCATGATCCGTGACCACTACAGCCGGATACTGGTGGCATGTGGCCGGGGAGCCCTTCAGGGGGAGGGACATGACCGGGTGCAGGAGACCTTGGCACTGGTGCATCGCGCCACTGTGATCTGGGTGACGGCGCTGGCGCTGATGACCCTGGCGGGATGGTTACACTGAGATGCTGATCGATCTGATACGTCATGGCGAGCCGGTGGGCGGCCGCCGCTACCGCGGCCAGCTGGACGACCCCCTCAGCGAAAAGGGGTGGCGGCAGATGCGCGAAGCGGTGGCCGATCAGGCACCGTGGGACGCCATCGTCACCTCCCCCCTGAAGCGCTGCGCCGCGTTCGCGCAGGAGCTATCCCGGCGCCATGCCCTGCCGTTGGAGGAGGATGAGCGGCTGATGGAGATCGGTTTCGGTGAGTGGGAGGGGCGCACGGCGCAGCAGATCACCGCAAAGGATCCGCAGGCGCTGATGAACTTCTACCGGGATCCGATTCGCCACCGCCCGCCGGGCGCCGAAACGTTGGCCGATTTCCGCACCCGCATCGCTGCTGTCTGGGATGAACTTCTGGAGCAGCCGAACCAGCACCTGCTCATCGTGGCCCATGCCGGTGTGATGCGCATGATCCTGTGCCAGGTACTGGGTATGCCGCAGGAGCGGATGTTCTCCATTCTGGTACCCAACGCCGGCATCACCCGGATCCGCGTCGACGGCACGGGGGAGATGCGCTTGGCGCAGCTGGTGTCACATGCGGCGCCTTTGCAGGAGGGATAAGTGATGCGCCATCCATCAATTCAACTGAATCATTATTACCTATGAACAACGAAATCAAGCCCATCCACCTGAAGGACTATACCCCACCGGACTATCGCGTGGAGAGTATCGAACTCTGGTTCGAGCTGGAGGAGGAGTCCACCCGGGTGCGCTCGCGGATGGAGCTGTGCGCCAACCATGACGGCGCCGAGGGGGTTCGTCCGCTGCGGCTGGATGGGCAGGAGCTGGAGCTGCGCTCGCTGAAGCTGGACGGGCGCGAGCTGACGCAGGGACAGTACCGTCTGGATGGTGACTCCCTGACGCTGCCCCAGCCGCCGCGCCGCTTCGTGCTGGAGATTGAGACCGAGATATACCCGCAGCGCAACAGCTCCCTGGAGGGGCTCTACCGGTCCGGCGGCAACTTCTGCACCCAGTGCGAGGCGGAGGGGTTTCGCAAGATCACCTTCTATCCGGATCGGCCGGATGTGATGGCCCGCTTCACCACCACCATCAGTGCGGATCGGGAGCGCTATCCGGTGCTGCTATCCAACGGCAACCGGCTGGATGGCGGCGATCTGGAGGATGGCCGCCACTGGGCGAAGTGGGAGGATCCCTTCCCCAAACCCAGCTACCTGTTTGCGCTGGTGGCGGGCGATCTGGCCCATGTCACGGATCACTTCACCACCTGCTCCGGCCGGCGGGTCGAGCTGCAGCTCTACGTTGAGCGGCACAACATCGACAAGTGCGAACATGCCGTGCGTTCACTCAAGAAGGCGATGGCCTGGGATGAGCAGGTCTATGGCCGCGAATACGATCTGGAGATCTACATGATCGTGGCGGTGGATGATTTCAACATGGGGGCGATGGAGAACAAGGGGCTCAACATCTTCAACTCCAAGTTCGTACTGGCCAGCCCGGAAACCGCCACCGACACCGACTACCAGCATATCGAAGGGGTGGTGGCGCACGAATATTTCCACAACTGGTCCGGCAACCGGGTCACCTGCCGCGACTGGTTCCAGCTCAGCCTCAAGGAGGGGTTCACGGTCTTCCGCGATCAGCAGTTCAGCGCCGACATGGGCTCCGCGGCGGTGCAGCGGATCCATGATGTCAACCGCCTGCGCAGCTTTCAGTTCCCCGAGGACAACGGCCCGCTCGCCCATCCGGTGCGGCCCGACTCCTACGTGGAGATCAACAACTTCTACACCGCCACCGTGTACGAGAAGGGGGCGGAGGTGGTGCGCATGATCCACAAGCTGGTGGGGCCGGAGGGGTTCCGCGCCGGCAGCGATCTCTACTTCGAGCGCCATGACGGGCAGGCGGTGACCACCGACGACTTCGTGCGCGCCATGGAGGATGCCAACAGCATCGATCTCGGCCAGTTCCGCCTCTGGTACAGCCAGGCAGGCACGCCGCACATCGAGGTCAGCGACGAGTACGATGCCGCCAGCGGCCGCTACACCCTGCGGATGAAACAGAGCTGCCCGCCCACCCCCGGCCAGCAGCACAAGCAGCCGTTCCATATTCCGGTGGAGGTGGCGCTGCTGGCGGAGAGCGGCGAGGAGCTGGCGGGCAGCCAGGTGCTGGAGCTGCGCGAGGTGGAGCAGCAGTTCGAGTTCGAGGGGATCGGACAGCGCCCCATCCCCTCCCTGTTGCGCGGCTTCTCCGCCCCGGTGGTGCTGAACTACCCCCGCAGCCGGGAGCAGCTCGCCTTCCTGATGGCCCATGACAGCGACCCGTTCAACCGCTGGGAGGCGGGGCAGAAGCTCGCGGCCGGGACTATCCTGCCGCTGCTCGACCAGCCCCCGGCCGGACGCGATGCAGAGCCGGACACGATACTGGTAGAGGCCTTCCGCAAGATCCTGACCGGGAACATCGAAGACCCTGCCCTTGCCGCCCAGCTGCTGACCCTGCCGGGCGAAAGCTGGCTGGCCGAGCAGTGCGCGGTGGTGGACCCGGTCGCCATCCACGAGGTGCGTGATTTCGTGCGCCGCTCGCTTGCCGCTGCACTGGAATCTGCATGGCTGGCGGGCTATGAGGCCAACAGTGAGCATGGCGAGTATCGGCTCGATGCCGCAGCCATCGGCCGGCGCAGCCTGAAGAATCTCTGTCTCACCTATCTCATGGAGCTGCCACAGGAGGAGATCCGGCGGGGCTGCATGGAGCAGTTCACCACCGCTGAAAACATGACTGATGTTATGGCTGCGCTTCATGCTTTGGCCAACTGCGACTGTCCGCAGCGGCAACCGGCGCTGGACGCTTTTCACCGGAAATGGCGCGACCAGCCGCTGGTGGTGGACAAGTGGTTCTCCCTGCAGGCCACTTCACGCCTGCCCGGCACCCTGGAGCGGGTGAAAGAGCTCATGCAGCACCCGGATTTCAACATCCGCAACCCCAACCGGGTGCGCGCCCTGATCGGTGCCTTCTGCCATGGCAACCCCGCGCAGTTTCACCAGTCCGACGGAGCGGGTTACCGTTTTCTCGCAGACCAGGTGCTGGAGCTGGATGGAATCAACCCCCAGATAGCAGCCCGGCTGCTCAACCCCCTGACCCGCTGGCGCCGTTATGACGAACTGCGCCAGCGGTTGATGAGGGCAGAACTGGAGCGTATCGCCGCAGCCGAGAAGATGTCCCGTGACCTGTATGAGGTAGCCTCCAGGGCACTGGTCTGAATCCCTGAATGAGAAACATATTGATATATTGAAGAAACCGGATTTCTTGTTGCCTGACCGTTAAAGTTTCCCGCTCACATTCCGCTATTAGCAGGTATGCAGCCGGCAATGAGCAAACAGAAACGAGGTCATTTCGATGTCAGGTAACTCAGCAAGATTTCTGGACATAACCATTCAAAGCAAATTTCACCTGTTACTTGCTTCGGTAGCGATGATTTTTTTGGTGGTTGCGGTTTTGAGTTATAAATACATCTCCCCAATCAATCCCATCTGGCACGCCTATCAGGAAGAGGTGGTGAAGAAGAATTTCCTGCTGAACCATATCCAGGCCAACCTGGGATATGGTGGCGCCATACATAACTTCAAGAATTATGTATTGCGCGGCAAGGACAAGCATTACCAGCGCACCATGAGCAAGTTTGACGAGGTGGATCAGCTTGTAAGCCGGTATCGCCAGTTGGGTCATCTTACCGATGGAGAGATGGAGGGGCTGGCGGCGATTGAGGGTGTGGGCAAGAGATATCGTGCGGCGGCAGATCAGGTCAGGCGGATGATCGCGGAAGGGCGTAACCCGGTCGAGATTGACGCGGCGGTGAAAATTGATGATGGTCCGGCTCTTGAAGCGATGCAGAAGCTGTTCGACAACAAGGAGAGGCTGACCGGCAAGACGGCGGAACAACTGGAAGCGGCTACCAGCAGTTTGATGCTGGTCTCTTTGGGAGGATTGCTGCTGACCTTCCTTCTGGTTTCAGCAATGGTGTTGCTGATCAGCCGAACGGTATTGCGGCCTATCAATACCTTGCGGGAACTGATTGTGCGTGCAGAACGGGAAAATGACCTGACCGCCTGCAGCGAACACGACAACTCCGCACTTTGCAAGCAAATCAATGTTAATGATGAGGTAGGTCAGACGGCGCTGGCTTTCCGCCGTATGCTGGGTAAATTTCACAGCACCGTCAAGAGCATTACCGATGCGGCCAATCAGCTCTCCTCCGGAGTAAAGCAGATGCAGAGTATTACCGGAAAGACCAGTGAGAGCATCAAGCGTCAGCAGCAGGAGACTGAAGTGGTGGCTGCCGCAATGAACGAGATGACCTCTACCATTCAGGAGGTGGGGAACAATGCCAGCGAGGCAGCGGAGGCGACCCGTCAGGCTGACGATGCATCCAAGTCCGGTCAGCAGGTGGTTGGCAAGGCGCTGGATGATATTAATATTCTGGCGGAAAATGTGGAGCAGGCAGCGCAGGTCCTCCACAGGCTGGAGGATGATACCAACAGTATCGGTGGAGTGCTGGATGTGATCAACGGTATCGCTGAGCAGACCAACCTGCTGGCTCTGAATGCGGCCATTGAAGCGGCACGGGCCGGTGAGCAGGGGCGGGGATTTGCTGTAGTGGCCGATGAGGTCAGAACCCTGGCACAGCGCACCCAGCAATCCACCCAGGAGATCCAGTCCATGATTGAACGGCTGCAGTCCGGAGCCAAGACCAGCGTCCAGGTTATGGAAAAGGGGCAGGCGCAGGCCAAAAGCAGTGTAGAGCAGGCTGCCCAGGCCGGGGAGTCACTCGAAGAGATCACGAATGCGGTCAGCCGGATTACCGAAATGAACCAGCATATTGCTACCGCCTCCGATCAGCAGATCAGGGTTGCTGATGAGATAAATCGCAATGTGGTCAACATCAACCAGGTTGCCGAGCAGAATGCAGGTGGCTCCCGAGAGGTTGCCCAGTCAGCAGTCAAACTGGAGAAACTTGCCGGTGAGCTGGAGAGCATGGTGCGACAGTTCAAGGTGTAGCGCTTTTGTATCTGCAGATTTTCTTTCGTATTGGCTGTTGGAGATAAGGGCGTTATGAGTGGGGACAGTATTGCAATTTCAGATCTTCTGGTCATGCTGGTAGAACCTTCCTATACCCAGCAGCGTATTGTTCAGCAACGGCTGGCAGAGCTCGGTATTAATGACAGCATTGTTGTTGAAAATGGGGCGGATGCATTGAAAGAGATGCTGAGCCAGCAGCCGGACCTCGTAATCAGTGCGTTTTATCTTCCTGACATGACCGGTACAAAGCTGGTATATACCATGAGGGAGGAGGAGGCGCTTCAGGATACGGCATTTGTGCTGGTATCCAGTGAAACCCGTATTCACTGTCTAGAACCCATTCGCCAGGCCGGAGCGCTGGCGATCCTTCCCAAACCTTTCAGCAACGAAGAGCTCAAGGTTGCTATCTCCGCCACCCTGGATTTTCTTGCTCCGGATCCCTTGTCGCTGGCCAACTATGACCCGGAAAGTGTCGAGGTTTTGATTGTCGATGACAGCACCCTGTCTCGCAAACATATACGCAGAGTGCTTGTATCCATGGGTATGGAAAAATTCACCGAAGCGGCCGATGGAACAGAGGCGTTGACCTTGATGCAGGAGAACTATTATGATCTGGTAGTCACCGACTACAACATGCCCAACATGGATGGCAAGGAGCTGGTTGATCAGATTCGCAGCAGTGATACCCAGTCATCAATTCCGGTTCTGATGGTCACCTCCGAGCAGAATAAAAAACAGCTTGCGGCAATCCAGCAGGCAGGTGTTTCGGCAATATGCGACAAACCTTTTGAACCGGGGACATTGAAGGCGCTGATTGAGCAGATCCTTTAGAGTTTTCGGTTGGATTGTTTGCAGAGCGCTCCCTGTACGGATTGATCTTCCATTGTTCAATCCGAGGGGGATGGCGCCGCTGCTGATGTTTGTCAAGATAACGGGCTATTACACGGAGGAAGCAGCCAGGGTGTGCAGGTTTTTCATGTCCAGGTAGTGTTCATAATTCTGTGTCATTTCTCTAAACTGTCAACAGGAGGAATGAAACATGAACGTAACCGCTCAAACCACACCGTTCTTCCCGAGGTTGCCTTTGCGTCATAACCTGCTCCTGCATTCACCAACAGGAGCAGGACATGAGCAAGCGACGCAG
>JALSHD010000167.1 GCA_026982395.1 Chromatiales bacterium | reverse complement strand
GAGAAACCCTGCAGGTCGCCAAGATTGATAACCTGGCGAACATCCCGTTCGATATAGGTGGTGATGTAGTCAGCCAGCCATTGGTGGGCGGGAATATTACGGTCGTAGATTCTGGGGTAGGCACCTTGCCAGAGCGTGTTGAACAGATCCAGGGGGGCGTTGGGAAAGGCCTTTAGTTCATCGAGATCCGGCGGTAGTAACACCAGTACCCCGCAACGCCCGGCAAGCGACTGGGAAATGGATTGTGACAGGGCAAAGTGTTGCGATCCTGTCAGGATGAATCGGCCGGGCGTTGCATCCGCATCCACCTCGTCCTGAAGATAACTGGTGAGTTCAGGCGCCTGCTGGATTTCATCGATAATGGCGCCTTTACCGTATTCTGTGAGGAATCCACGCGGATCATGCCGGGCGAAATCCCGGTTGTCCAGCGATTCCAGTGATACATAAGCCTTATCCGGGAAAGCCGCTTTGCAGAGGGTTGTCTTTCCGGCTTGTCGTGGCCCGGTGATGGCCACGACCGGGTAGAATCCGGCAAGTTCCTGCGCCCTGGTTTGGAGCTTCCTCGGTATCATGATGCCGGCGATATTAGGCATTTATTCATATATTGTCAATTGAATATTCAATTAATGAATTCTGGAATTCTGGGGGCAGTATACTTAATGCCGTCTATCTGCCGCCATGTGTCAGCTAATTGATATACTGTCCCCGGATATCCTCCTCGGGAGAGGGGTTGGGGTGAGAGGAGCTTGAATAAGGCCGATCAAACCGGCTTTAAGCCGTCACCCGAAGCCACCGGCCTTAGTCGGTGGTTGTTCACAATTCTGGGTTACGCTGGGACGTGGTAAACGCCGCCAGGGGCGTGAAGGCGGGGTTTCCTTGGCATCCTTGCCGGTAATGATTGCGTGGCTCGCCGCTGAATAAGCCAACAAGCCAAGCCTGACCCTCACGGTTCCAGCAACGCCCTCAATAGTTTCGCGAGCCGCTCGTGAATATCGCGGTTCGACCAATAGTAAGAGTGGCTGAAGGGGTTCCAGCTCGTCAGTCCGCCGCCCACATTGACATCATGATCATTGACAATCTGGAACGAACTGCCCAACTGGCGCAGCGGCCACCCCAGGATATCGTCGGGATCGTAATAATTATCCCACCTGAAATCCGGGTGCGGCTTGCGGAAGGTCTTGCGCGGACTGATGCCCGAAATGAACAGCGGAATATTACAGCCTGTCGTCACGAGATTGCGCAACGAGGCCAGCTTGAGAAAGCGCAGCTCGGCATTGTCGATGCCATCCATATCACTGAAAATAAAACGGCCCTTCTGCGCATCCCACAGGTAATTGGAAATAACCTGGCAGCCCAGAGAATGGGCGATGATCACCACGGGTCTGCTGCCATCCCCCTCGAAATCCGCCAGCACCTTCCTCAGGGCCGTCTGGATCTGCCGCTGCACCCTGATATATTTCTTCTGATCATTATGCGCGCTGTACTGAATCGAGCCGGCGTCGCCAAAGCCAAACAGGAAAAATTTCCGCAATTTCAGAAAATCAATATCATTTTCCTCATCGGCCCGCATATCCTTCCACAACTTGCTCTGCGGCTTCTGAAGAATATGCGCATACTGCACGTTCTGAAACGAAACCCTCGCCCAGTCCCCGCCCAGCAGGCGCCTCAACCCGCGCTCAAGATCCGCGTAATACTCCAGATTGACCTCGCCCATTCCATGCAAGGTCACCAGACCGATATCCTTCATCATCACCCTCCTTTCCTGATACAGGTTTCTCGCGCAAGAAAATAAACATTATAATGGAGAACACCGCTGTCCCATTAACTCCCTCTCCCCCCTGGGGGGCTTGAGTTACAACATACGCGTAAATCAGGCGCTGATGGCAATGAACGAAGGTTGAATATGGGTAACTACTTACCCCTCATGTGGCGGAATAGTCGCTATATGTCATTCCCGCATGGTGTAAGCGGGAATCCAGTGGTTTCAACGACATGGATTCCGGTTCATTTGTACCCGCAAGGTGAAAATCATGCGGGAATGACGAGTATCCGGGGGAGTGAGTAGTTACGAATATGGAAAGCTATGATCCATCCAGAGAGCCAGACCCGGATACATGGCTGGCTTGCGAAGAGTCTGAAAGGATTGGAATGGTTGAGATCTTCCATAAGGAATCCGAATCAGAATTGAACGAAGGATCAGAAATGATTCATGCGGCAATCCACGTGATTGTCGAGAACCAAATAGCGCTAAAAGAGAAGCCGGTTCCAGAAACGCTGGAGAAACTTATGCGGCAGGGCCTGGATAGGCACGAGGCAATACATGCAATAGGTGCTGTGCTTGCCGAAGATATGCACGCAATCATTCAGGGCAACAACACCGCTGTTCATGATCCAGGGAAATACAGAAGGCGATTGAAAAAACTTACCGCTAAACGGTGGCGGAAAGGCCATTGGTAGCCGTAGCGCCTAACCGTATGCCCGTTCAAACGCAAACTGCACCGATGTTGATTCATGAACCCTCACCCTGATCCTGAAAATCAAGTGGGGGTAACACATAGCAAGTCACTCCTTGTGCCGGACTGAGACCGGAGCCCCGGGGTTCCCAGGAAAGGGATGAAATTGGCTGGTGCTACCCAGTGGGCGCGAATTGAAAGACACAAGTCCCACCTGCCCAAAGTCAGGCCGGCGGGGCAGTAGAGAAACCGGAGGGAAAGCCCGCCAGTGGGAGTCCGAAGCCGGGTTAATAAAACCTGGTATCTGATACAAAGGCATGGCACATTGTTTCTGTCTCCCGTATTTCTTAGCAGAATCAAGGAGACAGCCCCCTTGGATAAATTTCAAGTTATTTGAGGGGGGGGCTTTATCCATCAGATAATGTGATCAAAAATCGGGGTAAATTCATCAATTACTGTGTTCACTCTCAGTTAGAGCCACATAGATTTAGACAGGAGATGCTTTTATATGAAACTGAAACAAATCGAGGATGATATTCTCCAGCTGTCTGAGGAGGAGCGGGCGGAATTGGCGCAGAAATTGTTGCTCAGCCTAGATTCACCATCCGAAGGTGAGATCGAGGAAGATTGGTTGGTGGAAGCGCAACGTCGAGCGAGGGATCTCGATGACGGCATTGTCCAGCCAGTCCCTGCAGACGAGGTTAGACGTAAGGCTCAGGCCCTTTTGCGGTGAGCTACGTATTCCATCCCGCGGCAGAAGCTGAGCATCTTGAGACTGTTGCTTACTTCGAGTCGAAAAGGCCCGGACTCGGTGCTTCTTATCTGGCGTAGTTTGAGAAGACTATGAGGGATGTGTGTGAGTCGCCTAAACAGTATCCGATTGAAAGGAAACCTGATGTGCGGCGTATTCGAATGGACCGGTTCCCGTATACGGTGCTTTATCGTGAAGTATCAGGAACTGTTCAAGTATTGGCAGTTGCTCATCATCGTAGGCGTCCACAGTATTGGCTGGGAAGGCTCTAACACGGCGCTCCTTGTGCCGAGCCAAGCTCGGAGCCTCGGGATTCCCAGTAAAGGGATGAAATTGGCTATTGTTACCCAGTGGGCGCGTAAATTATGGGGACACCATACTTAACTTGCCAGTTTCTCAACTTTTGGCCCAGGTTTTTGTTTGCCTAAGATCCGGTTGGTTGCTCGTTCCATCTGCGTAATGAAGTCATCACTCCCAAGCGGCCTGCCAGTGCGCTCGTGCCTCCGGATAGACGCCGGGTTTTCTTCATCAGCACCGCTTGAGATGAAGGTTTACCAATCATCCACAAGACGAAGCAGCGGCGCTACCGTTACCAGGTCATCATCGTTGAAAAATGTTTTCTGGCGCCTATTCCCTCTCTGGGTCACATGATGAGGGATCCCTGGCACCACTACACGAGCGATCCTTGCCATGCCCGCATCATAATAAACATCCCATTTTTCTTCAATGAATTAGGTATGGTGTCCCCCGAACTCTATGTGTTTGACAGAAGCCATCGATAGATATAAGGTAATACCGCTTCAGCATCGATGAGGCTCCAAACATGAAAGCAGTAACAGTTTCCCCAAAATATCAAGTGGTTATCCCGAAGGAAGTAAGAGATTCCATGGGGATTGTTGCAGGGCAGAAAATACAAATGCTGACCTACCGCAATCGTATCGAGCTGATTCCCATCAAACCGATGAAAAAAATGAAGGGTTTCCTGCAGGGGCTTGATACGGAGGTAAAGCGAGATAAAGACCGCATATGAATGTCGTAGATTCTTCGGCGTGGTTGTCCTATTTCGCTGGTGATGCCAATGCAGAAGTGTTTTCACGTCCTATAGAAAGCATTGATAAATTAATTGTTCCGAGCATAACGATTGCCGAAGTATTTAAATGCATCTTGCGCCAACGCGGTGAAGATATGGCGTTAGAAGCTATCGCCCATATGGAACAAGGCAAGGTCATCCCATTAGATGGTTCACTGGCTATTGATGCGGCCCAATATGGTGTCGATCACAAGCTGCCATTGGCAGATAGCATAATTTATGCAACTGCCAGAAAATATGACGCTTTGATATGGACCCAGGACGTGGATTTTAAACTGCTGGACGGCGTTAAGTATTATTCAAAGAAGAAACACACATATAGAAAGAAACAAGTCCCATCAGCCTAAACTATTAACCCGGCAACGGGCGTTCGGAGCCAGGTGGATCAAGAACAGAGGGACAGCATTGAGTCGCGGCAAATGTGTCGTCGAGGACATTTGTTCTGTCCGAAAAAGATAAAGTATTGGAGATAGCAGTGTGTTAGGCCTGCTTGAAAAGCCCGCTTATATGTACATACAATATATGTATTATGAAGTTTGAATGGAGCTCTGCGAAGGCGACTTCGAATTTAAAGAAGCACGGCGTTTCCTTTGAGGAGGCACGATCCGTTTTCTACGATGAATTTGCGGTCCAATTCTATGATTCAGAGAGCTCTGACCTGAAAGAAGATCGATTTTTGATGCTGGGAGTTAGCTGCAACTCCAGGGTTCTGCTTGTGTGTCATTGTGAAAGGGATTCGGGGAATACCATCCGAATAATTTCCGCCCGTAAGGCGACGAAGAAAGAACGCAAATTCTATGAAGGTGATGCATTATGAAAAAAGAGTATGACTTTTCCAAGATGAAATCTCGGAGAAATCCCTATGCGTCAAAATTAAAGAAGCCAGTAACAATAAGGCTTAGTGAAGACGTTATAGAGTATTTCAAAAAAATGGCAGACGAATCAGGTGTTCCCTACCAAAGTTTAATAAATCTCTATCTTAGAGATTGTGTGGCACAACATAGGGAAGTTGATATTTCATGGCGTAAACAGGCCTAACAAGGCGCTTCTTGCGCCGAGCTAAACTCGGGACCCCGGAATTCCCTGAAAAGGGATGAAATTGGTTAAGGAAGGCCTGATTAATCCGACAATCGTCATTCCCGCGCAGGCGGGAATCCAGGAGAATCAAATAACTGGATCCCGGCCTTCGCCGGGATGACGAATTAATCAGACCTTCCTTAAAGTCACCCAGGCAATGCTGGGGACAGTATCCCTGATCATTGCACAAATTCCCTCTCCCCTCCGCCGGGAGAGGGGGATTTTCTGAATTCACCTCATGTGCCATCCGGCAAGGACGCAGATTTGGGTCCTAACCCCTTCAAACACAGCATGAAAACTCGATGGGCCATGAATTTTATGCAACTGCCAGGTATAGCCGCCATGTGTCAGTTAATAGATACACTGTCCCCGAATATCCCGGTTATGTGCAGCTTGGTAGCGTGACAACAACCGACAAGATAATGAACCGCCTTGGTATGTGATCCGTATGCCGGGACGTGTGGGAGAAGGGATGTCGTGAGGCATCTCCCTATCCCGATTAGCACTGCAGGAGAAAAGGTCCGTGGCTATTGCTCAAGTTCGGTGTCTATCGATATCTTCGGAAAGCCACGCTTTAATGAGTGACTGATAAGGCATGTCTCGCTTATTAGCCTCAATCTTAATGCGTTCCAGTAACGCCTCTGGAAGCCGAAGGGAAATGGTTTTGGTTGACGGCTTCAGATTTGGGAATAAAGCTGGTTGGGCTTGTTTCCAGTCCATATAATCACTGGAATCATGGCGTTCCCAGAAGGCTCGTTCCTCGGCTTCGGTCTTGAATTTAGGTGGCGTTTTTTTGGGCTTGCTCATAATAGACTCTCTCCTTGCGATGCATATCACGGGCTGAGATCACACGAATCAAGGTCCCGGAAGCACGCAGTGTAAAGGTGATATGAAGTAACCGATTTTCGTCGGTTGCGCCAAGAGCGTGGTAACGTGCCTCGTGTTGGCTGCTATGCTTAAGATCTGGCAATACCAGTAGAGGTTCATTGAAAAATACGCGCTCAGCCTCGGCTTGGCTCACGCCATGCTTGCCGGCACTTTTGCGAGCATTACCTTGATCCCAGTCAAAGCCGGTTACTTGCTTCCAGTCAACCATGGATTGTATATTGTCATCATATACTATTTAGAGCAAGAGCTGAGCGCTAACAATCGCATCCAGACAATTCAGAAAACGAGCCGCGCCTGGTTACTGCCTATCCAAAGAGGTGAGAAATGAAATATCTCGTTTTAGAATTCAGGAGGTCACAATGAAAGCTGAATTTACTGCCATTATTGAAAAGGCGCCGGAGGGTGGCTATTGGGCAATATGTCCAGAGATACCTGGGGCAAATGGACAAGGTGAGACAATCGAAGAAGCAAAGGATAATCTTAGAGAGGCTATTGAATTAATATTAGAAGACCGTAGAGAGGATATTCTTCGAGGTTTACCTGAAGATGTAATCCGTGACAAGGTGCAGGTTGCATGAAACGAAGGGACTTGGAGCGGAAGCTGAGAATCGCTGGTTGCTATTTGAAAAGGGAAGGAGGATCACATTCTCTTTGGATAAATCCGAAAAATGGAGCTGTTGAAGCAGTTCCGCGGCATAAAGAAATAAAAGAGCCATTGGCAAGAAAAATTCTGAAGAAACTGAATGCTGAATAAATGGCCTAACATCAATGCGCATCTCGTGCCGAGCTAAACTCGGAGCCCCGGAATTCCCTGAAAAGGGATGAAATTGGTTAAAGTTACCCAGGCAATTTTGGGGGCAGTATACCCAATCGTTGCACAAATTCCCTCTCTCTTTCTCAGGAGGGTGTCGCAAAAGCCATTCGTAGATTGGGCTGAGGAACGAAGCCCAACAGCAACAGCTTGAAAAGCCAAACATGTTGGGCTTCGTTCCTCAGCCCAACCTACAGAAAAACCGGCTTTTGCGACACCCTCCTCCGGGAGAAGGCTAGGATGAGGGGGTAAAAACAATGCTTTATCTTCATTTGTTCCTTCACCCCAACCCCTTGCGGGTAGAGGGCCGGGGTGAGGGGATAAAATCCTTCTCACCCAGATCAGGCGACATGCCATTGCCACGAAAAGCCTGACCGTCTCTCCTTGATATTCTCTCACCCAGCGCCGCGCCGAAAAAAACACCACAGTCGCAAAATCCCCCGATTCCAGACTATTCCAGGAAAACCCTCGATTATTGGTGTATACTACCAATCCCCGCTGAACAAAAAACAGGCGAAACAAAGTCTTCCCCGCCAAACCCGCCTGAAGCAGGGCAAAGCCGGGGAAACGCAAGCGGGCCGCAGGATGCGCACCACAGCCAGCAGCGCGGCCACATCCGTTGGCAGGGATTCTGAACAGAACAAGGCGGTTTTGTATGAAAAAAATAATATTTCTCAACTGGTTCTACCCGCCCGATACCTCCGCGACCAGCGAACTGCTGGCCAGCCTCACGGGCGAGCTGGCCGATGAAACCCACGACATCCACGTCATCGCCAGCCGTCAGCAGAAAACCAACGCCGAGGCGCACCTGCCAAGGCGGGAGGTCATCAACGGTGTCACCGTCCACCGCGTGTGGACCTCGAACTTCGGCAGAAAGCGCCTCCTGGGCCGCGCCATCGACTACATCACCTTCTATCTCAGCGCCGCCCTCAACCTCCTGCTGCTGACCCGCCGCAAAGACATCGTGGTCGCCAAGACAGACCCGCCCCTCATGTCCGTCATCGCCATGTCCGTCGTCACACTGAAAGCCGCCAAACAGATCAACTGGATACAGGACCTCTACCCGGAAGTGGCGGCCACCCTGGGCGTAAAGGGCATGCAGGGGAGAATCTACAAGGCCATCGTATGGCTGCGCAACGCCTCCCTGAAGACCGCGAAAATGAACGTCTGCCTGGGAGAGCAAATGGCCGCGCGCCTCAAAAGAGAAGGCGTGGGCGCGGAAAAAATCCGCGTCATACCCAACTGGGTCACCAACGACGCCGTGGAACAAAACGCCCAGCCGGAAGAAACCGACCTGCGCACGGAATGGGGCCTCAACGGCAAATTCGTCATAGGCTACATGGGCAACCTGGGGCGCGCCTACGACTTCGGCGACATCCTGAGCGCGGCTGAAACACTCAGACAAAACCCGGCAGTCGTATTCCTCATCGTCGGCAACGGCGTACAACTGGACCTCATCAAGGAAGAAGTCAAAAAACGGCAATTGAACAACGTGATGTTCAAGCCCTACCAGCCCAGCGAAAAACTGGCGCAAAGCCTGGCCGTGCCGGACATCCACCTCGTCATGCTCAAGCCGGAGCTGGAGGGCCTCATCGTGCCCAGCAAAATCTACGGCATCACCGCGGTGGGCCGCCCCATACTCTTCATCGGGGACAAAGATGGAGAACTGGCCACCATGCTGACCGGGGAAAAATGCGGACTGGCCATCGCCGACAATCAACCGGGGTCCATCGCGGAAGAGATCGCCACCCTGCAGGAAAACCCCAAACGGGCCAAGACCATGGGCAACAACGCCAGAAAACTGTATGAAAAGCAGTTTGGAAAGAAGCGCTCACTGAGCGCCTGGGAGGAGTTGTTGTGTGAGTGTGCGGTTTCTTAGTTGGAGGTAATCCCTCTCCGAAAATTTATTAGTATTTCTCAAAAAAATCATAACTCAGATTTTTTCCGGTTAGTCATGACAAGAGTCGCTGTAATTACGAGCGTGATTCCTTCTTACCGAAGAGGGTTGTTTAAGAGGTTGTTTAGTCATCAATCCATTTCTGTTTCGGTTTTTTGTCAGACACATGTACCTGACGTGAACCTGGATCTCATTCACAATGAATTTCCTGGGCACATCAATCTGGTCTCATTCTGGAGCATGCCAAGGGAGAGATTGGGGTGGCAGTTTCTTCCAATATTGAAGCTTTGGAAAAGCTACGATGTTTTTGTCTTTAACAGCAACCCCAGAGTTTTGTCCAATGTTTTATGGGCCACCTTATTCAGGCTCTTCGGGAGAAGCGTCATTATCTGGGGACAGGCACATACTGCCGGAGCAAACCGTTATACGGAAGCCTTGAGGCTGTTCTGGGCTAAATTTTTCCACAACCATCTCGTATATACCGATCAAGAAGCTGAATTATTGAGAGCGCGCGGATTCCGCCGCCATAAGATCATCGGAATGAACAACGGCCTGGACCAGGACGAAATCGAGCTTATGAGAAAGCAGTGGAATGATGAGCAATTGTTGCCGTGGATGAAAGAACATCAACTGACAGGCAAGACGATCATTTTGTCGTGCGCTAGGCTGGAGAAGAAAAACGATTTTCATTTGATGGTTGAGGCTATGCCGGAAATGGTCAAGGAAATACCAAGCCTAGTCTGGGTCGTCATAGGAGATGGTAGAGAACGTGAGAAGCTGATGCAGCTTGCCCAAAGGAATGGCGTCGAGGGGCATATCATCTTTCTGGGTGAGATTTACAAGGAAGAGGAACTGGCGCCCTGGTTCATGTCGGCGGTCCTGCTTGTTCATCCTGGCGCTATTGGATTAACCTTGATGCATGCCTTTGGCTATGGTTTGCCCGTCATAACTCATGATGACCTGAGATATCAGATGCCGGAAATAAGTGCATTGGAGCATGGCAAGAATGGCCTTCTTTTCAGGAGAGGCGATGTGGCAAGCTTGGTTGCAGTTATAATGGAGGTGCTTGATGACAGGGAGAGGCTGTTTTCATTAAGCACGGCAGCATTAAATGTTGTTGTGGAGAAATATAACACCAGGGAAATGGCGCAGAGGTTTTCCCAGTTGGTAGAGTATGCGATGCATAGGTGACAAAGGGTGTTGATATGCAATACTTAGTCTCGGTCAGGTCAGATTATTATCCACAGATCGGTGTTTGTCAACATAGTTGTCGCCTCGACCTACGCAGCCTGATTTAAGTCAGACTGTTCTTTCTCTGGATTCAACCAGACCTGC
>JALSHD010000166.1 GCA_026982395.1 Chromatiales bacterium | reverse complement strand
GCCGCGCGCACCCTGCTGGAGAGGACCGGAACAGCCCCGGTCACCGCTGCGTAACCATGAAACAGCTGTTACTCATCGGCGGCGGCGGCCACTGCAAGGCCTGTATCGATGTCGTCGAGCGGCAGGGGAAGTACCGCATCGCCGGCATCGTCGAGCTGCCCGGGCGGACGGAGAGCCTGCTCGGCTATCCCGTAGTCGGCAGTGACGAAGATCTGCCGCGGCTGCTGGGCGACAATCCGGCGGCGCTGATCACCCTCGGTTTCAGCCGCGGCTGGAAACGGCGCCGGGAGCTGTACCGGCAGTTGCGCGACCACGGCGCCGAACTGGCGACGCTGGTCTCCCCGCTGGCGTATGTATCCGCCCACGCCCGGCTGGCGGAGGGGGTGATGGTGATGCATCAGGCGCTGGTCAATGCCGACGCCCGCATCGGGGCCAATACGGTGGTCAACAGCCAGGCGCTGGTGGAGCACGACTGCCACATCGGTGACCACTGCCACATCGCCACCGGGGCGCGCATCAACGGCGGCTGCCGGATCGGTGATGGCTGCCAGATCGGCAGTGGCAGCACCATCCTGCCCGGCTGCTCCATCGCAGCGAACACACAGATCGGCGCAGGAGCCGTCGTCACCCGGGAGATCACCACCCCCGGAATCTACGCCGGCTGCCCGGCACGCCCCCTGCCGGAGAGGGAGGGCCGCCGGTGACTCGCTGCCTGATCATCGCCGAGGCCGGGGTCAATCACAATGGCGATACGGCGCTCGCCAAGGAGCTGATCGAGGTGGCCGCCGCCGCGGGGGCCGACGCGGTCAAGTTCCAGACCTTCCGCGCCGAGCTGCTGGCCTCCCCGGACCTGGCCAAGGCGCCCTATCAGCAGGGCGACGGCCATTCGGCGGAGTCGCAGCGGGAGATGCTGGCGCGGCTGGAGCTGGACGAGGCCGCGCACCGGGAGCTGATGGAGCACGCCTGCGAGCACGGCGTCGAGCTGCTCTCCACCCCCTTCGACATCCCCAGCATCGATCTGCTCGACCGGCTCGGACTGCAGCGGTTCAAGATCCCCTCCGGAGAGATCACCAACACCCCCTACCTGCGCCACCTCGGGCGGCTCGGCAAGCCGCTCATCCTCTCCACCGGCATGGCCACCCTGGGAGAGATCGAACGGGCGCTGGAGATCCTCACCCGGGCCGGCACCCCGCGGAAACGGATCACCCTGCTGCACGCCACCAGCGCCTACCCCACCCCCATGGCAGAGGTGAACCTGCGCGCCATGCAGACCCTGGGAACGACATTCGGCCTCCGTTACGGCTACTCCGACCACACCCGCGGCATCGAGGTACCCATCGCCGCGGTGGCGCTGGGGGCCTGCGTGATCGAGAAACACTTCACCCTGGACCGCAACCTGCCCGGCCCGGACCACGCCGCCAGCCTGGAACCGGACGAACTGGCCGCCATGGTACGCGCCATCCGCAACATCGAGATCGCCCTGGGCAGCGCCGTCAAGCAGCCCACCGCTTCCGAGACGGCCAACCGGCCGCTGGTGCGCAAGCGGATCGTGGCGGCGACCACCATCCGCCCCGGGGAGCCGTTCAGCGCCGCCAACCTGACCACCCGGCGCGCCCCGGCCGGCCTCTGCGCCAGCCGCTGGGACGAGCTGACAGGGCGCAGGGCGGAGCGTGAGTACCGGACCGGCGAGGGGATAGAGCCGTGAACAGCCCACGCCGGATCTGCGTAGTGACCGGAACGCGGGCCGAATACGGCCTGCTCTACTGGCTGCTGCGGGAGATAGAGCAGGATCCGGAGCTGCAGCTGCAGCTGGTCGCCTGCGCCGCCCACCTCTGCCCGGAACAGGGCATGACCGTCGAACAGATCGAGGCGGACGGCTTCACCATCGACGCCCGGGTGGAGATGCTGGTGGCCGGAGACAGCCGGGTCGCCATGGCCAAATCCACCGGGCTGGGGGTGATCGGTTTCGCCGACGCCTTCGCCCGCCTGCAACCCGACATCGTCGTCATCCTGGGCGACCGCTTCGAGATGCTGGCCGCCGCCCAGACCGCCCTGCTGCTGGAGATCCCCATCGCCCACATCCACGGCGGCGAGATCACCGCGGGCGCCGTCGACGACTCCATCCGCCACGCCATCACCAAGATGGCCTCCCTGCACTTCACCGCCACCGAACGATTCCGCCGGCGCATCATCCAGATGGGCGAACCGCCACAGCGGGTATTCAACGTCGGGGCCCCGGGCCTGGAGCGGCTGCGGCGCTGCCCGCCGCTCTCCCGCGAACAGCTGGCAGCGGCGCTGGATTTCGACCTCGGCCCGCCGCTGTTCCTGGTCACGTTCCACCCCGTCACCCGCGGCGCGGAGGAGTCGCTCGCGGCACTCGGGGAGCTGTGCCGGGCGCTGGAGCAGTTCCCCGACGCCCGCATCCTCTGGACCGCACCCAACGCCGACAGCGAAGGCCGCGCCCTGCGGCGGCAGATCGAACAGTGGGCCGCCGCCCGTTCCGATCGGGTGCTGCTGACCGCCTCCCTCGGCCAGCAGCGCTACCTCTCCGCCCTCCGGCTGGCGGAGGTGGTGATCGGCAACTCCTCCAGCGGCATCATCGAAGCCCCGGCGGCCGGCACCCCGACGGTGAATATCGGCAGCCGCCAGGAGGGCAGACCAATAGCGGCCTCTGTCATCTGCTGTGAAGCAAGACAAGGAGAAATTGCGACAACCATAGAAAAAGCGTTGGCACCCGGTTTTCAATCTCTGGCCCAGCAGACCATCCCGCCTTACGGATCCGGAGAAAGCGCTCTGTCCATCCTTCAGGAAATTAAAAAAATCAGGGAATTGGCCGATCTATTGACCAAGCCGTTTCACAACAATTCTTGTTTGACCGGGAACCCACAGTAGTACGATGCCCTGCGACTGGAGCCATATAACTCTGCCACCGGAAACCACCATCCGGGAGACACTGCTCAATCTGGATCAAAACTCCATGCAGATTGTGCTGGTTGCCGATCCTGACGGCCGGCTGCTGGGGACGGTCACCGACGGGGATCTGCGCCGCGCGCTGTTGCGCGGGGCGACCCTGGACAGCCGTGTGGAACAGGCCATGAACCGCCAGCCGTGTACCGGACGGCAGGATGAGAGCCCGCTGGTATGGCGGCAACGGATGCAGCAGAAATCCCTGCGCCATCTGCCCATTCTCGACCGGCAGGGCCGGCTGCTGGATCTGATCCACGACAGGGAGGAAAGGAGACAGCAGTGGTCCAATCCGGTGGTGCTGATGCTCGGCGGTCTGGGAATGCGCCTGCGGCCGCTGACCCGGAAGGTTCCCAAGCCGATGCTGATGGTGGGGGACAAACCGATCCTGGAGACCATTCTCGAACATGTCGCCGAGCAGGGTTTCAACCGTTTCTATTTCTGTATCAACTACCTGGGGGAGATGATCCAGAACCATTTCGGAGACGGCTCCCGCTGGGGGGTGCAGATCGAGTACATCGAGGAGAAACAGCGCCTGGGCACCGCCGGCGCCCTCGGTCTGCTGGAGAAACCCTTCGAAGAGGATTTTCTGGTGATGAACGGCGACTTGCTGACCAAGGTGGATCTGGGCGCCCTGCTCTCGTTCCACCGGGAGCATGCACATCAGGCCACCGTCTGCGTGCGGGAGCATCAGCAGCAGGTTCCCTACGGGGTGATGGAGATGGGCGGGACCCGCATCACCCAGCTGGTGGAAAAGCCGGTCTACCGCTATTTCGTCAACGCCGGCATCTATGCCCTCTCCCCCGAGACCCTGCGGCTGATCCCGAACAACAAGAGTTACGACATGCCTCAGCTGCTCAACGAGCTGATCACCCGGCAGCAGGCCGTGGGCGGTTTTCCCCTCACCGAATACTGGCTGGATATCGGCCGGCTGCCGGACTTCAAACAGGCACAGGCCGATTTCGATCTGCACTTCAGCCGCATCGATCCGGAGGAGAAGGCCTATGCCTGAGATACTGGGTTTCATTCCGGCACGGGGCGGCTCCAAGGGAATTCCGAAGAAAAACCTGTTTCCGGTCATGGGCAAGCCGCTGCTGCAGTACACGCTGGAAGCGGCCATAGGGAGCCGCCACCTGACCCGCCGGATGCTCTCCTCGGAGGATTGGGAGATTCGTGATTTTGCCGCCGGACACGGCGTGGATACCCGCTATATCCGCCCGCAGGAGCTGGCCACCGACGAGGCGACCACCATAGATACCGTGCTGCATGCGCTGGATTGGCTGGAGGAGCGCAACGAACTGCCCGATATCGTGGTGCTGCTGCAGCCGACCTCGCCACTGCGCACCAGCCAACACATCGACGCCGCCATCGAGCAGTTCCGCAGCTCCGGCTGCAGCTCCCTGGTCAGCGTCCACCCGATGACCGAACACCCCTGGAAGTGCCTGGATGTCTCGGAGTCCGGCTGGCGGTTTCTTGCCCGTCCAGCCAAGAATATCACCCGGCGCCAAGAGTACAGCAACAACTACTACACCATCAACGGGGCGCTCTACATCGCCACACCGCAGTTCATTCGCAGCACCCGGGGTTTCATCACCGAAAACGAGACCGAGCTGTTTTTCATGCCGCCCGCCGCCGGCGTGGATATCGACGAGCTGCCCGATGTGTTTCAGACCGAGGCCCACCTGAAGACCGCACTTTCGGGATAGAAAAATGGACCCGTTACTCTCCCTCATCGGCCGCAACCAGCCGCTGTTCGACGCCGACCTGGAAAAGCACCGGGAGCAGCTCGACGAACTCGTCCGAAGTGCCTCTTTTCTGGTCATCGGCGGAGCGGGTTCCATCGGCCAGGCGGTCAGCAAGGAGATCTTCAGCCGCTCGCCGGCGAAACTGCATGTGGTGGACATCAGCGAAAACAACCTGGTGGAACTGGTGCGCGATCTGCGCAGCTCCATCGGCTACGGCACAGGGGAGTTTCGCACCTTCGCCATCGATGCCGGCTCAACAGTGTACGATGCCCTCGTCGACAACGAAGGGCCTTACGACTATGTACTCAACCTGTCGGCGATGAAGCATGTGAGGAGCGAGCGCGACCCCTACACCCTGATGCGGATGATTGAAACCAACATCTTCAACACGGAAAAGACCCTGCAACACGCCATCCACCAGGGCAGCAGAAAGTACTTCTGCGTCTCCACCGACAAGGCCACCAATCCGGTCAACATGATGGGCGCCTCCAAGCGGATCATGGAGCTGTTTCTGGCTCATTACAGCCAGCAGATCCCGGTATCCACCGCCCGCTTCGCCAACGTCGCCTTCTCCGACGGCAGCCTGCTGCACGGATTCGGGCAGCGGATCCGGAAACGGCAGCCCCTGTCCGCACCCAGCGACGTCCGCCGCTATTTCATAACCGCGAAAGAGTCCGGCGAACTCTGTCTGCTCTCCTGCCTGCTGGGTGAAAATCGGGAAATTTTTTTCCCGCAACTGGACGACAATCTGCACCTGATCACCTTCGAATCGATCGCCAGACGCTACCTGGCCAGTCTGGGATACGAAGCTTATCCCTGCGAGACGGAACAGGAGGCGCGGACATCTGTAGAGCGGCTGGCCCGGCATGGGAAATGGCCATGCTATTTCTCTGCCAGCACCACCAGTGGCGAAAAGGATTTTGAGGAATTTTTCACCCCCGATGACAAACCCGATCTGGAGCGGTTTTATTCATTGGGGGTGATAACATTGCCACAAGGGAACAACCGGGAATCGCTGGAGTGGTTCCGTCAACAGATCGAACAGCTAACGCAGAAAGATCGCTGGAGCCGTGAGGAGATCATTCAACTGTTCAACCGCATGCTGCCGGAATTTCATCACCAGGAGACCGGCCGGAATCTGGATGACAAAATGTAATTCGGTGCAGAAAAAGCCTCTATTTTTCAAACAGCAAATCAACAGTAACCGGCACAGCGGAGCTGATGGAAGGAAGCTTCGCAATTTCTCTCAATTTTTCCACCCCCTTGCCGAGAGAAAACTTTTCCGCATTGACAATCACCGGCCTGATGGTCGAAACCAATAGACGACCCTCACCCAGTCGCACCACGCGCAGCTCTGTCTCGATCTCCTGCTCTTCACCGTGCAGGGAGAGTTTCAGTTTTGCCGGCTGAACAAAGGAGTCCCCTAGCTTCATCCCTTCAATACGGCCATACTCTACCACCGTCGATACCGTGGCCTCCGGAAATCGATCAATCTCGAACAGCATCGACTGCATACGTTCGTTACGCACCGGAATTTTTGTCTCGACGCTGGCCAGCGATATGATTACCGTGGCCTTTCCGTTCTGCTCGATCACCCCTTTCAGCTTGCCAAAGGTGTTGAGTTCACCCGCTTTCGATTTCTTGATCGAAACATAATCAATGCTGGATTCGGCATTGTTCAATTGCCACTGGGCAGAAACAGTCGTTGCCACCGTAGCGAGTACCAGCATGAGCAGAATTTTTTTCAAAAACCCTGTTATCACTTTGAAACCTCCTTTTGTTGTTACCCCTGTCCTGTTGAATCCGGCCTCCGGGGAAAAAGCCGAACTTCAGCGACGCCTGCGACGCCACCATATTGTCACTCCACTAATCAACAGCAACAGCGGAATGACCACCAGAAAACCCAGGCCGATGATCTTCCCCGCCAGCGGTGACAACTGCAAGCGGTTGTCGGGAGCCACTCGGGCAGGTATGGCGATCAGCGCTTCGTCACGGCTCAGCCAGTTGATGATATTCATCGCCAGACCGAGATTCCCGGCACTGCCCAGAAATCCGTTGGAGAGAAAATCACCGTCGCCAATAACCATGATACGCTGCTCTGCTCCCTGCGCCTCCAGCTCTTCCGGCAGTGCGCGGCTGAGAGCATAGCCGATGGTCAGTGGACCGCTGATGTCCTGCCCCTGATCGAACTGCACCGTACCGGAGAGCAGGGAACCGGTTTCCGACCACGCACGGTCAACCGTCTCCAGTAGCGGGACAGCTTGCCACCCTTCCGGGGTCTCCAGATCCAGCGCACTGGCGATGGGGAAGATGGTGATATCGCTGAAGCCGGCGGTTATGGCATGGCGGGGATAGGCAGACACCACGGCAAAGGCGGCATTGTCCAGCCCCAGCATTTGACCGGTGGGGTCGACGATTGTTCCCGGCTGGAACAGGATGCCCAGCTGCTCCGCCAATGGCTCCAGGCCGAACAGCAGGTCGGGTTCCGCCAGCCACAGGAGGTTGCCTCCCTGTTCGACATACTCCTGCAGCAGACGGACCTCCCCAGGCAGGTAGTTGCTGCCCGGACTGGCAATTACCAGCACGGTGGTGTTTTCCGGTATAGCTGCGCTATCGGCCAGATTGAGGGTCTCGACAGCCAGTCCCTTGTCTTGCAGCTGTTGGGCCCACGCCCCCAGATCCTGCGGTTGTTTCCCTGCAGGTGAGCGCTCACTATGGCCAGAGATAAAGACCACCCGATGCCCGGCACTGCGTAACAGCCGCTGCAGGGCATTGGTGATCTGCTGCTCCCCTGGCTGCTGAACGTGCGCCTTGCGCCCCTGATAGTGCAGCACCAGTTCACCATCCACGGTTATTCCGGCATCCCGAACCTGATCCGGGGCGGTGTCGGGATTGATGAAACGAAGCTCGATATCCGGCTTGTGGCGCTGATAGCGGCTGACCAGCTCTGCGATAACCTTTCGCGCCATAGTCAGTTCACTGTCGCGGGCAAAGGCATCAATCTGCACCGGCCCATCCAGTTGCCGCAGCAGTTCGACACTGGCGACGGAGAGGGTGTTCTTTCCCGACGCGGTCCAGTCAGCCTGCCAGTGGTAGCGGGTACTGAGCCAGCCGAGCAGTCCGATTACCAGCAGAAACAGCAACACGGTAACCGCGTTTTGCAACCGCATCCGGCGGCGGTAGCTGCGGTCGACTTTCATCCTGGATACCGCCGTTGACCGCTGCAAAGGCATGTTGATATTAACCCGGCAACAATATATATCGTATTCAGCCGTGGCGCGCCGGTTCGCAGCAAGGCAGCCCATCGCCGCTGTAGCCACTCTACAGCAAGATGGGGTAACGCAGCCTGCGGGCCGGCACGCCCCGGCCTGTCGTTGAATATCATAGGGTTAGGGACTTCAGGCAGGCACCGGATCTGCGTTCCAGCGCTGGACAAGGGAGCGACCCTTGCCTGCGCACTGCGCCTTGGTCCGGCGCCTGCCTGAAGCCCTGAATGCGACATATATTGTTGCCGGGTTAATAACTTGATTCGCATATTATTTATGGTTATAACCAGCCTCCCAATCGAGTGAATCGCTACGACCTGTATAGCACGCCGGATTTCATGGCAGGCGATCCGCTTCCAGGCGCAGGATACTCAGCACCAAAAAGGTAACGATAAACAGCAGAAACCAGGCGATATCCGCGGTATCAAATACACCCCGCAGCAGAACCTGAAAGTGGTGCATCATGGAGAAGTAGGCCAGTGCGCTACCACTGCCATCTTCACCGGTTGTACCTCCCGCCCAGTCGATAATCCACAACAGCAGCAGTACCCCAAAGGTGCTGACGGCGGCCACCGTCGGGTAGATAGTCAAGGTGGACATGAACAGCCCCACTGCGGCAAATGCCGCCAGCATCAGCGCCAGGCCGAGCAATCCGGCCGCCAGCAGACCAAAATCCAGGCTGCCGCCCGCCAGCAGGGAGAGGGACATCAGGCCCAGCATGGCTGGCAGAATGAACAGAAAAGCGACAATGCCAAGATATTTGCCAATCACGATCTCCCACATGGAAACCGGCGCCGAGAGCAGCAGACTCAGGGTTCCGCTGCGGCGCTCTTCACTGATCAGGCGCATGGTCAACAGTGGCACCACCAGCAACAGCACTACCGCCGCGCTGCCGAACAGGGGACTGACCACAACCTCGGTAACACCAGGGGCTCCCTCAATCAGCGCCAGCTGCGGCTGAATAACGAGGTACTGCTCGATCTGGCTGAGAAACAGATAGGCGTGAATCAGCAGCATGACCGCCAGCACCGCCCAGGCCAGTGGCGACAGAAACAGGCTGCGCAGCTCGCGGCCGGCGATGTGCAATACCATCATGGCTCCCCCTCCTGCAACCGATCGGCGCAAGTTATATCGACGAACACATCCTCCAGCGACATACGCTCCGGAACCAGTTCATACAGCCCCCACCCCTGCGCTACCGAGCGCTCCACCAGCGCCTCGGCCGGATTTTGATCCACAACATGATGTAATTGCAGCCGCCGATCAGGCAGCATCTCCACCTCCATCACACCGGGAAGATCGGTCAGATCAGCGGGTTCCACCTGCTGCCGGAATGCCGCTGTCAACGAGGAGCCTTGCATGCGCCGCTCCAGCCCTTCGATGGTATCGCTCAGCACCAGTCTGCCCTGGCTGATAATCTGCACCCGGTCACAGGTGGCCTGCACTTCCGGCAGGATGTGAGTGGAGAGGATAACGCTGTGCTGTTCGCCGAGGGTGCGGATAAGATGGCGAATTTCGCGGATCTGAATGGGATCCAGCCCTACCGTCGGCTCATCCAGAATCACCACGTCCGGGGAGTGAATGATCGCCTGGGCAATGCCAACCCGCTGCTGGTATCCCTTGGAGAGATTGCCGATCAGACGTGCGCCCACATCGGCCAGTCCGCAATGCTCCCTAGCACTCTCCATCGCCTGACTGATACGGCTGCGGGGGATCCGGTTGAGACCGGCGCAGTAGCGCAGATACTCATCCACCGTCAGTTCACGATACAGTGGCGGCTGCTCCGGCAAAAAACCCAGCGCCGCCTTTGCCTGACGGGGCTGTTCGAGGATGTCGATGCCGTTGATCACCACCCGGCCCTCACTGGGGGCAAGGTTACCGGAGATAACCTGCATGGTGGTCGATTTCCCCGCCCCGTTTGGCCCCAAAAAACCCAGCACCTCGCCGCGGCGAAGTTCAAAGCTGATATCATCCACAGCCGCCCTGCTGCCGTAGTAGCGGGACAGATTTTCAACCTGAATCAGCAGATCACTATTCATTTGGGGACAATATCTTGTTTATCCCGGCAATGAAATATTGCTGTGAAAGGACAGAACTTAAGGGCAGCTCTAAAAACAGTGGTTTTTTCGCGAGAGCAAGGAAGTTCCGTGCGCACGACTGCGTAGAGCAAATGCCGGGAACCATAGTGAATGGAATACATGAGGATTCAGGCACGGAGCAGACACCGCTATCGCGGAAAAGTGCATTATGCATTATTAGTGGCGCCCTTAATCTGAAGCACAAAAAAAGAAGTGGCCCAAAACGAACCACTTCTTCTCCGGGATACCCATGCAAACCCCACCCTCAGCCTCGGAGGCCGACAGCAGTTACTTGATCTTGGCTTCCTTGTAGCTCACATGCTTGCGAACCACGGGATCGAACTTCTTGATCTCCATCTTCTCCGGCATGGTGC
>JALSHD010000165.1 GCA_026982395.1 Chromatiales bacterium | reverse complement strand
GAGTTCGAAAAACTTCAGGATGAGGTTCCCGCCGTTCCGTTTGAGGAGCTGGCCGCGCAGCTGGAGGAGGATCTGGGTCGGCCAGCGGATGAGATTTTTCCACATCTGAACAAAAAAGCGCTTGCAGCTGCCTCCATCGCCCAGGTGCACCGTGCAGAGCTCGCCGACGGGAATCAGGTGGTGCTCAAGATTCGCCGCCCCGGCATTGAAAAAACGGTCAATGCGGATCTGCATTTGCTGGCCCGTTTTGCCGAGATCGCCGAAGCGGAGATTCCTGAACTCCGGCGCTATCATCCGGTAGAGATGGTGCGTCAGTTCAGCCGTTCGCTGCGCCGTGAACTCAATCTGGAAAACGAGTCCAGGGCAGCGGAACGTGTTGCAGCCAATTTTGCCGGCCAGAGCGATATCGCCATTCCGAAAATATACTGGCAGTGGACCAGCAAGCGCCTCAATGTCCAGCAGTACATTGATGGTATCCCGGCACGGGATTTCAACGCCATCGAGGAGGCCGGACTGGATCGATCACTGCTGGCTCGGCGCGGTGTCAACGCCATGCTGCAGATGACACTGATCGATGGTTTTTTCCATGCCGATCCTCACCAGGGAAATCTCTTTTACCTGCGGGAAAACCGTATCGCCTTTATTGATTTTGGAATGACCGGGAGCCTGTCACAACTGCGCCGCGAACAGGTGGCGGATCTGCTGTACGGCCTGATGATGCGAGAGACCGATAACATCGTTGATGTATTGCAGGACTGGACCGGTGGAGCTATCACTATCGACACCGATCATCTCAATGATGAGCTGGAGGCGTTCCTCGATTCATATCATGGTCTCTCGCTCAAACAGCTGGATTTTGCTGCCATGCTCGGCGACCTGATGGCACTGTTCCGGGACCATCAACTCAGCCTGCCTCCCGATCTCTCCATGTTGTTAAAAGCATTTATCTCCCTCGATGGTCTGGGCCGGAAGCTGGATCCCGATTTCAATATCGTCGCTGAAATAACGCCATTCTTGCAGCGCTTGATAATGAAGCGCTATCTGCCATCCAGCCTGTTGAAACAGGGGTGGAATAATCTCTCCGGCGGCATTGACATACTGACCAGCCTGCCACGTGACATTCGCCGGCTGTTGCGTATGGCCCGAAGGGGGGCGTTACAGGTTCATGTTGATGTCACCCGTCTCGATCACTTTGGTCACCAACTGGATCGGGCCGCCAGCCGTCTGTCAGTGGGAATGGTGACCGCCGCACTGATTATCGGCACATCGATTGTCATGACAGCGCCGGATGCCGGGCCTACCATATGGGGCTATTCACTGTTTGTGCTGCTGGGCTTCGTCGCGGCCTGCATGGGGTGTGTGTGGTTGTGGGTGTCCATCTGGCGGGGTAAACGGGAGTAATGGGCACCTCTGAAGGCTACTGAAATCATTTCTCCAAGGGGCCTTGAAAAAGAGCCACGATGATTCCATGTAAAAGGGTATATATCCATCGTGTCATTAGGGAAAGAGGCTCCATATGAAAACCATACTTGCTGCAGTTTTTGATGATCCCCGACGTGCCCAGGAGGTGGCTGAAAAGCTGATTGAGCACGATTTCCCCATGGACAAAATATCCATACTGCGCCGGGCCGCTGGCCAGGGCGATGACTTTCTCGGGATCTCCTATGAAAACGAACGTGAGCGGATCAAGTTCTGGGGCGAGCAGGGTGCCGTGTGGGGAGCGCTGGGCGGCTTGCTGGCCGGAGCAATGGGGCTATTTGTTGTTCCTGGTATCGGTCCGCTACTCGTCCTTGGTCCCTTTGTCGAGCTGATTGCCGGCGCAGTTGCAGGAACCGGTTTGATGACCGGCGCGGCACTGGTCACCCATTTGACCATTGCGCTGCGCCGGATGGGCATTCCTGATGAAAAACTGGAGTATCTGCACCAGTCGGTAATGGATGGAAAAACGTTGTTGTTACTGCAGTATGGAAAACGGGATGAAACGGATTGGCAGCATATCGTTAACTGGAGTGGTGCTGAATCGGTACAGGTTTTTTCTGGTTGATGTTCTGGACAAAGCTCATTTCCGAGACTATAGATCAATAGATTAGTCAAGCACATTAAGGGCCGTCGAATTTTGTGGCAGCCGGCCAACCTGAGAGGAGAAACATGGACAAACAACTGGCAATATCGTGGCAGTCACCTTTGTCACAGCTGGTTACATCACAGATAGCATTGATTGCGCATATCAAGGCCATGCAGGAAGAGTCCATTGCTTGGCATGATGAGCATAGAGAGTGGAAAAGGGACATAGTCGGTTGGCTGAAAAAACAGCGGCGTTTGGAAGCCATGTTATACCAACTGGAACGGGAGCTGCCTGACTACCGAGAGGTTGCGGCTCATCTTTCAGATGTTATCGAGGATCATGAAATCCGATTGTCTGAGCATGAAAAACTTTTGATCCGTTATCTGGACAGCGAAGTCGATCCGGCCAAGTGGAAAAAACTGGATGCTGAGCACAGCAAACAGGCAAAATTGCACGCAGAGGCGAAAGAGGAGCATGATGCATTCCGTGCAGCCTATCTGGCTGCGATGAAAAGAGTGGATCGGCTGGTAAAACGGCTACAGGCACTCTGCCACTGAAACCTCGGTTTACTCACCTGCGTTTCTGTTGCAACAAGGCGTTTCCGGTTGCAGAGAGTCCCCTTTGCCGAGCCCGGAAAGCACTTTTCCCCTGACGGGATTGGGGTGGTAGGCGGTACACCCCTTCAGCTCCAGCTGCCAGGCCTGGTGGTAGATTGACCGAAACTGATCGAATGTCATTTTTTCCGGTACGTTGATGGTCTTGGAGATGGCATTGTCCACAAAAGGTTGGATGGCTGCCTGCATCTGCAGATGTGCCTCGGGCATCAGCTGTTTTGCAGCAACAAAAAAATCCGGTAGCGGGTGATTCCTGTGCCGGGTTTCCCAGTGGCGCAGCGCGTAGTCGGTCAACTCATACTCCCGATCTTTTTTCCCTGTGGTACGAATACGCCGCCGGTAGTGAAAATCGAATACCGGCTCGATCCCGCTGGAGATATTGTTGGCAAACAGGCTGATGGTTCCCGTTGGAGCGACTGCTATCAGATGACTGTTGCGGATCCCGTTTGCAGCAATACCTCTTCTGATGTCTGTTGGCAGACGCCGGATAAAAGGTCGGGCCAGATACGGTTCGATTTCCAGGAACGGGAAGGCACCTTTTTCTCTGGCCAGCTCGATTGATGTGCGGTAGGCAGTATGGCAGATGGTTTTCATAACCTGCGCGGCCTGCTGCCGTGACTCCTGTCGGGCATAGTGCAACCCCAGCATGATTAGCGTATCCGCCAATCCGGTTATTCCCAGCCCGATACGGCGGCTGCCTTGACTCTGTTCCCTTTGGATCGGAAGCGGGAAGCGGGAGCAGTCGATAACATTGTCCAGCATGCGCACGGCAACCGCTGTTGCTGCCTGGATTCCCTCGAGATCCAGGCGTGCTTTCCTGTCAAACGGGTCACTGACAAACCGGGTCAAATTGATGGAACCCAGATCACAGGCGCCATAAGGGGGAAGCGGGATTTCACCGCAGGGGTTGGTGGCGCTGATCTGTTCGCGGTACCCCAGATTATTCATCCGGTTGATACGATCGATGAACAGCACACCAGGCTCCGCCGTATCGTAACTGGCCTGGATGATAGCGTCCCACAGCGCCCGGGCGCGGACATGCCGGAACACTGCACAGGAGGTCACTGTTCCCTGCCAGTTTTTATCGATCCGTTCCGGGTGCTTATCCGCATCGGGCAGTTCACCGGCAGGAAACAGCAGCGGCCAGTCGCGATCATGCTGTACTGCGTGTATAAAATCATCACTGATCAGGACGGAAAGATTGAAATTCCGCAACTGCCGGGCGTCACGCTTGGCGTTGATGAAGGTCTCGATATCGGGATGATCGCAGCGCAAGGTAGCCATCATTGCGCCGCGCCGGGGGGCCATCGAGAGCAGTGCGTCACACATGCTGTCCCAGATACGCATGAATGCGACGGGGCCGGGAGCAACATCCGCAATTCCGGTGCCGGTTTCAGCAGGACGGAGGGTGGAAAAATCATATCCCACGCCACCACCTTGCTGCATGGTGAGTGCCCCTTCCTTCAGACTGTCGAAGATGGACTCCAGCGAGTTGCCGATACGACCCATGACAAAGCAGTTGAACAGAGTAACGTTGTGGGCCGTCCCTGCACCCGCAACGATTCGCCCACCGGGAAGAAAGCGGAACCCCTCCAGCAACCGATAAAATTTCTCTTCCCATCGTGCCTGCTGCGTGGTCTCCACCGAAGCCAGTGCGTTCGCCACCCGTCGCCAGGTATCGTTCAGAAAGTCCTCCTGAACTCCATCACCGGACCGATAGCGACTGTCCCATACCAGCTTTGAAACAGGCACTTCGAAAAGCGGCGTTGTCATAATCTGATTCTCCCCGTGAGAAGTTTTTTCTCCCCCTTATTATAGGAAGTTACCTGCGCAAATGGGGTGCATGGAGAAATTCAGGATCTGTTTTCTGAACAGAACAGGAGGGTGATATGTGAGACTTTCGCCCCATAGATAATACTATTTACCCGGCAACCTGTCCGGTTGCCGGGTAGATGATTTTCAGTGGAGGGATATTGCTACTCTTTCGGAATCCGGAACAGATTATCCATCCGATCCAGACCACTGGGCAGGTTTTCCACCCAGTCGATGAATTTGTTGACGTTCTCCTTGCCCTGATAGATGGCGCCATGTTGTGGTGCAATGGTTTCGATATCCAGTTCGCGGATCATCGCTGCCCACAGCTGAAAGGCCTTTACCGTGGGCATATAGCGATGGTGGAACCATTCAATGCGGGGAATGTGGGCATCAAAATCTTCGACAATCCGATACTCCGTTCCGATGGAAGCGCCCAGATCACCCGAATAGAGAATTTTGGAGATCGGATCATAGACCTGAAAGTTGCCTGCAGAGTGGAGAAAGTGTCCGGGGATGATGAGCAGCTTGACACCCTCCAGATCGAGAACCATTCCTTCATCGGGAATGGTTCTGATGCGATTGAATACCACCCGGTCGATGCCGAAATGGGCGACAAAACGGGTCCACAACTGGGACATCAACCCTTCTGCAGAGGTCATCATGAACCAGAAATTGGCAGCGGCTACGATATCCGGATCCTGATGGGAGAAGAACAGATATTTCAGATTGGGTGGTGCCACGATGGTGGAAAGTTCGGCGAATACCTTGGAGTGAATCTTGTGGCCACCCGGATCCAGCAGCATAGCCTTGCCGTTGTGCACGATGACATGCTGATTGGCCGGTATCATTTCGCCTTCGGCGTAGTCCTCAAGCAGAATATTTTTGTGTTCGTTATTTTCAAACAGTGTTATTTGAGACATGTGTTCCCCTGGTAGTATTCCAGTCAATAAGTGTGGCAGGCTTAAAAATCACTGGATTATAACGTACTAATCTTGTGCAATGTAAGCTCGAATCCGCCTCCTCTTCCTTGGGGAGGCTGGTTGTCGGCCGTATTATCGGAAGTAGAATCCGGCTGCTCTGAAGCTCCGATGACCGATACCCTGAAGCGCTAAACTGGATGCGTCCAAAAAAGATAAATCTCGCCAAAAGGTCAGGGAGTGTTGTATATATCTTCCATTATGTCCAGCCCGCAGGGCAGGTTTTCCACCCAATCGATGAATTTGTTGACATTCTCCCGGCCTTGGTAAACGGCGCCATGTTGTGGGGCGATAGTGTCAATATCCAGTTTGCGGGCCATTTTTGCCCAAAGCTGATAGACCCTGGCGGTGGGCATATAGCGTTGATGAAACCCTTTGATAGCATCTATGTGTGTTTCAAAGTCATCCACAATCCGGTAGTCAACTCCGATTGATGCCCCCAGATCACCCGAGTAGAGAATTTTGGAAACGGGGTCATAGACCTGAAAATTACCTGCCGAATGCAGAAAATGCGCGGGAATAATGGAGAGCTGAACCCCCTCCAGATCCACAAACTGGCCACGGTCAGGAATGGTTTTGATACGGTGAAACACCATTCTGTCAACACCGAAATGGGCGATAAAACGCAGCCAGAGTTCGGATATCAGCCCATCGGCGGGTGTCATCATGAACCAGAAATTGGCGGCAGCAACGATATCCGGATCCTGGTGAGAGAAAAAAAGGTACTTGAGGTCATTCGGCGATAACATGGCCGACAGATCAGAATAGACCTGTGAGTGGATCTTGTGTCCACCCGGATCCAGCAGCATCCCTTTGCCCTTGTGAATGATCAGATGCTGGTTGGCAGGCACCATCTCACCCTCGGTGTGATCTTCCAGCAGGATGTTTTTGTGCTCTTCATTTTCAAACAGAATAACTTGCGCCATTGTATTTCCCCCGGCTGCGTTACTTGGAAACAGATAAAAAAAGTTCGGGATCAACGCGGGTGTTGTTCAGGCTAACCGACCAGTGCAAATGCGCTCCGGTCACGCGACCTGTCATGCCAACTTCACCAATAATTTGCCCTTCTTCCAACAGGTCATCTTTTTTCACGTTAATCCGATTCATATGGCAATACATTGTGATCAGTCCTTGACCATGATCAATAAAAATGGTGTTTCCGTTAAAAAAATAGTTTCCGGTAGCAATCACAACACCGGAAGCGGGTGCCCGGACAGGGGTGCCTTCGGGTGCCGCGATATCCAGGCCGCTATGGGGCTTTCTGGGTTGCTGGTTGAAAAACCGGCGCAGCCCGAACGGACTGCTTAATGGGCCATCGACTGGCAGGATAAAGCTGGTGTCGATCTGCCGGGTGTCCCGCCAATGGGCGAAGGCGGCAATGATCTCTTTCTTTTCTTTGCGAATACGTTTCAGATCATCAGCATCGGGATTGACCATGCGTTTGTTTTTGATAGTAAGGTGTTGCTCGCGGTATTTTTTTTCCGTCACTGTAAAATGGATTCTTTTTGTTGTCGAACTCTTCACGGTCAGGGTATGTTTACCGGGTTTTGCGTTTAACGGAATACCAACGATGGCATACCAGCGGTTCGCGTTGTTGAGCACCATAACCCGTCTGTCACGGTACCAGGCCTCTGGCTGCTGCTCTCCATCCGCTGCGGGAAGTTCGATAACGGCTACTCCGCCGGGTACGTTTGATTCTCGTGGCAGCTCGACGCTGCCGGCTGGTGCGACCGGAATGAGCAACAGCCAGCAGAGCCACAAAAAAAAGCATCTTGTGAGCAGAAAGCCAGGGTTTGCGGCAGGTAAGTCAGTCATCCATCGTTTCCTGTATTCTGCAGCGGATACGCCCGCTTCCCAGTTTAGCCTCGATTTGATCGCCTGCCGCCACCGAGCGGCTGTTGCGCACGATTATACCATCCGGTACCGTCTGGATGATGGCATAGCCCCGCCCCAGTACGGCGAGGGGGCTGACGGCGTCCAGCTGGCGGATTTGCATCAATAGTCTTTGCCGGCTGTTTTCCAGTTGATGACGCATGGCAGAATATAGATTATTTCGGACAGTTGCACACTTTGTTAATGTGTTCTGTATATGATAGGCCGGAGTGCAGTGGCGCAGTCGTGCCGCAAGTTCGTTGAGTTCGGCCCGTTTGTGGCGCAGTTGATGGCTGCAGGCTGTCTTCAGTCGCTGCTCCAGTTCATCAAGGCGCTGGGCAATATCCTGTAACCGTTTTCCCGGATGTTGCAGCTGCTTCTGTTGCCAGTGCAGCCGTTCCCTGGCTCGAGTCAGTTGCCGCTTTATTGATTGATGCAGCCGCGACTGCAGTCGCAGCAGTTGTTGCTGCAACTCCTCCCGGTCCGGACTCAACAGTTCAGCCGCAGCTGACGGTGTTGGCGCGCGTTGATCTGCCACAAAATCTGCAATGGTGAAATCAATCTCATGGCCAACGGCGGAGACGACCGGCAGAGGAGAGGAGTGAATGGCTCGCGCTACCAGTTCGTCGTTAAAGGTTTGGAGATCCTCGAGCGAACCGCCACCACGCCCGACAACAAGCACATCGCACTCGTTACGCGCACCCGCCAGTTCAATCATGGAAACAATCTGGCCGGCAGCCGCTTCGCCCTGGACCGCTACCGGATAGATTATCACCGGAATTACCGGGAAACGGCGTTTCAATACGCTGAGAATATCTCTGATTGCTGCTCCGCTGGGGGAGGTCACAACGCCGATACAGCGCGGATATTTCCGCAGTGGTTTTTTGTTTTCTTCGGAAAACAGCCCCTCCTGTTCCAGGCGCTGCTTGAGAGCCTCGGAGGCGCGCCGCAATGCACCATCCCCGGCCTCTTCCATATGTTCAACCAGCAACTGGTAATCGCCTCGTGGCTCATAAAGACTTACTTTGGCGCGCACCAGTACCTGCATGCCGTTTTCCGGCCGGAATCGGAGGTGAATGGAGCGGTTGCGGAACATGGCGCCCCTCACCTGGGCCCCGCTGTCTTTCAGCGAAAAATAGAGATGGCCGGAGGCAGGCCGGGCCAGGTTGGAGATCTCACCCTCTATCCAGATCAGGGGAAAGGAGCCTTCCAGGATGGAGCGTGTTGCCCGGTTCAGCTCGGAGATGCTGAAAACCTGGCGAAAACCGTTATCCTGTTGTTTATCGGTCGCAGACAAGCTCGTGGTCACGTTTCAGGCTGTACTCCTTGACTAATGGGCACCTCTAAAAATACGCTTTTTCCGCGATAGCGGCGTCAGCTCCGTGCCCGAATCCTCATGTATTCCTTATGCGTTGCGGTTCTCGGCAATTGCTCCATGCATTGCTGCAGCCGTGCCCGGAGCTTCCTTGCTCTCGCGAAAAAATCACTACTTTCAGAGGTGCCGATAATTATGAACGAATACCATTTGAACGCAGTTGCGGGGCGAACGGCTGTCCGAATACCGGTAAGTTTACCAGCATGTCGACAAACCGTATAATGCGCCGGATATTTAGAGTCCAATCTGGAATCCCGCCCATGCGTATTGTTCAGGAAGCGTTGACCTTCGATGATGTTCTGTTATTGCCGGCCCACTCCACGGTAATGCCGCGCGAAGTAAGTCTGAAAACCCGGCTCACCCGCAACATCCCGCTGAACATACCACTGGTGTCCGCCGCCATGGATACCGTCACCGAGGCGCGTCTGGCCATAGCCCTGGCGCAGGAGGGGGGGATCGGCATCGTCCACAAGAACATGAGCGTTGCGGCGCAGGCGGAGGAGATCCGCAAGGTGAAGAAGTTCGAGAGCGGCGTCATCAAGGAGCCGATCTCCGTCACCCCGGATACCACCATCCGCGATGTGCTCGCCCTGACCAGGGCGGAGAACATCTCCGGCGTTCCCGTGGTGCAGGGGGAGGATCTGGTGGGGATCGTCACCAGCCGCGATCTGCGCTTCGTCTCCGAGCAGCACTATGATGAACCGATCACCAGCATCATGACCCCCAAGGAGCGGCTGGTGACGGTGCGTGAGGGGGCGGAGCGGGAGGAGGTGGTGCGGCTGCTGCATGCGCACCGTATCGAGAAGATCCTGGTGGTCAACGACAGCTTCCAGCTGCGCGGCATGATAACCGTCAAGGATATCCAGAAGGCGACCGAGAAGCCCAACGCCTGCAAGGATGAGCAGGGCCGACTTCGGGTGGGCGCCGCGGTGGGTGTCGGCAGCGGTACCGATGAACGGGTCGCGGCGCTGGTGGAGGCGGGGGCGGATGTGATTGTGGTGGACACGGCGCACGGCCACTCCCAGGGGGTGCTCGACCGGGTGCGCTGGGTGAAACAGAACTTCCCCGCCGTGGATGTGATCGGCGGGAACATCGCGACCGGGCAGGCGGCGCTGGATCTGGTGGAGGCGGGGGCGGATGGGGTCAAGGTCGGCATCGGCCCCGGTTCCATCTGTACCACGCGCATCGTGGCTGGCGTGGGCGTGCCGCAGATCACCGCCATCACCAATGTTGCCGAGGCGCTGCGTGAGTGCGGTGTTCCGCTGATTGCCGATGGTGGCATACGCTACTCCGGCGACATGGCCAAGGCGATCGCGGCCGGGGCATATGCGGTGATGATCGGTGGCATGTTCGCCGGCACCGAGGAGGCGCCCGGCGAGGTGGAGCTGTTCCAGGGGCGCTCCTACAAATCCTACCGTGGGATGGGTTCGCTGGGGGCGATGGCCGGGCAGGAGGGCTCCAGTGATCGCTACTTCCAGGAGAGCAGCGATGCCGAAAAACTGGTTCCGGAGGGGATCGAGGGGCGCGTCCCCTACAAGGGCACCATGCAGCCGGTTATTCATCAACTGCTGGGTGGGCTGCGCTCCAGCATGGGTTATACCGGCAACGCAACCATCGACGAGATGCGCACCCGGCCCGAATTCGTGCGGGTGACCGGCGCGGGCATGAAGGAGAGTCATGTCCACGATGTGCAGATCACCAAGGAAGCACCCAACTACCGGATTTAAACCGGGGTGTTACCGCAGATAGAGATACAGCACTATCATTTGTCTTTTTTCTCTTTACTTTGTGCACCCTGCGCCTCTGTGGTGCACAAACATTTTTGGATGAACCAGTA
>JALSHD010000164.1 GCA_026982395.1 Chromatiales bacterium | reverse complement strand
GAGAGCAGCTTGCGGAGCTGGGCGAGCTGCCTATTCCGGAAGAGTTTCAGCATGACTGATTTGAGGCAAGAGGATAATTAAATGGCGGAACAGGTCGGGATATTGACAACCTTGCGGCAGATTCCATGCACTGGACTGGGAGTTCCCGTGCTGGTGCTGGCTCTGTTGGCCATGCTGGTGGTGCCGTTGCCGCCACTGCTTCTGGATGTGTTTTTCAGTTTCAATATCGCCCTCTCTCTGGTCATACTGCTGGTGGCTATTTACACCTTGCGACCACTGGATTTTGCGGTTTTTCCGGCGGTGATTCTGGTGGCCACGCTGCTGCGTCTCGGGATGAATGTCGCCTCTACCCGGGTGGTGCTGCTGGAGGGGCACACCGGAACCGATGCAGCCGGGCAGGTGATCAACGCCTTTGGTGAGTTTGTCATTGGCGGCAACTACACGGTGGGTATCGTGGTGTTCATCATCCTGATCATCATCAATTTTGTTGTGGTGACCAAGGGTGCGGGGCGGATTTCAGAAGTGACAGCCCGGTTTACACTGGATGCAATGCCAGGCAAACAGATGGCCATCGATGCGGATCTGAATGCCGGGCTTATCGATCAGGATGAGGCTAGAAAACGGCGCGCCGAAGTGACCATGGAGGCAGATTTCTACGGCTCCATGGATGGTGCCAGCAAGTTTGTCCGTGGTGATGCTGTGGCCGGCATCCTGATTACAGTAATCAATATTATCGGTGGCCTGACCATTGGCATGGCCCAGCACGGAATGGCATTCTCCGATGCGGGGCACAACTATACCCTGCTGACCATCGGAGACGGTCTGGTGGCGCAGATCCCCTCGCTTCTATTATCCGTTGCTGCCGGCATCGTGGTTTCCCGCGTCTCGTCCTCGCAGAATATGGGGGAGCAGATCACCAAACAGCTGTTTGGCAACCCGGTAGCACTGGCGGTGGCTGCTTCAATTATCGGTATCATGGGAGTGATCCCCGGTATGCCCAATCTTGCCTTCCTGACGCTGGCGGCACTGACCGGGGCGACAGCCTGGTGGTCATATCAGCGTCAGCTGGGCGAGCAGACGGAAGAGCAGGAGCAGACTGTTGCCGAACCGGAAGAGAGCTCTGACAAGCCGCGTGAACTGAACTGGGACGATGTGGCGCCGGTAGATATCATCGGCCTGGAGGTCGGTTATCGCCTGATCCCCCTAGTAGACAAAAACCAGGGCGGTCAGCTGATGGAGCGCATCAAGGGCGTGCGCAAGAAGTTGTCCCAGGACCTGGGTTTTCTGATCCCAGCGGTACACATCCGTGACAATCTTGATCTCTCCCCTCATGCTTATCGCATCACTCTGATGGGAGTAACTCTTGGCGAGGCCGAGATACAGGTCGGCAAGGAGCTGGCGATCAATCCGGGCCAGGTCCATGGCGAGATCAAGGGTATTGCAACAGAAGATCCCTCCTTCGGATTGCCGGCGGTCTGGATCGACCCGGCGCAACGGGACGAGGCACAAGCACAGGGTTATACAGTGGTGGATGTCAATACCGTCGTGGCAACCCATCTCAGCCAGTTGCTGCAGTCCCACGCTCATGAGCTGCTGGGTCATGAAGAGGTTCAGCATCTGCTCGACAAACTCAAACAGAGCGCGCCCAAACTGGTGGAAGAGCTGGTGCCGAATACCGTTTCCCTGGCGGTGGTTCTCAAGGTATTGCGCAATCTTCTGGAGGAGGGGATACCCATCCGTGACATCCGCACAATCGCCGAAACCTTGGCGCAATACGCGCCAAAAAATCAGGATCCTGGCGTTCTGACCGGCCTGGTACGGGTTGCCCTGCGCCGGCTGATCTATCAGCACATCAGCGGTGCTGCGGACGAGCTGCCGGTTATCACCCTCGACCCGCAGCTGGAACAGATATTGCAAAAATCACAGCAGGTCTCGGAAGAAGATGGCGTAGCACTGGAACCCGGGCTGGCCGAACGGTTGCATACCGGTTTGGCAGAAAAGACCCAGGAACGGGAAGTGGCGGGAGAGCCGGCCGTACTGCTGGTGGCGGCACCGTTGCGTGCACTGTTGGCACGGTTTATCCGGCACACTATTTCCGGGTTGCACGTACTCTCCTATAACGAAATACCCGATAACAAGCAGGTAAGAATTGTGGCAACGGTAGGCGGGTAGCAGTCGCCAAAATAGCCGTCCCGGAACAGTGCCCAAACAATGGGGAAAACTCGATGAAACTGAAAAGATATTTCGCCAGGGAGACGCGCCAGGCCATCCGCATGGTTCGTGATGAACTGGGGCCGGATGCCGTCATACTCTCCAACCAGCGCAAGGATGGTGGCGTTGAGATTGTTGCGGCAGTGGATTTTGAACAGAGTCTGGAACAGTTGACAGCTGATGAACCGCTGACATTGGTTGACAACCCCTCCGTGCAGGAGCTGCCGGAACCGGACCTTACCTACACTTCCCAAGGAAAGATCCGTGTCGAACCCCCGGTGCAGGAGGAGAAACGGAACGGCTTCGAACAGGCGCTGAACAGCGTCAGTGAGAAAATTGAACAGCTGGTTGTATCCGCTTCAGAACCAAACAGGGAAAGTGAGACGGAGACAAAGGTGGCAGCAAAAAACACCACCAGATCCAGAGCAAAAACCCGGTCCCGAACCAGGCCAAAAACAGCAGCAAAACGTAGAAAGGGAACCAGTTCCGGAAGCAAAACAAAATCCCGGACTGCAGAATCTGTAGAGAAGAGAGCAGTCAAGTCGAGTATGGAAGATCCGGCGCTGGAAGAGATGCGTTCAGAGTTGAGCCACCTGCGTGGCATTCTGGAAAATCAGCTTTCCGGTCTGGCGTGGGGAGAGATGGGCCGGGGCTGTCCGCAGCGGGTTGAGCTGTTGCGCCGTTTAATGAACCTGGCTCTAAGTGCTGAGCACTGTCAATTCATAGCGAATCAAATCAGTGATTACACAGATACGGATCAGGCATGGCATCAGGCACTTGCCTTGATAACTACAGAACTTCGGGTGACGGACGATGACATTATCAGCCAAGGTGGAGTAGTTGCCCTGGTAGGGCCGACCGGAGTGGGCAAGACAACAACGGTTGCCAAACTGGCCGCCCGTTTCGCACTGCGCCATGGCTATCAGGAGGTTGCACTGATTACCACTGACAGCTACCGCATCGCTGCTTATGAGCAGCTCCGTACCTATGGCCGTATTTTGGGTGTTCCGGTTCGCGTGGTCAAAAACTCCGAAGAGTTGAGCAGCGCACTGGAAACCTTCCGGCACAAGCGCCTAGTTCTGATCGACACTGCGGGAATGAGTCAGCGTGACGTTCGTCTCGCCGGCCAGTTCAAAACCATTCTTGCCGGAAAGCCGAAAATAAAAAGCTACGTGTTACTGGCCGCCAATGTCCAGGGGAATGGTCTGAACGAGGTTGTCAATACCTTCAAATACCTGAAGCCGGACGGTTGCATTCTAACCAAGCTGGATGAGTGCGTATCCCTGGGTGGAGTGCTGTCCGTGGTAATCAAACAGCAACTGGCTGTGGCCTATCTCAGTGACGGACAGCGGGTGCCTGAGGATATCCAACCTGCGATAGCGGAGAGACTCGTTGAGCGGAGTGTGGGGCTGATGCAAGAGAGCAAAGAAACCATTGATGACAACACCATGGCTCTGACTATGGGAGGAATGAGTGCAAATGCTGGCATCTGAAATTCCATACAGGCAACCGGGCGTGGCACTTTCCGACCAGGCTGCCGGTTTACGCAACCTTGCCCGGCAGAGCCCGGTTCAGGTGATCGCTGTAACTGGCGGTAAAGGTGGCGTGGGAAAGACCAGTGTTTCGGTCAACCTCGCTCTTGCCATGACCGGGCAGGGAAAACGGGTGATGATAATGGACGCCGATCTGGGTTTGGCGAACGTGGATGTCATGCTCGGGATCTGTCCCCGTTACAACCTTTCTCATGTACTGTCTGGAGAGCGCAGGCTGGAGGAGGTAATCATTATCGGCCCCAAAGGTCTGAAAATTGTTCCTGCTTCATCCGGAATAAAAGGCATGGCAGAACTCTCTGCCGCACAGCACGCGTTATTGATTCGTGCCTTCAGCGAGATTGGTCATAACCTCGACGTACTGCTGGTAGATACTGCAGCCGGAATTTCTGACAGCGTAATCAGCTTTACCAAGGCGTCACAGGAGGTAATTGTAGTGATATGCGATGAACCGGCTTCAATGACTGATGCCTACGCCCTGATCAAACTGCTGAACCGGGAACACGGCATAAGCCGGTTCCGGGTTCTTGCCAACATGGTGCAAAGCAAGCAGGAGGGTCGTCGATTGTTTGAAAACCTTGCCAGGGTAACAGATCGCTATCTGTTTGTTGAGCTGAATTATATGGGTTCGATTCCTTATGACAAAATGTTGCGCAAAGCTGTCCGGAGGCAAAGCGCTGTGGTTGATAGTTATCCGGAAAGCAACGCTTCACAACAGTTTAAAGTTATCGCGCGGCAGGCCGATAAATGGCCTGTAGCCGAGAGTAAAGGGAACGTGGAATTTTTTATTGAAAGGTTGATTCAGCACAGCCGCATAGAGATGGGAGCAACAAAATGACGGGAGGATACAGCGCGGCATCTCTGGCTACATGCCGGGATGATTTGCTGGAACAGCATGCCGACCTTGTGAAGCGGATTGCCTACCATCTCGCTAACCGGTTGCCGCCCAGCGTGCAAGTGGATGATCTTGTGCAGGCGGGAATGATCGGGTTACTTGATGCGGCGCGCAACTATGACCAGGGGCGCAATGCAAGTTTCAAGACCTACGCAAGCATTCGCATCCGCGGAGCCATGCTGGACGAGATTCGCAAAAATGACTGGATTCCACGTTCCGTTCACACCAAGGCAAAGTTGTTGGCGGGAGCTATTCGAACAGTGGAAAACCGGGAAGGACGTGATGCACGCGCCCAGGAAATAGCCGACGAACTGGGTATTTCATTGGAAAAATACCATGATCTTCTGAAGTCTGCGAATGGGAAAAAGGTATTGAGTCTGGACGAAACAGTGTCAGAGGATGGAGACGGAAGTCTGATGGATGCACTGCCAGATGAAGCTCCGAGCCCAATGGAAAACATGCAGGAACAGGATGTAAAAAATGTTCTGGCCGAGGCTGTTGCCGGACTTCCGGAAAGGGAACGGATGGTTATGTCACTGTATTACGATGATGAGTTGAACTTGAGAGAGATAGGCCAGGTAATGGGTGTAAGTGAATCACGTATCAGCCAGATCCATAGCCAGGCAATTATCCGGTTGCAGGCAAGAATAACACGTTAAATGGCGGGTTGTTAAACGAAGTTTTGTGGGATGGGAGGTTGTTTTGAATAAAGACATGAAAATTCTTATTGTGGATGATTTTTCCACAATGCGGCGTATTATCAAGAATCTCCTGCGCGATCTGGGATTCAATAACACCAGTGAGGCAGATGATGGTAATACAGCACTTCCGATGCTGCAAAATGGCAGTTTTGATTTTCTGGTTACCGACTGGAACATGCCCGGAATGACCGGTATCGATCTGTTGAGAGCGGTACGTGCTGATGAAAATCTTTCTCATATGCCGGTGCTGATGGTGACAGCAGAACAGAAGCGTGAACAGATTGTCGAAGCGGCTCAAGCGGGTGTAAACGGTTACATTATCAAGCCATTCACAGCCCAGACGTTAAAAGAGAAGCTGGACAAGATATTTGAACGCGTAGGCTGAAATAAAAACAGGAATAATGATGGCTTGTGAAAATATTCTGAGTGAAGAGTGTCTGTCACTGGCGAAAAGCCTGGTTGAGAGCATAGAAAACAAAGATAGAGAAAAGGCCGACCAGATTCTTGAGCAGTTAAAGAAAAAGGAAGAAAGTCTTTTGCTTCAGGAGATAGGGAAGCTCACCCGGGATCTGCATACGGCATTAAATGGATTCAGTCTTGATTCGCAGCTCTCCGAACTGGCGGAAGAGGATTTCTCGGACGCGAGAGAGCGCCTGCACTATGTTATATCGCTGACTGACCAGGCAGCAAATACAACGCTCAACTCTGTGGAGGAGGCGGTTCCCCTTTGTGATCAGTTGCACAGCCGTGTCAGGGAGATCAAGTCGAGCTGGGACAGGTTTTTGAGTCGGGACATGTGTGCAGAGGAGTTCCGTGAGTTCAGCCGCCAGCTGGAGTCCTGTTTGAAGGAGTGGGAGGGAGATGTTGTCAGCATCAAACAGTATTTGAACGAGATATTACTCGCACAGGATTTCCAGGATCTTACCGGACAGGTGCTTCATCGAGTTATCGAACTGGTGGAGAATCTGGAGACCAGTCTGGTAGGACTGATCAGAGTGGCCGGAAAGAAAGAAAAAGGCACCTCAAAACAGAATAAAGAAAACAACTCCGATATCGAAGCAACCGGGCCCAGGGTTCCCGGTGTTGATAAATGGAAAACGGTTTCGGGACAGGATGAAGTTGACGACTTGTTATCGAGTCTTGGATTTTAAGGTTGCGTAGTTGTTGTGCTTGCGTTCGGATTTATTAGTAAGCTCCGCGGCAGCCATAACTGTTACAGACCGAATTTTAACCGAGCTGATTAGCTACAAGGTGGTATGTGATGTCATTTGATGCAGATGAAGAGATCTTGCAGGACTTTCTGGTTGAAGCCGGAGAGATTCTGGAGCAACTGGGTGAGCAACTTGTCGAGCTGGAACAGCAACCGGAAGATGATGGCCTGCTCAATGCTGTGTTTCGCGGTTTTCATACCATCAAGGGGGGAGCCGGGTTTTTGAACCTGATTCCGCTGGTTGACGTGTGTCACCGTGCCGAGGATGTGTTCAATGTTCTTCGAACTGGTGAGCGAAAAGTTGATTCCGGATTAATGGACGTAATCCTGCCGGTGGTAGATGTGTTGAATGTCATGTTTGACAGTATTCGTTCAGGCGTTGAACCTGAACCTGCCAGTCCCGAATTGTTGCGTGCCCTGGAGGAGCTGATTGGAGACAGCTCCCGGGTCGATCCGAATGGTAGCGCAGGACCGGCATCCGGGAAAGATCCTGTAGCGGAAAAAACCGGACAGGCTGCTGATACCGCTGAGCAGGAGTTTGATGCCATGCTGGATGCGCTGGACAAATCTCCCGAACAGAAAAAGACAGCGGATGACGAGATCACCCAGGAAGAGTTTGATGCCCTGCTGGATCAGCTGCATGGAGAAGGTGGTGCTCCCGGAAAGGAAGCAAAAGCATCTTCATCTGCCGATAAAAATGAGAACGCCGGAGACGAGATTACCGAAGAAGAATTTGATGCGCTGCTGGATCAGCTTCACGGAAAAGGGGGGGCGCCCGGTGCATTGAAAACAGCGCAAACAGATCAGTCAAAACCGGTAGCGAAAAAAAAACAGGCAGAGAAGCCCACCCCTGCTGTATCGAAATCAGTTTCTTCTTCAACGGAACAAACCAAAAAACCGGCGCCCAAACCAAAGCAGGACATTGCCCCGGTTGAGGCTACAGTTCGGGTGGATACCCGCCGTCTGGATGGAATCATGAACATGGTGGGCGAGCTGGTACTGGTGCGGAACAGGTTGGTGAATCTGGAAAGCGAGCTGGACAATGAGAATGTGGCCAAGGCAGTGGGAAATCTGGATGTGGTAACTGCCGATCTGCAGGCAGCAGTGATGAAGACCCGCATGCAGCCGATCAAAAAGGTGTTTGGTCGTTTCCCGCGAGTGGTGCGCGACCTTGCCCGCAACATGAAAAAAGAGATCAACCTCGAACTGCAGGGCGAGGATACCGATCTGGACAAAAATCTGGTGGAAGCGCTGGCCGATCCGCTGGTGCATCTGGTGCGCAACTCGGTTGACCACGGCATCGAAATGCCGGATGACCGCGAGAAAGCGGGTAAACCGCGTGTTGGTGCCGTGGTGCTTTCTGCCGAGCAGGAAGGTGATCATATTCTGCTGACTATCGAGGATGACGGTGCCGGAATGGACGCGGCCAAGCTGCGTGCCAAGGCGATTGAGAAAGGTGTTCTGGATGAGTCCACTGCTGCACGCATGGATGATCGGGAGAGCTTTAATCTGATCTTCATGCCCGGCTTTTCAACCAAAACCGAGATCTCGGATGTCTCCGGCCGGGGTGTGGGGATGGATGTGGTCAAGACAAGTATCAGCCAGTTGAACGGCAGTATCGAGATTGACTCCGTTGTTGGAGAGGGTACCCGGCTGACCATCAAGGTGCCGTTGACCCTGGCCATTATTCCCACTCTGATGGTGGTGCTGGGGCAGCAGGTATTTGCCCTGCCGCTGGTTAACGTCAGCGAGATTTTTGATCTGGATCTGAGCAGTACCAACATGGTGGATGGCCAGCGGGTGGTGATGGTGCGCGACACGGCGCTGCCCCTTTTCTATCTGAGCAAATGGTTGATCGATGGACGGACAGCAGCCACCGACGAGGAGCTGGCGTCCGCCCATGTTGTGGTGGTTCATGCCGGCACACAGAAAGTTGGTTTTGTTGTGGACCAGTTGATCGGCCAGGAGGAGGTTGTAATCAAACCGTTGGGCGCGCTGCTGCATGATGTTGCCGGTCTGGCCGGAGCAACTATCACCGGTGATGGCAAGATTTCGTTGATCCTGGATGTACCTGGCCTGTTGCGCAGGCATGCAACCGCGCCGCGTCGGGTGGCGTGATACCGGAAGGGAGTACTGGATGGCTATCCGGGTACTGGTAGTAGAGGATTCGGGATTTTTTCGCCGCAGGATTATCGCAATGCTGGACAGCGATGCCCGCTTTGAAGTGGTCGGAGAGGCCTCAAATGGGCTGGAGGCGGTGGCACAGGCAGAGCGTCTTGAGCCAGATGTAATCACGATGGATATCGAGATGCCGATTATGGACGGGATCAGCGCGGTACGGAAGATTATGACAAGCTGTCCTACTTCCATCCTGATGTTTTCCATGTTGACTACAGAAGGAGCCAGAGCCACCCTGGATGCCCTGGAGGCAGGCGCGGTAGATTTCATGCCCAAGCGCTTTGCCGACGTGACCAGCAACCCTGAAGAGCTTTCCCGACAACTTTGTTCACGGGTCGCTGCATTGGGTAACAGCAGTAACCCGCCGTTCCGGCAGCACAGTCGCCCGACAGAGGCGGTGAAACCGGCATCGACAGCTGTCGCAGTCAGGACGCCGCCTGTCCGCAAGGGGCGGCAGTCATATCAACTGATTGCCATTGCCGCTTCCACTGGCGGGCCGGCTGCACTGCCTCTGGTATTGAGCAAGCTTCCCGCCACGTTGCCGGTGCCGATATTGATTGTTCAGCATATGCCGGCCAATTTTACTCCCGCCTTTGCGCAGCGCCTCAATCAGCAGTGTGCCATTACTGTCAAACATGCCGAGGACGGAGATGCATTGCTTCCTGGTACGGCACTGCTGGCACCGGGAGGCAAGCAGATGACAGTAGAGGAACAAGGACATAAAAAAATGGTGCGAATTCAGGAAGGCGATCCCGGCCTGAACTACAAACCCAGCGCGGACATCATGTTCAGCTCGGTGGCAAAGCTGTATGGCGGCAAGGTGATGTCAGTCATCCTGACCGGCATGGGTGCCGATGGACGGGAGGGTGCGCGCCAGCTGAAGCAGGGCGGGGCGACCGTGTGGGCGCAAGACAAAGAGAGCTCGGTCATCTACGGCATGCCGGGCGCGGTGGCAAAGGCAAATCTTGTTGATGAGATTCTTGATCTGGCATCCATTGGTCCGGGGCTGGCTCAGGTGTTCCACTAATCAGAAATGGACGCGTTAAGCATTATCGGCATCCTGGTGGCGCTGGGGGCGATCCTTGTCGGACAGTCGCTGGAGGGTGGCCATATCGGCAGTTTGCTCAACGGTCCCGCGGCATTGATTGTCCTGGGCGGTACGGTTGGTGCATCCATGTTACAGACCCCATTGGCTGTTTTTTTCCAGGCGATGCGCTCTATCCGCTGGGTTTTCAAACCGCCTGTCCTGGACCCGGAACAGGCTATCAAAAAAATAATCGGCTGGAGCGGTATCTCGCGCAGTCAGGGGCTGCTCGGTCTTGAGAGCGTTGCCGAGAGAGAAGCGGATCTTTTTGCCCGCAAGGGGCTGCGCCTGCTGGTGGATGGCAGCGAACCGGAGGTGATTCGTTCCATTCTGGAAACCGAAACGGATGCCAGAGAACATCATGAACTGCAGGCTGCGAAGGTATTCGAAGGGATGGGTGGTTATGCTCCGACGATCGGTATACTCGGCGCGGTAATGGGACTGATTCATGTAATGGAAAATCTTTCCGATCCCTCCAAACTTGGTTCCGGTATTGCGGTGGCTTTTGTGGCAACCATCTATGGTGTTGCCCTGGCCAACCTGCTGTTACTTCCGGTGGCGAACAAGCTGAAAAGTATCGCCCACTCCCATACCCGCCTGCGCGAAATGATCACGGAAGGGATTGTCTCAATTGCCCAGGGTGAGAATCCGCGCAATATCGAGACAAGGTTGCAGAGCTATCTGCATTAAAAAACAGGGTGCAGGCGAGGAAAGAGAGAAAAAGTTAATAACTTGATATTGTTTCCTTGATAAAAAAACAGATAAAGAACCAAACTTTTCTGACAACTGACAACTGACAACTGACAACTGACAACTGACAACTGACAACTGACAACTGACAACTGACAACTGACAACTGACAACTGACAACTGACAAC
>JALSHD010000163.1 GCA_026982395.1 Chromatiales bacterium | reverse complement strand
ATCCTCAGCGCCACCTTGACTGCACAGCGCCGCCAGGCCCTGTTGCAGCAGCCTGTCAAACGTCTCGACTATCCCTTGATTACCACGCAGGCCGTCGGCAGCGAGGCTCCTGAGGAGTTGGTGGTGGCGGGACCGGAGGATCAGTGCGTGCGAATCCGGCTGAACAGCACCGATGCCCCAGCCATGGAGGAGGTACTGGAGCGCGCTGAACAGGGGCAACAGATCCTGTGGATCGAAAACAGCGTGAAGGAGGCGCAGGAACAGTACGCCCTGCTGGCGGCAAGGGCCGCCAGCATGGGTGTCGAGTGCGGCCTGCTGCACTCCCGGTTCACCGCCGCCGATCGGCAACGCAAGGAAGGATACTGGGTCGGCCTGTACGGGAAGGAGGGAGGCGAGCAGCGCAGCCGTACGGGACGCATCCTGGTGGGCACCCAGGTGCTGGAGCAGTCGCTGGACATCGATGCCGATTTTCTGGTCAGCCGCATCGCCCCTACCGACATGCTGCTGCAGCGACTGGGGCGTCTCTGGCGTCACCACTCTACCCCGCGGCCGCAGTCTGCACGGCGGGAGGCGTGGCTGCTGGCCCCCTCTCTGGAGGAGGCCATCGAGCAGCCGTACCAGGCCTTTGGCCCTACCGCTCATGTCTATTGTCCCTATGTCCTGTGCCGAACCCTGGAGGTGTGGACGAACAGAACACAGGTAGTTCTTCCCGCCGGGATTCGCTCCCTGATCGAGGCCACCTATGCGGAGCGCCAGGAGGCCGGCGCTATGGCCCAATGGCTCCATGAACTGGAGCATGGCAACCGCTTTCGCAAGGGACGGCAGCAGCTCCGGCAACTCGCGCTGGTGGGAATCTCCTCCATCGGCCAGTCTCGCTCCGACGACGAGGCCGCCACCCGTTACAGCGACCGGGAGAGTATCAACCTGCTGCTGTTGAGGGCGGTGCGTAGCGTGGAGGATGGGCAGGCGACCCGTGTTACCTTCCTCGATGGGGAGGAGTTGCTGCTGCCGCAGAATCCGAAGCGCGGCGGGCACCGCGCCTGGCGCCAACGGGCCGCCGCCCTGATAAGGCATCAGCTACGGGTGCCGCCGGAGCAGGCCCCCGAACCCCTGCTGCGTCATTCACTACGCTGGCTGGAACACTACCTCTATCTGGGAAGCTCCCGGCAGGATACGGCCACGCTGCGCGTCGCCCTGGTTCAGCCCGACGGAGAGTTACAGAGTCTCGGTGGCGGGCCGGCCAATGCGGAATGGTGCTTGAGCTATGACGATCTGCACGGTTACCGGGCGGAGAAAGAAACCAACTGAAGGAGAAACCATGAGCCAGGAAAACCGCTGTTTCAATCTGATCGACAAACCCTGGATTCCGGTGGCAGACGTGGGCCGCGCCAGCTTGCGAGACATCTTCAGCCGACCCGATTTCCGCTCCCTGGGAGGGAATCCGGTGCAAAAGATCGCCCTCACCAAGCTATTGCTGGCCATCGCCCAGGCTGCCGCCACCCCCGATGACGACGACGTCTGGAGCGCCATGGGGCCAGAT
>JALSHD010000162.1 GCA_026982395.1 Chromatiales bacterium | reverse complement strand
CGGTTACAGCCGGTAGCAAGGTTGGCGGAAGACAAACAGCAGCGGGCGGCGCGCAAGCTGGGAGAGATCCGTCAGCGCCTGCAGCAACAGCAGCAACAACTTCAGGAGCTTGAGTCCTACCGGAACGAGTATATCTGCCAGTTGCAGGATGCCGCCTGCAACGGCATAAAGGCCACCCAGTTGCGGCACTATCAGAGTTTCGTCAGCAAACTTTCCGAAGCGATAGAGCAGCAACAAAAGGTTGTTCTGGTGGCAGAACAGGATGTGGCGATCGCTCAGGACAACTGGTTCCAGACAAGGAACCGGGTAAAGATGGTGGACTCGGTTATTTCAAGCTGCCAGGCAGAAGAGCTGCAAGGGGAGCTGCGCTGCGAACAGAAAGAGAGTGACGAACGTGCCCAGCGCAGTTCTGGAGGTTGAAGCGATTTCGCATAGTTATCCTTTGCCACACCACTATTGCCAACCAATTGTTGCAAACAGCTCGGGGTCACTGGAAAACTTTCTGCTGGTCACAAATGAGTCTATCGGGTGGCATCCGAAATTGGTCGGTGTGGCAGGGCCAATCCCAAACGCCGCAGGCTTCTGGTGTATCGGTAGGGATACTGGTGGGCGCCTGGTCAATCATCTGTTTCTTCCTCTGCCGTAGATAAATTCACCCTCGTTGTACTTGACATCTACTCTTTTGCGCCTAAGATAGTAATCAATTACTATCTTTTGAGTCGAGGCGCACCATGCAATCCAGAAGCAAACACCTGCCCGCTGACCAACGTCGTGACGTTACCGTCGAGGCGGTGGTCGAGCTTGCCGCCGAACACAATCCCAGCAATATCACCACAGCGGCCATTGCGAAGCATATGAATGTGACCCAGGGGGCGCTGTTCCGCCATTTCCCCAGCAAGGATGCCATCTGGCAGGCGGTGATGGAGTGGGTGGCGGAGCGTCTGCTGACACGGGTGGACAAGGCGGCGAAAGCGGCGGCGACCCCCCTTGCTGCGCTGGAGGCGATGTTCCTGACCCACATCGAGTTTGTCTCCGCCTATCCCGGGGTACCACGGATGCTGTTCGGGGAGCTGCAACACTCCGGTGAGAGTGCGCCGAAACGGATGGCGCGCACCCTGCTGCGCAGATACGGTGAACGCCTGGAGGGGTGGATCGAGAAGGGCAAGGCGGCGGGTGAGATCGACCCGTCGGTGGATACCGCCGCGGCGCGGCAACTGTTCATCGGTGCCGTTCAGGGGCTGGTCATGCAGTCACTGATCGCAGGAGAGAGCGCCACCATGCGGGACAGGGTGCCAGGTGTGTTTGCCATCTACCGCCGGGGTATCGAGGTGCGGTCATGAACAGGCCGGCCATGAACCGCCGTACCGTGGCGCTGCTGCTGGTGCTGCTGCCTCTGTTGCTTGCGTTTGGCTATGTGGCGACCAGTTCCGGTCCACTGGCTCCCGTGCCGGTTACCGTGGTCGAGGTCGAGAAGCAGGCGATAACGCCGGCGCTGTTTGGCATCGGCACCGTCGAGGCGCGCTACCGTTACCGGGTCGGTCCGGTGATGACCGGCCGACTGTTGCGGCTCGGGGTCGATGTCGGCGATCGGGTGGAGGCGGGAGAGCTGCTGGGCGAGATGGATCCGGTGGATATGGACGACAGGATTGCCGCCAACCAGGCGGCTGTCAAGCGGGCTGGCGCATCGGTGGTCGCCGCGGAGGCCAGGGTGAGGGAGCTGGCTGCGCGCACCGAATATGCCCGGGCGCAGGCAGAGCGTTACCAGCGGTTGGCGACGGAACGCAATGTCAGCAAGGAGGCCGCCGAGGCAAAAAAACAGGAGTATCAGATTGCCAGGGCCGGTCTGGCGGCAGCCCGGGCAAGCCTGGATGCTGCGCGGCAGGAGCTGGAGGTGCTGCGTGCGAACCATGAGGGACTGCTCCGGCAACGCAGCAACCTGCGCCTGATCGCGCCGGTGGATGGCGTAGTGGCTGCCCGCCGTATCGAGCCGGGCAGCAGTGCCGTGGCGAGTCAGACTGTGGTGGAGATCATCGATCCGGCAACCATCTGGATCAGCGTCCGCTTCAATCAGCTGCAGTCCGACGGGCTGGCGAGGGGACTGCCCGCCACCATCGTGCTGCGCTCCCGCTCCGCTCAATCCTTCCCGGGCGAGGTGGCCAGGATCGAGCTGCTGGCGGATCCGGTCACCGAGGAGACGCTGGCCAAGGTGGTGTTCGAGCGGCTGCCGGAGCCGTTTCCTCCGCTGGGGGAGCTGGCCGAGGTGACGGTCTCCCTGCCCCCTCTGGAGGCGGCCCCGGTGCTGCCCAACGCTGCCGTCAAGCGGGTGAACGGCCAGCGTGGTGTCTGGCTGGTGGAGGATGATGCGCTGCGTTTCGCTCCGGTGGAGATCGGGGCCGCCGATCTGGATGGCCGGGTGCAGATTCTCCACGGCCTGGAGCCGGGCGACAGGGTCGTGCTCTACAGCGAAAAGGAGCTGACCGCCAACAGCCGCATCACCGTCACCGATCGGCTGGTGGAAGGTGTCTGATGATCAGCCTTGCCGCCCGCGACGTGCTGCACGCCTGGGGGAAGTTCGTCTTCACCGGGATGGGCCTGGGACTGCTGATCGGGGTCACGCTGACCATGGCCGGCGTCTATCGGGGCATGGTGGACGATGCCAAGGTGCTGCTGAACAACAGCGGCGCCGATCTCTGGGTGGTGCAGCAGAAAACCCTGGGGCCCTACGCGGAACCCTCCAGCGTCCATGACGATCTCTATCGCAGCATCCTGGCCATGCCCGGGGTGGCCGATGCCGCCAGCGTCACCTACCTGACCATGCAGGTGCGCCAGGGGGAGCGGGATGTGCGCGCCATGGTGGTGGGGATCGTGCCCGATGGCCCCGGTGTCCCCGGCTATCTGGTGGCGGGGCGGCAGATCACCCGCAGTCACTATGAGGCGGTGGCGGACATTGCGACCGGCTTCAAGCTGGGTCAGCTGATCCGGATCCGCCGCCATGACTACACCGTGGTCGGTCTGACCCGGCGCATGGTCTCCTCCGGGGGCGACCCGATGGTATTCATACCGCTCCGGGATGCCCAGGAGGCGCAGTTCCTGAAAGACAACGACGCCATCATCAGCGAGCGCAATCGGACCGCGGCCAACCCCGCCTTCAACCGGCCGGGGGTGCTGGAGGCAGTGATCGACTCGCAAAGCAGCAACCCCTTCGTGAATGCGGTGCTGGTGCAGATCAAGCCGGGCTTCACCGCAGAGGAGGTGGCGGAGCCGATCCGCCGCTGGAAGCGGTTGCAGGTCTATACCCGTGCGCAGATGGAGGAGATCCTGGTGGCCAAACTGATCGCCACCTCATCGAAGCAGATCGGCATGTTTCTGGTGATCCTCGCCATCGTCAGCGCGGCCATCGTCGCCTTCATCATCTACACCCTGACCATGGGCAAGATCAGGGAGATCGCGGTGCTGAAGCTGATCGGCACCCGCAACCGCACCATCGCCGCCATGATCATGCAGCAGGCGGTGGGACTGGGGTTGATCGGATTCGTGGTCGGCAAGATCTCCGCCACCATCTGGGCACCCATGTTTCCCAAATATGTTCTGCTGGAGCCGGGGGATGCCCTGCGCGGATTCATTGCGATAGTGTTCATCTGCATTCTGGCGAGCCTGCTGGCGATCCGCGCCGCCCTCAAGGTCGACCCGGCCGAAGCGATTGGAGGCTGATATGGAAGACGGAACGAAACAGGCCGAAGGCATCCTGATCGAGGGCATGCGCAAACGCTACGGTGAGGGTGATACCGCAGTGGATGCGCTGAAAGAGGTCAACATGCGGGTGATGCCCGGCGAGGTGGTCGGACTGATCGGCCCGTCGGGCTCGGGCAAGAGCACGCTGCTCAAATGCTTGGGCGCGGTAATCGAACCCACGGCAGGCCGCATGACCCTGGGCAGAGAGGTCATCTACGACAACGGCTGGCAGATCAGGGATCTGCGCGCCCTGCGCCGCGACAAGATCGGTTTCGTGTTCCAGGCGCCCTATCTGATCCCGTTTCTGGATGTTACCGATAACGTGGCTCTGCTGCCGATGCTGGCCGGGCATCCCAATGCCGAGTCCCGGAAACGGGCGGTGGAGCTGCTGGAGGCGCTGGATGTCGCCCATCGTGCCGCAGCGATGCCCTCCCAGCTGTCCGGCGGCGAGCAGCAGCGGGTGGCGATTGCCCGGGCGCTGGTCAATCGGCCCCCGGTGATTCTGGCCGACGAGCCCACCGCGCCGCTCGACAGCCAACGCGCCCTGGCGGTGATTCGCATCCTCAACCGGATGGCCCGGCAGTACCAGACCGCCATCATCGTGGTCACTCACGACGAAAAAATCATCCCCACCTTCAGGCGCATCTATCACATCCGGGATGGACGCACCCATGAAGAGGCGGGAGAGGGCCGGGAGTTTGAATAGCGATTGGCCGAACCATCCTGCTCAGCGGGTAGTGAACAAGCTGAGTAGTTACCCCGGATTTTGTTGTCATGGCGGCCACCAGGACCGCCGAATTTTTTTGAAAAAGGAGAGAAACCGATATGAAAAAATCCCGTACTTTCGTCACCACCCTGTTTGCCGGACTGACTGTTCTGGCCGTCACCGGCCCGGTGGTCTCCGAAACCGGCGACACCGATTCCGAACCATTGGTACTGCGCAAGATCATGCAGGAGATGGGCAAGGAGATGGGAGCCATTGCCGAGGCGATCTCCCGGGAGCAGTGGTCGCAGGTGGCGGATTCCGCGATGAAAATTGCCGATCATCCGCGCCCTCCCATGAGCGAACGGGCAAAGATCATGGCTCTGTTCGGCAAGGATATGGCCAGGTTCAAGGGGTATGACACCGTCACCCATGACACCGCGCGCGAGCTGGCGGAAGCGGCGGCGAAGAGCGATGCCGATGCGATCATCTCCACCTTCGCGACCCTGCAGAGCAGCTGTCTGGAGTGCCACCGCAATTTCAGAAAACCGCTGCAGGAGCACTTCTATGGCAAGCGCAGCACCGAATAGTCCTCGATGGAGCAGTGAGTGATGAACAGAAACCTTTTACGCTCGGGCATCGGGCTGGCTCTGTTGTTGTCCGTCCAGATAGCTGCGGCGGCGGATCTGATGGAGAGCTACCGGCAGGCGCTGGCAAATGCCCCGGCCCTGAAGGCGGCAGAGGCCGAGCTGCTGGCCAGTCGGGAGCTGCTGCCGCAGTCCCGGGCGCTCTGGCTGCCCCGTCTCGATGCCAGCATCAACGCCGCCACCAACCGCTGGAACCCGGAGCCGGGCGCGACCGACGACTACCGCAGTCAGAGCTACACGCTGCGTCTCAGCCAGACCCTCTACAATCGCGCCGACCGGGTCCAGCTCGATCAGGCGCAGGAGCGGGTGGCACAGGCCGAGGCGGCTTACGGGGTGGTCCAGCAGAGTATCATCCTCGATGTGGCGCAGCGCTACTTCGATGTGCTGGCGGCGACCGATGATCTGGAGTTCACCCGTGCCGAGAAGGCCGCCATCGGCCGCCAGCTCGAACAGGCACGACAGCGCTTCGACGTTGGGCTGACCGCGATCACCGATGTGCAGGAGGCACAGGCCCGCTACGACAGCGCAGTTTCGCGGCAGATAACCGCCCGCAACAGGCTGGACAGCGCCATCGAGGCCCTGACCGAACTGACCGGTGACGGGAGCGTGGAGTTGAATCCGCTGTCGCAGGAGATCCCGCTGTTGACCCCGCAACCGAACGACATCGAGGCTTGGGTGCAGGCGGCGCGGGAGAACAATCTGCAACTGAGAGTGGCGCGTCACGCAGCGAAAGTGGCTCAGGAGGAGATCAAGCGTCGTGCTGCAGGTCACTACCCGTCACTCAGTCTGGTCGGCAGCTACCAGCGCAGCGAGACGGAGGCGGCCCGCTATGTGGACAACGATCTCGCCAGTTTGTCCCTGCAGTTGAATCTTCCCATCTACCAGGGGGGCGGGATCAGCTCCCGCACCCGCCAGGCCCGCTACCAGTACCGCCAGGCCAGTGACGAGCTGGAGAGGCAGCTGCGCAGCACCCTGCGGACAACCCGGGATGCCTGGCGCGCAGTCATCTCCGCAATCAGCCGGGTGCAGGCGCTGGAGCAGGCACTGGCCTCCAGCCGGACTGCGCTGCAGGCCACTGAGGCCGGTTTCGAGGTGGGGACACGCACCATCGTGGATGTGCTGAATGTGCAGCAGGAGCTGTTCCGTACCCGCCGCGACCACGCCACTGCCCACTATGATTACCTGTTGGCCACCCTGCGCCTGAAGCAGGCCGCGGGCAGTCTGGCAGTGGAGGATCTGCAACAGGTCAACCGCTGGCTGCAGTGACGGCTGCCCGGTGGCACAAGGTTTGCTCGGTAGTTCTCAAACAGAGAGGAGCACGTTATGAGTTCAGCCATGCAATTACCAATCAGCACCCCCGCAACAACCTCACCGGCAGTGAGTGGCGGGCCGCAGTCCGAAGCGCTTTCCAGTGCGGAAGAGGGCGCGGAGACGGAAGCTTTTCTGGAGATGCTGGTGACCCGGTTAACGGGGGAAAATGGTGATCTGCCTGCTGCGGTCGATGGTGAAGAGGCCGTTCCCGAGTTGCCGCCCGCTGAACAGGAAGGCAATATCTTGCCGGTTGTTATCCTGCCGGCGGCAATCGCCATATCTTCCGGTACGGCCGCAGAGACCGGGGCAGCCACCACAGGCATAGCGCCTGCCATGATAAAAAACAGCCCGCAGCTCAGTCCTCCATTGATGCCTCAGACCACAAATCTGCTTGAACCGGAGCTGCTTCAGCCAGAGGAGGTGTTGTTGACCGGTGATGGTGAACCGGAGTTACAGCAAGTGGCCATGCGCCTGCCGCAATTGATGATGGCAGCGGCCGGGAAAAAGGAGAGCCCGGATCTGATGCCCGGAATCCTGGCACAGCCATCTCCGGCGGTTGTGGTTGGGGCTGCCAGCAACAGTTCAACACCAGCCTCCGCTCCTCCCTCTCTGCCGCTGTCACCTCACATGAATTCACCACAGTGGCAGAACGCTTTGGGAGAACGGATGGTCTGGATGGTCAAGCGAGATATTCAGCAGGCCGAGTTACGCCTCAACCCGAAACATCTGGGTCCTGTTGAGGTGCGTATCGAGGTTCGTAACGAACAGGCCAATATCACCTTCTCTGCTCATCATGCCGTGACCCGCGATGCCCTGGAGGCTGCCGTACCCCGGCTGCGGGAAATGCTGGGTGATGCCGGGCTGACGCTGGCCAATGCCGATGTTTCACAGCAGCAGCCAGGCCGGGGACAGCAGCAGGAAGGGGAGAGCCGGCGTCAGGGCAGCCATTCAGCCATGAACGGCGTGGAAAGCCACGGTGTGGAAGAGATGCTCACTATTCGTGGTACGGCATATGGTGGTTCCGGCTTGATCGATATATTTGCCTGAAGCCCTGAATGCGACATATATTGTTGCCGGGTTAATCATCACCCTTCGGATTAGTAACTGCTCAGCCACGTAGCGTATTGACCATCCTCTGAGTAGTTACGTTATCTGGTGGATGCTTTTCTGTTCCGTGGACGCCTGCGGCGGTGTTTGTCCGCCTCTCCGTTTTTTCTTCCCGAAGGATGGGGCCGCCGTTTTATTTTTGCCGGTTGTCCGGGTGTGACCAGCAGCGAGGAGTCGATATCCTGAGTCGGTATTTTATGACCGATATAGGCCTCGATCTCCATCAGTGAAAAGGCGTATTTTTCACAGGCAAAGCTGATGGCCTCCCCGCTGGCTCCGGCACGTGCGGTGCGCCCGATACGATGTACATAGTCCTGGGCATCCTGTGGCAGATCGTAGTTGAATACGTGGGTTACATCGTCGATATGCAGACCCCGGGCGGCCACGTCGGTCGCTACCATGATGGACAGCTCACCATTCTGAAAGCGTTGCAGCAGGCTGATACGCTTTTTCTGCGGTACGTCACCTGACAGAACGGCTGCCTGGAAACCGTTTCCTTCCAGATAACTCCAGACCTGTTCAGCCGCATGTTTGGTGTTGACAAAAACGATGCTGCGCTGTGGTTGCAGTTTGCCAAGCAGCCCCAGCAACAACGGAATCTTTTCTGCATTGGCGGGGTAGTAGACTCCCTCAGTGACGCGGGTTGCGGTAACCTGCTCCACATCAATCCGCACCAGCTCGGGGTTGTTCATGTGCTCATAGGCGAGCTCGGTGACGCGCAGGGAGAGGGTTGCCGAGAACAGCAGGCTCTGCCGTTTATCCGGAGGGGGCATGCGGCGCAGCAGAAAGCGGATGTCCTTGATGAAACCCAGATCGAACATCCGATCAGCCTCATCCAGCACCAGCACCTTGATGGACTTCAGGTTGAATATCCGCTGTTTGAAGTAGTCGATCAGCCGTCCGGGGGTGCCGATCAGGATGTCCACCCCCTCTGTCAGCTGATTGCGCTGCTGTTCATAGCCACTGCCGCCATAGACAAGCCCAAGACGAAGTCCGGTATGCTTGCCCAGCACCATGGCATCCTTGTGGATCTGGATGGCCAGCTCCCGGGTGGGGGCCAGGATCAGGGCGCGTGGCTGGCTGGACTGCCTGTTACCGGCAGCAGGCCGCTGCATCAGCCGGGTCATGACCGCAAGTAGAAAAGCGGCGGTTTTGCCGGTTCCGGTCTGTGCCTGGCCGGCCACATCCTGACCCGCCAGAGCCAGTGGCAGAGTTTCCGCCTGGATTGGGGTGCAGGTTGAAAAACCGGCGTCTGTTACACCTTCAAGCAGTTCGGGCAGCAGTTGCAGGGACGAAAAAGCGGTATTTGTTCTGTTTATTTGAGTCATATACAGGGAGAATATCAAAATTCGTATGCTTTGGGCTTGAAATCATCATCAGATTCGGCTGAAATTAGATATTATTGACCCGGCGACCAAATATATCGTGTTCAGGGCTTCAGGCATGTGCCGAATCAAGGCGCAGTGCGCAGGCAATGGTTACTCCATTGTCAAGCGCTGCAACGCAGGGTCGGCACATGCCTGAAGCCCCTAGCCGGGTGGTTTTGAAAAGAGAGGCTGCCGCTGAACACGATATATTTGGTCGCCGGGTTAATACAATGTGAAAGAAGGCATGAATTCGGCAAGATTGGCCGGATGCGCCAAACTGGAGGCAATAAATTGAGCGACAACATCGTCTATGTAACGGACAGTACATTTGAAGAAGAGGTGATAAATTCAGACCAGCCGGTGTTGGTTGATTACTGGGCTGATTGGTGTGGGCCGTGCAAAATGATTGCCCCAATCCTGGATGAGATCACAGAGGATTATGCTGGCAAGCTGAAAGTTGCCAAGCTGAATATCGATGAGAACCCTGCTACTCCACCCAAGTTCGGTATTCGCGGTATTCCTACCTTGATGCTGTTCAAGGATGGTCATGTCGAGGCAACCAAAGTGGGAGCCATGTCAAAATCCCAGTTGACCGCCTTTATCGACAGCAATCTTTAAAAAATGAAATTATAACCTCTGCGTTCGCTTGGGGGGCTGGACGCAGAGGTTTATTGGTGTTAACCTTGCAAATCAAAGCAAGAAATTAACCGTATTTTTTCCCTGTTACAAACACAGGTGGCGCATCGCGCTTTTTTCTATATTCCCATTAGGTATAAATTGGCGAGACTGTTTACAGTCCGTGGCTCCTTTATATATTTCTAGTTCCCGCTATATCTATCGACGCATACTAATCTGATTGACAACCATGAACCTTACAGAACTAAAGAAGCAAAAAGCCTCAGAGCTTGTTGAGCTGGCACAGTCCCTGGGTATTGAGGGGAATACCCGGGCCCGTAAGCAGGACATCATTTTTTCCATACTGAAAGCACACGCGAAAAATGGTGAAGATATTTTTGGCGGTGGTGTGCTGGAGATCCTGCAGGACGGATTCGGTTTTCTGCGCTCCGCTGACAGCTCCTATCTGGCCGGCCCTGATGATATCTACGTTTCCCCCAGCCAGATTCGCCGTTTCAACCTGCGTACAGGTGACAGCGTTGAAGGCAAGATTCGCCCCCCCAAAGAGGGAGAACGCTATTTTGCCCTGTTGAAGGTAGACAAGATAAATTTTGAAGCACCCGAGAATGCCAAGTTCAAGGTGTTGTTCGAGAACCTGACCCCGCTGCATGCCGAAGAGCGCATGGTATTGGAGATGGGCAACGGCAGTACCGAGGATCTCACTGTCCGCATCATCGATCTGGTTTCACCTATCGGCAAGGGGCAGCGTGGCTTGATCGTATCTCCGCCCAAGGCGGGTAAGACCATGATGCTGCAGCAGCTTGCTCACTCCATTGCCTCCAAGAATCCCGAGTGCTACCTGATCGTGCTGCTCATCGATGAGCGGCCGGAAGAGGTCACCGAGATGGAGCGTTCGGTGCGTGGTGAAGTGGTCTCCAGCACCTTCGATGAGCCGGCCACCCGTCACGTGCAGGTGGCCGAGATGGTGATCGAGAAGGCCAAACGGCTGGTGGAGCACAAAAAGGATGTGGTGATCCTGCTCGATTCCATCACCCGACTGGCGCGAGCCTACAACACCGTCATCCCCTCTTCCGGCAAGGTTCTGACCGGGGGAGTGGATGCCAATGCCCTGCATCGCCCCAAGCGTTTTTTCGGTGCTGCGCGTAACATCGAAGAGGGCGGCTCTCTCACCATTATTGCGACAGCGCTGGTGGATACCGGTTCGCGCATGGACGATGTGATCTACGAAGAGTTCAAGGGCACCGGTAACATGGAGCTGCATCTGGATCGCAAGATCGCCGAAAAACGCATCTATCCGGCCATCAACATCAACCGCTCCGGTACCCGCCGCGAAGAGAAACTCATTGCGCCAGACGAGCTGCAGAAGATCTGGATCCTGCGCAAACTGTTGCACCCCATGGACGAACTGGCGGCCATGGAGTTTTTGCAGGACAGGCTCAAGGTCACCAAAACCAACGCGGAGTTCTTTGACTCCATGAAGCGTCAGTAATTTGTCAGAATCTGTCTGGACTTAATTTACATTGAATTGACAGAGCGCATATTCCACTCGTAACCCACTGTACTAGACTTGATAGCAAGATTGGCACCGCCCCGTTAAAAACGGGATGCTGCTCAGATACAGTATGAGGTTGGAATATGGATACTTCTCTGGAAAATGGTTTTGATTTTGATGAATGGCGTCGTCTGGCCGATAGCGATCCGGCTGCGTTTGAAGCCGCACGTAATGATGCAATTAGAGCGCTGATTCGACAGATACCGGAAGAGCGGCAAAAACGCATGACTGGCTTGCAGTGGCGCATTGACAGTATTCGGGCCATGGCTCCCAACCCAACCGCCTCGTTTTTAAGCCTGTCAAATATGATGTGGGAGTCTTTCTACCGGCAACAGGCCATGCTGAAATCCCTGCTCGATTTTGACGAACAGAAGAAAAGCCGGCCTGAAATGCAACGGAAAATTGCTGATGTGGTTCCTTTTCATCAGGCCAACTGAACTCTGTTACCCTCTGGACTGGAAAAAATTCCGGTAACTACTCAGTTTGTTCCCGAAATATGCCAGTTCAAGGCAATAAATGTGAGTTTACGTGTGTAAATGACCATTTTTTTGGGGTGCCTTTTATCTGTTCTCTATCTCTACAAGGTGGTTCGGTAGCTCATTGATATCATCAGATGTTTGTGGAAAATGCCGCGCCAGCACTGCTCCACATGATTCGATTGCTGCAATAAAGCCGTCTGCGATTTTGCCTTTCCTGATCTGTAGAACGAAGTGGCCGATGATATTATTCCAGTACCCTTCCTCAACCTGGTCATTGATCCCTTTGTCAGCAAGAATTTCAACAAAACGTTCGGCCACTGAAACATAAATCAGTATGCCATTGCGCTGTTTTGTCAAATGAAGCTCCTGAGCGAAAAACTGTTCGTAGGCAAACCGGCTGGCACGCAGGTGTTTGACCGATCGGGGAATCAGACGCATTTTGATGGGCTGCCACAGAAACAGCGGTACCAGCAACACCAAAACAGCGATCTGAATTATAAACAGATACGTAATGTTATAAGGGTGCTGATAACCCCAATTGGCATATTCGCCGAACCATCCCATCCACAAACAGAGCAGGTAGATCAGGGCTGGCAGAGAGAGCGCAATGAGTGATGCCCAAAGCAGGGGGATATAGCGATAGGCATCACTGGAGCGGACAATCACTGTTACCAGTTCGCCGGTGGTTTTTGACTCCACTTTTTGTATAGTTGTACTGATAAGCTGTTTTTCTGCTTCACTCAGAAACATATCACCATCCTCCCGAGGCACCGCCGCCCCCGAAGCTGCCACCCCCTCCGCCGAAACCAGCACCCCGGCTGCTGTTCCCTGGCCCTGGTGGAAAGTAGATGAATCCATCGATGTTAGCGCTTCGCTGGGGGTAGCCTCGTCGATCCTGCAGGTATACCATCAACAGAAACAGCAGCATTAACAGAAGGAAAACAAATGCCGGAGCAATAGATTTTTCTCCGGATCTCTCTTTCGGCTCATAGCTGCCGGTAATGGCGGCCAGAATAGCCTGAGCACCAGCAACAATTCCGGTTTCATATTTCTTTTGCCGAAAATGAGGCAGAATCTGCGTCTGAATTATGTTGTTGCTTAACGCATCGGTCAATGAGCCTTCCAAGCCATAGCCAACTTCAATCCGCACCCGGCGTTCTTTGGGGGCAACAATCAGGATTACGCCGTTATTGTGCTCTTTCTGCCCGACTTTCCAATAACGGCCAAGTTGATAGCCATAGTCAGTGATATCATAACCTTGCAGTGACAACAGTGTCAGCACAACTACTTGATTGGATGTCTCTGTTTCGTGCCGGGCCAGTAGCTTTTCCAGCTCGTCGTGCACAGTGCTGGAGAGTAATCCCACCTGATCAACAACCCGCCCCGTCAGTGCCGGGAATTCAGGCGCAGCGTGGGCTGCCGGAAAGCTCAGAAAAAACAGAAGCAGCACCATCCAGCGGCTGATCCTGTTGTTGCCGATTTTCAATGAACCCATCTACTTCTCTGTTCCATCGAAGCGTTAAGGAAATCGGGGTATACCTTAACATAAGGCACACCGGCAATATGAAAAAATGCTTTTGTGAATTCCATTCCAATATTGGAGAACCGTTCGTTCATGGTTACCACAAGAAAGGTTTAAGGGCGCAACTGACATTGCGACAGGCAGACTGTATGGCATTCAAGCCTGATACTCCGTCACCATGCGCAGATATCGAAGATCTGTCGGATCTCGAAGCTGACCTCAGTATACTTACTATTCCTTGGGCGAGCGGTGCCGATCCTTCTTGTGTACCTTGTCTCATCCAGTTCATCGATCTTTTGTCTACATGCCGTGGTTGGGTTCTCTCGATGGTGGCGTGTAATACAGGCGACAGATTTTCGGCTGTTTTGTGGATTTGAACCGTATCTGCTTTAGCTGGTGGAGTTGTTGAGTCCACCCTGAGCTGGTACGATTTTGCGCTTGTATTCAAGGAGATAACCAAAAATGAAGAAACAGATACTTATTGTATTTGCCGTAGCCATCGCCATGCAAGATGTAATGGCCAGTTCCGCAACGAAGGATGATGTTAGGTTTTTTCAGCATTTTCAAAGAGATGCAGCTCAATCCTCAGTGGTCTATGTTGAAGGAAGTGGAAGCTATGCAAAGTATGATGATAGCGATTTGAGCGCCACCGCTTTTGTTGTTCAGGGCGGAATTCCGTTGGCAGCAAATATTGAAGTGGGGTTGGGTGGCGGGTTTGTCAGGGTTAAACCCGAGAATGGCAGCAGCGAATCGGGGCTGGCGGATATCGAAATAGTCGGGAAATATCATGTACGCGATCAGGGGAACAACCGGGTTACTGTAGGGGCCAGCCTTACCTTGCCGATAGGTGATGAGGATATCGGTCAGGGGGATACTGATATTGGATTTTTTGGTGCTATCAGGCATCCGGTAGATAATAAAACTGTTGTGATGGGAATGGCTGGACTGAATTTCGAGGAACAGGGCGATGATGACAGAGAGACCTCTTTCCAGCTGGGTGGTGGTGTAATTTATCAGGTAGACAGGCAGCTCCATTTGAGCGGTGAGCTAGGTTTGCATACAGAAGGGGACAGGATGGCTCTTACCGCCGGAGCGGACTACCAGACTCAGGGAAGAGGGCGGCTCAGAGGTGCAGTTTTGCTGGGTCTGGATGATGGCTCGCCGGATTTGATGTTGCAGGCGGGCTATCTGGTCAGGTTTTAGAGGTTTCGTATTGCCGAATCTTTGACCCTCATGCATTTGAACTGCCCACCCCGCTTTTGGGGGATGGATAGATGAGGAAACATGGGCTGACCCGGACTCCGCAAATGGCTTTGCTTCAGCTTTCCATCGCGACCCGTTAATCCAGAGTTTTCCGGGTTTTTTCCTGGGAAAAAACAGAAGTGGATCGGCCTGCAGGTTTTTGGCTTTTTGAGGATTGGTCTTCGATTTTCAGAATCTTACTTTTCAATTTTATTTGTGATAACATCTATTACCCGAGTAAAAAACTCAACTATTGTTTTGGAATTGACTTGATTAAGAGGAAAAGCAGAATGAATGTAGATCAACACCTGAAAGTTGCTCAATGGCATATTGAACAGGCACGGCTTCATGCCACCAAAGAGGGGTATAGCTGTGGCTGTCCGGTGAATGAGCATGACCAAAAAGCGATTGATGCCGTTGAAGCCGGTTTAATCAAGGAAGAGACAGCTTGTACGGTATCGAACTGATTTTTCCCTTGGTGAGAGAGAACAACCCGCCCTTTGTGGCGGGTTTTTTTATTATTACGCTCTGATTAAACAAGCCTCTACAGCCGGAAAATAAAGAGGATTTTTTCCTGTACTTCAATTGTCTACAGTATAAGTTGATTGGTTATGTGATTTGTTTTGCTGATTGTTGAGGGTGAAACCATGTCACAGATAAAACGAGTTATAGCCGCCTTGTTCAAGCACTGGTCAGTGATGACTTTCTATGAGCGCTTTGAGCATGCTGTAGCGTTGATCCTTACCGGCTTGATCTCTGTCATCATTGTGGTGGCACTGTGGTGGCACTGTGGCGGCTCGGGGCTGAGGTGTTCAAGGTTCTGGTGCTGGAAGCATTTGACCCGCTGGATCATGCGGTTTTCCAGAGTATATTCGGAATGATCATGACCTTGCTAATAGCCATGGAGTTCAAGCATTCGATTATACAGGTGCTTGAGCGCAAGGCGCATATTATTCAGGTCAAAACGGTACTGCTCATCGCTTTGCTGGCACTGTCCCGCAAATTTATTATTCTGGATGCCAAGGAGATGGGTGCTCCGACGCTTGCTGCACTGGCGCTGAGCATGGTTGCACTTGGGGCTGTCTACTGGCTTATACGGGAGCGGGATGACAGGGAATTGCTTCGTTCTTCCGAACGGGATGCAGATTCTGCAAGCCAATAGTCTGCACGGGGCTTTGAATGGTGGGCGATACTGGGTTCGAACCAGTGACCCCTGCCGTGTGAAGGCAGTGCTCTCCCGTTGAGCCAATCGCCCCGATGAAAACCGAATTCTACGGCCGGGAAGGGGGGGCGTCAATTCACAGAATTGCAAGGGGCGAGTAGAATATCCCTTTTCCTGGACTGGATTGAAAGAATTCTATGAGTACTCGAACCCGTTTTGCCCCCAGCCCTACCGGTTATCTGCATGTTGGCGGTGCGCGCACGGCGCTGTTTTCCTGGTTGCACGCGCGCAAACATGGCGGAAGATTTATTTTGCGTATTGAAGATACCGATATTGAACGCTCTACCATCGAGTCAGTTAATGCGATCCTGGAAGGGATGACCTGGTTGGGACTGGAGTACGATGAAGGCCCGATTTACCAGACGGAACGGTTTGATCGCTACAAGGAGGTGATTCAGCAACTGCTCGATAGTGGAGATGCCTATCGTTGTTACTGTACCAAAGAGGAGCTGGAGCGGATGCGTGCCGAGCAGATGGGGCGCAAGGAGAAACCTCGTTACAATGGGTGCTGCCGTCCGGGCGCCGAGCCGCGTGAAGGGGTGAATCCGGTGATTCGTTTCCGTAATCCGGTGGAAGGCGCGGTTATTGTCGATGACTTGGTGCGAGGCAAGATCGTGTTCAATAACAGTGAACTGGACGATCTCATTATTGCCCGCTCCGATGGTACTCCTACCTACAATCTGACCGTGGTGGTAGATGATCTGGATATGGGGGTGACCCATGTGATCCGTGGCGATGATCACATCAACAATACACCACGCCAGATCAATATTCTCAAGGCCCTGGGAGCGGAACTTCCGCAGTATGCCCATGTCCCGATGATTCTTGGCGATGACGGCAAACGTCTTTCCAAGCGTCATGGTGCTGTCAGTGTCATGCAGTATCGGGAGGACGGTTTTCTGCCCGAGGCACTGCTCAATTACCTGGTGCGGCTGGGCTGGTCCTATGGAGATCGTGAGCTGTTTTCCCTGGATGAGATGATCTCGCTGTTTGATATCAAGGATGTCAACAAGGCCGCATCCACCTTTAACAGCGAAAAGCTGCTGTGGTTGAACCATCAATACATCATGAATAGCGATCCTGCGCATGTAGCCCACCATTTGAGTTACCAGATGGGCAGACTGGATATCGATCCGGTTGATGGTCCTGAACTGGTGGAGGTAGTCAAAGTACAGCGGGAGCGAACCAAGACATTGGTGGAGATGGCGCAGAACAGCGCATTTTTCTATCGGGATTTTGATTGCTATGATGAGAAGGCCGCCCGTAAAAATCTCAAACCGGCAGCAGTAGAAGCGCTTGCCGATATGCTTGACGCTTTTAAAGCGTTGCCGGACTGGTCAAGTGAGGCGATTCACAAGGTCGTGGTGGAAACCGCCGAGCTGCGGGAATTGAAACTCGGGAAAATTGCTCAACCATTGCGGGTTGCCGTGGCTGGTGGCCCGGTTTCACCGCCTATTGATATTACTCTTGAACTGCTGGGCCGGGAGCGTACTGTTCAACGGATTGAGCGCGCCATTGCCTGGATTGAGGCGCAAGGTACTGCTGTTTAATGCGCCTGATCCCAGTTCTCTCCAACTCCAACATCCACTATCAGTGGCACTTTCAGGTCGGCGGCATTGGCCATCCGCTGCCGCAGTTGCTTGCACAGGCTGTCCACCTCTGCCTGGCTCACTTCGAATACCAGTTCGTCATGTACCTGCATGATCATGCGGGCTGCCACTCTACCCCGTTGTAGCCAGTGATGGATATCGATCATGGCGCGCTTGATGATGTCTGCGGCTGAACCCTGCATGGGGGCGTTGATCGCTGTGCGCTCGGCATACTGGCGGCGCTGGGCGTTGGCAGCGTTTATCTCGGGCAGATAGAGGCGGCGGCCGAACACCGTTTCCACATATCCCTGCTGCTTTGCCTGCTCGCGGGTGCTGTCCATAAAGCGCTTCACACCGGGGTAGCGTTCGAAATAGCGGTTGACATACTCCTGGGCGGCGCCACGCTCGATACCCAGCTGCCTGGCCAGGCCGAAGGCGGACATTCCGTAGATAAGCCCGAAGTTGATCGCCTTGGCGCTGCGGCGCTGCTCGGTGGTCACCTGTTCCAGGGAGACACCGAACACCTCGGCGGCGGTGGCGCGATGGATATCTTCACCAGCGGCAAAGGCCTCCAGCAGGCGTGGGTCATCCGACAGGTGCGCCATGATGCGCAGCTCGATCTGGGAGTAGTCGGCAGAGACGATGCGGTTTCCCGGTGCAGCGATAAAGGCTTGGCGGATACGCCGCCCTTCTGCCGTACGCACGGGGATGTTCTGCAGGTTCGGGTCAGAGGAGGAGAGCCGCCCGGTGGCCGCTACTGCCTGGTGGTAGGAGGTGTGGATCCGCCCGGTCGCCGGGTCGATGAGCTCCGGCAGCTTGTCGGTATAGGTGGATTTGAGCTTGCTCATGCCCCGATACTCCAGGATCAGCTGGGGTAGCGGATAGTCCAGCGCCAGCTCCTGCAGGACGGACTCGGCGGTGGATGGCTGGCCCTTGGGGGTTTTGGCCTTTACCGGCAGCTCCAGTTTGTTGTAGAGAATATTCTGGATCTGCTTGGGGGAGCCAAGATTGAAAACCTCTCCGGCCATCTGATGGGCCTCCTGCTCAATCCCGGCAATTTTTTCTGTCAGCTCTTGGCTCTGCCGGCGCAGCAGTTCCACATCCACCAGTACACCATTGCGCTCGATGGCCGACAGGACCGGCACCAGAGGGATCTCTACCTCCTCGAACAGCTGTTTGAGCAGGGGTTGTTCACATAGCCGGGGCCACAGTACCTGGTGCAGACGCAGGGTGATATCGGCGTCTTCTGCAGCATACGGGCCGGCCTGCTCCAGAGGAACCTGGTTGAAACTCAACTGTTTTGCCCCTTTGCCGGCCACATCCTCGTAGTGGATGGTGCTGCAGCCCAGATATTTGAGTGCCAGGGAGTCCATGTCGTGGCGGGTGGCGGTACTGTCCAGCACGTAGGACTCCAGCATGGTGTCGTAGCGCACACCCTGCAGGTTGATCCCGTAGTTGGCCAGCACGTTCATGTCATATTTGAGGTGCTGGCCCAGCTTGGCCTTGGCCGGATCCTCCAGCAGGGGTTTGAGGCGCTGCAGAATCTCCTCACGCGGCAGCTGCGGCGGGGCATCGGGATAGTCGTGGCCCAAGGGAAGATAGGCTGCTTCTCCCGGCTGGACAGCAAAAGAGACGCCGACAATCTCGGCCTGCATATAGTTCAGGCTGGTGGTCTCGGTGTCGAAGGCAAACAGCTCCGCTGCAGCCAAGCGTTGATACCACTGCTCAAACTCCTGTTGGCTGGTGATAATCTGGTATTCCGGGTCATCCCCTGTGCTGTCAGGATCCGGATCGGCGTCGCTGTTGGCCAGCAGCTCCTCCAGCCAGGATCGGAACTCCAGTTGCTGATAGAGTTTGCGTAGTGTCGCTGTGTCCGGTGGCTGGCGGGTGAGCTGTTCCGGTTTGACCGGCAGATCCACATCCTGCTTGATGGTGACCAGCTGGCGGGAGAGGGGGAGCTGCTCCAGGCTGGCGCGCAGGTTTTCTCCCACCTTTCCCTTGATTTCGTCGGCATGGGCGATGATTTCGTCCAGGCCGCCGTATTTCTGCAGCCACTTCTGTGCCGTCTTGGGGCCCACTTTGGGTACGCCGGGAATGTTATCCACACTGTCACCGATCAGGGCAAGGTAATCCACGATTCTGTCCGGGGGAACACCGAATTTCTCCACCACCGTCTGCGGATTCAGCTCGGTGTTGTTCATGGTGTTGATCAGGGTGACGTGCTCATTCACCAGCTGGGCCAGATCCTTGTCCCCGGTGGAGATCACCGTCTCCATCCCTTGCTCCGTCGCCTGCCGGGCCAGGGTGCCGATCACATCATCGGCCTCCACCCCGTCCACCATCAACAGCGGTAGTCCCATCGCCCGGACAATGGCATGAATGGGTTCGATCTGCTGCTGCAGCTCTTTCGGCATCGGCGGCCGGTGCGCCTTGTATTCTGGATAGAGCTCATCGCGGAAGGTCTTTCCCTTGGCGTCAAATACCACCGCAATCTGCTCCGGCTGGTAGTCGTTGAGCAGCTTGCGCAACATATTGATTACCCCGTAAGCCGCGCCGGTAGGCTCTCCTTTGGAGTTGGTCAATGAAGGCATGGCGTGGAAGGCGCGATACAGGTAGGAGGAGCCATCCACCAGAATGAGGGGTTTGTTTTCAGGTTTGTTCATAACCGCCGATGATAATAATAGAGAAGCAATCGAGTTTATTGACCCGACGACCAAGTATGCCGGGTTAATAATTATGTCGCAATCAGACACAATGTGCTAAAAAGAGCGTTTATTTTTATAATACGGCGGAATTGATAATTACAATGGATAAAAACAGGCATCATCAGTTGAGTCTTACCCCACTCAACGATACAGAGCTGACCCGGGAGTCCTGGAAGATCTTCCAGATAATGGCCGAATTCGTGGAGGGGTTCGAACGGCTGGCGCGCATCAAGCCCTCGGTCAGCATCTTCGGTTCGGCGCGTACTGAGACGGATCACCCCTATTATCAGCTAGCGGAGGATATTGCCCGCGCACTTTCCGATGCCGGTTTCTCGGTGGTAAGCGGTGGTGGCCCCGGGATCATGGAGGCGGCCAACAAGGGGGCCTATGCCGGCAAGTCTGCCAGTATCGGCCTGAATATCCAGTTGCCCCATGAGCAGAGTGGTAATCCTTATCAGGATATCTCTCTCAGCTTCCGTCACTTCTTTTCCCGCAAGGTGATGTTTGTAAAATATGCGGCAGCCTACGTGGTGCTGCCGGGCGGCTTCGGTACGCTGGACGAACTGGCGGAGATCCTGACCCTGGTGCAGACCGGAAAGACCCGCCGTATTCCCATCATTCTGGTGCATGCCCCGTTTTGGACCGGGCTGCTGGAGTGGTTCAAAACCACCCTGGTAGAGGAGAAAACCATCGATCCGGAAGATCTGGATCTAATACAGGTACTGGACAAACCGCAGCAGGTGGTAGATGCTATCTTCAGTCACTACGAGCATCGCGGCTTTGAGCCCTCGGCACAAGAGAGAGAAGTACTACTCGATCTATGACCTGTAACCATATCACCATGCTACCATTAACCCGGCAATTGTATACCCTGTTGTTTTCCGCCCTCTTCGCTGGCTCATCAGCTTGGGCCGTTGATCCACGGCCGCTGCATCAGCCGGAAGTGTTTCGTTCAGAACTCCCGATGCCCGAGGTGAAGCAGGGAAATGTTCCCGAGCCGGAGGTAACCATAACCACATCCGGGGATAACACCTCTGTGGAGGAGTACCGCGTTAATGGCCAGATCTACATGGTCAAGATTACCCCAGCGAAGGGATATCCCTATTACCTTATCGATACGGACGGGGATGGTGATCTGGACAGCCGGCGCAATGATTTGGAGGGTCGTTCGGTCAGCCAGTGGATTCTGTTTCGTTGGTAGAGTCGGTTAAATGTCTGTCTATACTGTCGTTGATCATGCTGAACTGGAGGTTTTTCTTGCACACTATTCTCTCGGCAGCCTGGACGGTTTTCAGGGTATCAGTGCCGGAATAGAGAACACCAACTATTTCGTCACCACAGAGCAGGGGGAGTATGTTCTTACCCTGTTCGAGCAGCATAGTGCGGAAGAGCTGGACTATTTTCTGGAACTGATGGCCTACCTTGCCGAACATGGTGTTCCATCTGCTCATCCTGTTGCTGACAATCAGGGGCACTATCTGCGTACCCTGAAGGCAAAACCTGCTGCGTTGGTGCAGCGTCTGCCCGGCAAGAGTGTAGAGCAGCCTGCGGCTGTTCATTGCTTCACCCTGGGTACCGAGCTTGGCAGAATGCACCGGGTGGGACAGGATTTTCCCCGGCGCCGCGCCAACAGCCGTGGTCCCGGTTGGTGGTTGCAGACCGCAAAAAAACTGCAGCCACTGCTAGCTGCTGAAGAGCGCCAGTTGTTGGAGAACGAATTGGCATTTCAGTCAAACTACCATTTTGAACAACTGCCCCGTGGAGTGATCCATGCTGATCTTTTTCGGGACAATGCACTGTTTGTTGGTGAGCAGCTGACCGGCATCATTGACCTCTATTACGCTTGTGACGGATTGTTGCTGTATGACCTGGCGATCACTGCCAATGATTGGGCTGTTTCAGATGATGGTGTGCTGGATGAGGAGCGGGTTCAGGCCTTGCTCGAGGGATACCGGCAGCAGCGACCATTTCAGCCCTGCGAGGCTGATGCCTGGCCGGTAATCCTTCGCGCAGCGGCCCTGCGCTTCTGGCTGTCGCGGCTCAATGACCTTCACTTTCCGCGTGAAGGTGAGATTACCCACAGCAAGAACCCCGATGTGTTCAAACAGATTCTTGTTTCTCATATCAAAAACCGGCAACGGCTACGCCTGTTTTGAAGCGGGTTGAAAAACATTGTTCTGTTTCCTATTCTTACTCCAGCGAAGATGAAGAAAAGTGATAGAGGTACCTCGAGCATCAGATTGTGACAGATAACGTTTCATCAACCGGGGAAACGGCCGCAGAAACATCTGCCCGGGCCCAACCGAAAAAAGAAAACAAGAACAGAAAAGGCATAGCCGGTCTTCCATCCATCCCCCATTCAGCAGGGGGGGAGCAGTGCCGAACGCGGGTAAAAAGCAAAAAATTCAAAGGCGGTTCCAGCCGCGGTATCGAGACCATGCTGCGTTCTCAATATCGCACCCATCTTGACTTGACCAGTCTTGCCGATAACAAGGCCAGTATCATGATAACCATCAACGGCCTGATCATTTCAATTCTGTTGGCTACTGGTGGATCGGTGGTGGCATTTGCCGACAACAATTTGTATATTCTTCCGATTATCGTATTGCTTATCTCCGGTTTTATCTCAATGATCTACGCAGTTATTTCTGCCCGCCCTATTGCCGAGCGTTGTTGTGATGCAGTCAAGGGACCGGAAGATTTTCTGAACGGCAAGGCCAATGTGATGTATTTCATGGACAATGCTGATCTTACCAATGATGAGTATGTGGCGGTGATGAAAGAGGTGTTGGATGACAAGAATCTGGTATACGAGGAGATGGTCAGCTATATCCATACCATGAGTGTAATTATCCGGCGAAAATTTTTTCTGCTGCGAACCTCATATTCAGTATTTATTGTTGGGCTGGGTCTCTGTATCGTCACTTTCATTGGTGTGGCTGGCGTTATCATGCTGAAGCCTGGGCAACCGGATATGATCAGTCAGAGTGCCGAGCCAGCCAGGTTCAGCCGATTTCCACTCTCCAGCGGTATTTACGAGCCTTCCGGGGTGCAGCAGTTGAGTGATGGTCGGGTGCTTGTGGTGGAAGATGAGCCCGGCCACCCGTTTGCTTTGCTGACATTTAGTTCTTCGGGAGATGTCAGCTCGGCTCGGCTTTCACCGGGTGACATGTTTGAAAAAAACGGGCCGTACCGGCAGTTCCGCAATCTGGATGATCTGGAGGGAGTGGATGTGGATAGCAAGGGTTATGTCTACACCATTACTTCACATTCCGATACAGAAAGCGGAAACTATGGTGATGATCGTGGCAAGCTGGCCCGGTTCCGGGTTTCTGGCAGTCGGATTATTGAACCGCTTGTTGTAACCGGGTTGAAAAAAGAACTTATAAAAATTTTTCCCGAGCTGGAGCGAGGTGCTGCCGATGGAGAGTTTAACATCGAAGCACTCTCTTTGAATGCCGGGCAGGATAAATTACTGCTTGGTTTTCGTGCTCCTCTGGACAGGCAGGGCAGGGCCCTGATCGCTGTTGTCAATGATCTTGATGCACTGTTTGCAGATATTCCCTCATTTTATTTTCAGCCTGAACTAATCCGGCTTGACCTGAATGGTAACGCCATTCGTGGAATGAGTTATGATTCACGATTGCACGGCTATCTTATAATTGCAGGCAGTTCAAAAAAAGGCGGTGGCAGACAAAACCAGATCTGGTTCTGGAAAGGCGAGCCCGAAACGCCTCCCCGGCAGGTTTTGCTGAAGGGGCTAAGTGGAGTGAGGAATGCGGAAGGTATCAGTTCAATCCATATAGGTGATGACAGCCGTATCCTGATTGTCAGTGATGATGGCGACAGAAAAAACAGCAAAAATGCCGGATTCTTGCTGATTGATTATCAACAGATTCAACTTCGCTGAGTCGTCTCCGCATTATTGCAGTTTTTCTTTTTCCAGCTTCTCCACCAGCTCGGGCATCAGTTTCCTGTTTGTTTCGATAAACTGTTCAAGAACTGCCATATAGCTGTCAAACCAGTCCAGCATATGGGCTTTCTTTTTTTCATTGAGCAGGGAGTTTTCGAGCACTCTGCGCATTCTGTTTTTGTTTTTTACCATGAAGAAGATCTGTACGACCGCCATCTCATCTCCGTCATGGTATTTGATCCAGCTTCGAAAATAGCGTTCCAGGTTTTCCTCCAGTGAGGCACTGTTGGGGCGATAGTCAGGGACGAGTATTCCTGACAGATCAAAATCGTAAGGGCCTGCGAATATTTTTCCGTCATCTCGATACAACAGATTGATATTGCGCCCATCCCGATCATAGTCCTTGAAATAGACAAATCTGTTAAATAGCTCTAGCTGGAACCAGGAAATATCGTCGATACCATTGTATTTCACCCCGGCCCGGGGACGCTTTGACAGTCCACACCGCTTGGCCAGCCGGGATTTCGGTTCCCGGAAAAACGCTTTCCTGGTTACAAGTATTTTGCCTTCGGGATCGCGATAGGTTATTTCAGCAAGACGGGTTTTCAAGGTTACCGACTTCATCTGATCGAGTACCTGGTAGATGTAGTACTCCTGGAGAAGTCTCTCCTCCTGCTCCTCCCGGGTATCTCCACCGACACGCTTCCAGCTGCTTTTTCCACAGTGTGTCACCAGCTTTATGTCATCACCAAGCTTTTGGAAAAGATTGTCTTTCTGGGAAATCCCTTTGTTGAGCGGATTGTTTTTGTGTATCGATTTCAGCTTGTTATACAGTGCGACCAACCGGTTTTTATCCGGCGGGATTTTCTTCAGTGAACTATCCAGCTGCCTCTTTATCTCCGGTCTTTCAAAAATGATGCGCAGGGGAACCCATTCGCAAAAATCTCTTCTGGAATTTCCCCTGTCTTTTATAAAGACCGGGAGATACTCCGTGCTTCCATTTTTGTCTTGCCAGGACATGATGGCAGAATCACCGCCCGTTTCGCTGTAGATCTCCTTGTTGATATGTGCGAAATCAGAGATTATTTCCAGCTTCAGAACATCATTTGCGTCAGCCTGAAAAAGAGGGGAACTGGATTGTTTGCACTGAAGTGGCCGATATTTGTTGATTACAGTATCGGAGCAGTTTTTTTCAGATACAGTTTCGGCATTCTTGCTCACTTCCAGAGCATGGCCCGGTTCGCTGGGGTTGGCAATGAACAAAAAAACAGTAATTGTTATGCAAACGAGTTTTTTAATATGCATCAGCCTGGCCTTTCTTAAAGAAGCAGAATGAGACCAACCAGTAATACTATCCAGACAAAAGATTTGGTCGAGTGTTCCTGTGTTACCGTTAAATCCTGGGCGAAATTAATGCTCGAACCCTCGACAGGTTCCAGGCCCAGCAGGTCCAGTGCCAGATTGGCCGCATCACCTGCTCGGATCGGTTGTACAGGATCTGTGTAGGGTGGGCGTGCGTGGCCGGGATCAAGGCGTGTTTGTCTGTTCATTGCATAAAGATCAGCGCCAGCAGGAACTCCGGCTCCCCATACATAGAAAGGGATAGTGTAGTTTTTCCGGCTGTCCAAAATGGTGTGATTTGAACCATAGGTGCCGCCGTGATCCGCTGTTACGATAACGACCGTTTTTCCCGATAACCCGGGGGTGCTGGCAACCAGATCAAGAATTTTTCCCAATAACCTGTCGATTTTGGCAACGGCATTCATGTAGTGGCTGCCTGGAGTTACATCCCAATAATTGTCGTGTCCCGCAGAGTCCGGATCACGCAGATGAAGCAGACTGTAGTTGAAAGGGGAGGACCGCATGGTGGCTATATAGTTGTTGACCAGTTTTGCTGTGTCTTCAATATAGACATAGTGGTCGATTTTGTTCCGGCCATTGTCAACTCCCTTCTGGTCAGGTGCGCCGTTGATACTGTCGTAGCTCTGTCTGAAAATCTCGAATTTTTCCTTGGCGGTGTATAGTGCTGTAGACAGGCCGTGGTCGTGAACCACATCGAAAATGCTGGCTATGTAAGCTCCTTTGTTGGAGTGGAGCGTAAGCTGAAGGGGTGGAAAGCTGTTGTCACCGTAATTGTGTCCGGCAGAACCCTTTACCCCCCGTCCGGTCAGCTGGCTGGTGTGGTTCGGCAGGGTGCCCAGATAGTGAACGTCAGTGCGGGCATTGTCGGTGAATGCCCCTTCTGCTCGCAGGCGGTAGAAATTTGGTGCCTGTTTGCGTCCCAGAATGGTTATGGCGTCTGGGCGAAGACCATCGACGCTGACGTGAATAACATATTTTACCTGATTGCCAGAGGCTGCAGCCGGGAGCAGCAGTGTGAGCAGAGCAATAACGAGAAACGTCCGGCTGCCTCTGTTGACGGCATTGGCCATCAAGCGTTTCACACCGCAGTGCATATCAGATATCCAGCCCCTATCGCGGAAAATATATGGTAATCCGCACTATACCACCACTTTTATTTGTTGCTCCTTGTGTTTGATCAAGGCGTTGACGAAAGGTTTGGACTCTTTATCAGGGCACCTCTAAAAATACACTTTTCCGCGATAGCGGTGTCGGCTTCGTGCTCGAATCCTCATGTATACCCTGCGGTTCTTGACTCTGGCTTCCTGCTTCATTCTACCTCGTCCATCCACGGACTCGTACCTCCTGCGACCATGCAGTCGTGCGTGCGGAGCTTCCTTGCTCTTGCGAAAAAATTACTGTTTTTAGAGGTGCCCTTCCGGCATTATGAGGTAGGTAGCGTAACTCCGGTCTGTCCCTGATACTTGCCACCGCGGTCCTTGTACGAGGTTTCACATACCTCGTCGGACTCGAAAAACAGCACCTGGGCAACACCTTCATTGGCATAGATTTTTGCAGGCAGTGGGGTGGTGTTGGAAAACTCAAGGGTAATATGGCCCTCCCACTCCGGTTCCAGCGGGGTGACATTGACGATGATCCCGCAGCGAGCGTAGGTGGATTTTCCCAGACAGACGGTCAGTACACTGCGCGGAATGCGGAAGTACTCCACGGTACGGGCCAGGGCAAAGGAGTTGGGCGGGATGATGCAGACATCCCCCTTGAAATCCACAAAACTGTCGGCGTCAAACTCCTTGGGGTCCACGATGGCGGAGTTGATGTTGGTAAAGATCTTGAACTCGTCGGCGCAGCGGATATCGTAACCGTAGCTGGAGGTGCCATAGGAGATCACCCTGCCGGCATCGGTATCCCGCACCTGGCGTGATACGAACGGTTCAATCATGTTGTGCTGTTCTGCCATGCGGCGGATCCAGTGATCGGACTTGATGCTCATCTGTTTTCTTTTTCCTCGTAAACTACTTCTCTACCACAATGCTGGGAAACTTGTGACTGAAGTCTCTCGGCCGCAAGGAGAGTTGTGCGGCGGTATGGCGAGCCATGTCACGATAAACAGTGCTCAGGCGGCTCTCCGGATCGGCAACCAGGGTTGGGTTTCCGCTGTCGGCCTGTTCGCGGATATGGATATCCAGGGGGAGCGAACCCAGCAGCGTGACACCATGCTGTTCGGCCATCTGTTTGCCACCCCCTTCGCCAAAAACATGCTCCTCATGACCGCACTGCGAACAGATATGGGTGCTCATGTTTTCGACAATGCCGAGTACCGGCACGCTCACCTTCTCGAACATCTTCAGCCCCTTGCGCGCATCCAGCAGTGCAATATCCTGCGGGGTGGTGACGATGATTGCGCCGCTGACCGGAACCTTCTGTGCCAAGGTGAGCTGAACATCACCGGTGCCGGGGGGAAGGTCGATAATCAGGTAGTCGAGATCCTGCCAGTTGGTGTCGTTGATCAGCTGCTGCAGGGCACTGGTCACCATGGGGCCACGCCAGATCATCGGGGTTTCTTCGTCTATCAGATAGCCGATGGAGATGGTCTGCAATCCGTGGCTGACGATTGGCTCCATGGACTTGCCATCTTTCGACTCCGGTTTTCCGGTGGCGCCAATCATCCGGGGCAGACTGGGGCCGTAGATATCGGCATCCATAATCCCCACCCTGGCACCTTCCGCCTGAAGGGCGAGCGCCAGATTGACTGCGGTGGTGGACTTCCCTACTCCACCTTTGCCGGATGCTACGGCAATCACATTCTTTATCCCCTTGAGCGGCTGAACTCCCTTCTGTACTGCATGCCGGATGATGTGAGTGGTAATCTCGATCTCCAGTCCTGAAACGCCCTCGAGGAGCGTAATCCGTTGTCGCAGCTGCTGCTCCAGATCCTGCTGGTAACCGGCGGCGGGGAATCCGAGCACTATCTTGATGTTTACCTTTCCGTCCGCAGTGCTGATATCCTTGACGCACTTTGCGGATAGCAGATCGGTTTCCAGCCAGGGATCGATATATTCGCTGATGGCGGATTCTACTTGTGCACGAGACAGATCACTCATTAAACTGCTCCAGAGTTGTATAACGACTGCCTATTATGAGGTAAAAATCCTGCAATGAATATTCTGTTAGCCAATCCGCGCGGTTTTTGTGCCGGAGTTGATCGCGCCATCGAGATTGTGGAGCGCACCCTGGAACGGTTCGGCGCACCTATTTATGTGCGTCACGAGGTGGTGCACAATCGGTTTGTGGTGGAGGGGTTGCGGGCCGAAGGGGCGCGGTTTGTCCAGGATCTGGATGAGGTGCCGGATGATGCCATTGTGATTTTCAGTGCCCACGGGGTTTCCAAGGCGGTGCAGCAGGAGGCCCGGCGTCGCAATCTCAAGGTTTACGATGCCACCTGCCCTCTGGTTACCCGGGTACATCTTGAGGTGGAGCGTTATGCCAGGGAGGGGCGCGAATGTGTTCTGATCGGACATGCCGGCCATCCCGAGGTGGAAGGCACCATGGGGCAGTATGACAGTTCAACCGGGGGGATCTATCTGGTCGAAGTTCCGGAAGATGTTGAGCATCTGAAGGTGATAAATCCTAACAATCTGGCCCTGGTGACTCAGACCACGCTCTCTCTTGATGACACCAGTCAGGTGATCGAAGCGCTGCGTGACCGCTTCCCCAATATCCTGCAACCGAAGAAAGATGATATCTGCTACGCCACCCAGAACCGACAGGATGCGGTCAAGGATCTGGCCCACCGCTGTGATCTGGTTCTGGTAGTGGGTTCTCCCAACAGTTCCAACTCCAACCGCCTGCGTGAAGTGGCAGAGCGCAATGGCGCCTCGGCCTACCTGATTGATAATGCAGGAGAGATTCAGCGGGAATGGCTGGATGGGAAAAACCGGATCGGGCTTACCGCGGGGGCCTCAGCGCCGGAAATTCTGGTTCAGGAGGTGATAGCACAATTGAAAGCCTGGGGAGCGGGTTCGGTGGAGAATTATATTACCCGTCCCGAGAAGGTGGTATTCAAGCTTCCCGAAGGATTGCGGAACCCGGGTTAATAAAACCTGACATCTCCCGTGCAGTCGCGGAGTTTTCCTTCAAAGTCCGAGCATTGTACTTCGCTGACCTGCGCTGCAGGGGGGCCTTGCCACAGCCACTCCTGCAGAGTCTGCAGGGATTCCGGCTCTCCAAAGGCAACCACCTCAACGCTGCCGTCAGGCAGATTGCTTGCGCAGCCATGCAGCCCCAGTTCAGCTGCCTTTTTCTGCGTTGTGGCGCGAAAAAACACCCCCTGTACGCGCCCCTTGACGATACAACGGATGCCCTGTGTCATTCAGTGTAATTCTGGATAAACTTCTCGATTGCCTTGCCGGTGATTAGGCCGGCCTGCTGCGCCACTATCTTGCCCTTGGGAGAGACCAGGTAGGTGGTGGGTAGCCCCGGAATCGGGCCGAGCACATTAGGTGAGCCAGGCTCAACCATCAGGATCGGGTAGTTAATGGCGTATTTGTCGACAAATTTCTGTAGTCTGCTGGTGCTGATCTGCTCGTACGCTACTCCTAGCACGACAGCCTTGTCATTCTTGTTGCGCTCGTGAAACTCGATAAGATCAGGAATTTCTTTCCGGCAAGGGGGGCACCAAGTAGCCCAGTAGTTCACTACCACCCACTTTCCGCGGTAATCGGACAGCCGGTAGGTCTTGCCATCAAGGCCTGGCAGACTGAAATCGGTTGTTGCTCCTGCAGAGCCGCAGAGGAGCAGCATCGCTGATAGGAATAACGCTAGTTTTGTCAATGAATTTCTCCTGTGGGTTGATTGTCAACGCGTCCTTGTCAGCCCTTTTTTTCAGCGGAATGGGACAGATACAGAGCCAGCCCCACCAGCGCAATACCTCCGGAGAACATCAGCAAATCCAGCGGGGTGGAAAACTTCATCCCGATAGCATATTCGAAAAAGCGCACAATCAGGATCATCAGAATAACCTTGGCCAGCCGGTTCTTCAGATCATCCAGGCTGTGAATCAGCAACACGTTGGATGATTTTTCCGAGTTTTCTGCCAGATCGATCTTGCTGATGAACAGCTCATACAGCCCCAGCGAAAAGATCAGCAGTACCGTAGCCAACAGATAGCCATCCACAATCTCCACCACATGGGTGATGATAGAGGCGCGCAAGGCCATCTTCTCCGCCTTCTCCATTCCAGGCATGCCGTATTCCAGCGCCTGGTAGATGGTGTAGAACGCATCGACCGTGGCGACATAAAACACCGCAAATGCGATAAACAGACTGGAAACTACCGCAATCAGTACAATAAAGCGGCTGTTCCACAGAAAGTTTTCAAAAGCAGTTTCCAGTTTTTTCATCATTGAATGTGACAAGCCAGCAGCAGGGCCGGATTCAGTCCTCCGGATATTTTTCGTTACGCTGTTTTCTGGATGAAGCATGGCGTGCTTTCAGAGCCATCTCCTTGGCGGCTAGGGCGCTCTGTCTGGCCTTGCGGTAGTTTTTTGCCTCAAGCAGCCGGGTTGCCTGCTCCAGCAGGCGTTCGGCCTCCCCGAAGCTGATTGGTGCATAGTGCCCGGCACTGGCATCACGGGCGGCCTGTACCGCCTGACGCGCATCGCTCATCTCCTGTACCGGTGGTGTGCTGGCGCAACCGGTGCTGATCAGCAACAGTATGATTACGAGATATTTTATTCCCAATGCAATTAGCGTTTTCAGCATCTCATAGTCTGCCTGTCGTTTTGCAGAATCATATAAAAATCAGCGAAAAAGAACGTCTGTCCGTGCGCTGCAAGCTAACACTGCCCCTATAGGCTGTCAAGGTGGATGATTCCGGCCTGGATGGTTACGAAACTTCCGCAGGGATGGGGCAGAAGGGATGGAATCCGGGACAGTGCTAGAATAGGGTGGTTGATAACCTCCCGAGGAGAACAGTTATGGCCGATATTCTGGTGCTTTATTACAGCCATCGCGGTGCAACGGCTAACATGGCCCGCTATATAGCACGCGGGATCGAAGAGGTATCCGGGATGCAGGCCCGCTTGCGTACCGTGCCTCCGGTTTCAACCGTGTGTGAGGCGGTTGAAGATGATATTCCCGAGTCGGGTTCACCCTACGTCCAGCAGCAGGATCTGCAGGAGTGTGCCGGCCTTGCTCTGGGCAGCCCGACCCGGTTTGGCAATATGGCGGCGGCAATGAAATATTTTCTGGATGGTACCGCCCCGCTGTGGTTGTCCGGGGCGCTGGCGGGAAAACCGGGTGCGGTGTTTACCTCCACCTCCAGTATGCACGGTGGTCAGGAGAGCACCCTGCTGTCGATGATGCTGCCGCTGCTGCACCACGGCATGTTGATTGTCGGTTTGCCTTATAGTGAGACCGATCTGTTGCACACCCGAACGGGTGGTTCTCCCTATGGCGCCAGCCACCTGGCTGGTGTTGACAGTGATCTGCCGTTGAGCGAAGAGGAGCAGCGTTTGTGTCTGGCGCTGGGTCGGCGATTGGCGGAAACGGCTCGGGCACTGTTGAAGCAGGGTACCGGCCGCTGAGATGGAGCTGAAGGTTCCACCTCCGCTGGTGGCGTTGATATCGGCGGCAATAATGTGGCAGATCGCCGAATTTGCGACTCTGCCCATGATGATGCTGGAGATACCGGGCCTGTTTCCCCTGATGGTGTTTCTTGCCGGGCTGGCGGTAGAGATATCGGCAATTGCGCTGTTTCTTGGTGCGGATACCACCGTCAATCCCATGAAACCCCGAAATACAGCCCGGCTGGTCAATGCGGGAATATACAGATTCAGCAGAAACCCGATGTATCTTGGCGTAATGCTGGTGCTGCTCTCCTGGATGCTGTGGCTGGGTAATATTGTCAACCTTGCCGTGCTGGTCCTCTTCGTCTGGTATATCACAAGATTTCAGATAATCCCGGAGGAGAGGGTGCTGGCGGAGCTTTTTCCTGACGAGTTCAGTGCCTACAGAGCGCGGGTGAGACGCTGGATATGATCCCGGTTTATCCGCCGCTCGACAATCAGGCCGGTTTTTCTTCATCCGGTGAAAGCAGCTCACGCACAAAAGGGATGGTCAGTTTGCGTTGTGCGGCCAGCGATCTCTCATCCAGCTTTTCCAGCCAGTTTGACAATGAAGCCATATCCCTTGATATGCGGTGCAGAAGATAGCGTCCTACCTCGGTTGGCAGCTCCATGCCGCGGGCCCGGGCCCGTTGCTGCAAGACCGCAAGTTTGCCTTCATCATCCAGCAGGTTAAGCCGCAGGACCAGCCCCCAGGAAAGGCGTGAACGTAGATCAGGCAGTGTGATCGGCAGCGTGACGGGGCTGCTGACGGCGGTCAGTGCCAGCCGGGTGTTGGCGGTCTGGATGCGGTTGTACAGGTGGAACAGCGCCTCTTCCCATTGTGGTAGCTGTGCTATCCTGTCGATATCGTCGATGCAGACCAGCGAGAGCTGCTCCAGCCCCTGAAGGTAGTCTGGTGACAGCTCTGCCGCGTCCGCCAGCGGGAGATAGGCGGAGGTTTCTCCGCGGGTAGCTGCCTGATGTCCCAAGGCCTGCAGCAGGTGGCTTTTGCCACTACCCGGTGGACCCCAGAGATAGATGAATGGCTGCTGGCAGTGGATGAGGGTGTGTTGGGCTTCCTTGTTGTTGCCGAAGTGGAAACTGTCAAAGGTTATGCCTTCCCGCAAACCTATTCCGAGAGGTAGCTGGTTCATACTGATTGCAGTGCTTTCTTGCCCCAGCTCCACACATAGGAAGCACCGCTGGCAAGGGTTAATACAAGTACCGCTATTTCCAGACCATCCAGTACCGGCTGCGCCACGGAGATCAGATCGCCGTAGACAGCCAGCACGATAACGACCAGCATTATCTGGCTGAAAGTAGTCAGTTTGCTGATGATGGAGGGGGCCATTTCGTAGTGGCCGATCAGGAAATGGTATGCGAGTCCGCCGGAAACAATCACGGTATCTCGCAAGATAATTGGTGCTACCAGCCATATTGGAAGATCGCCCAGCCATGCGAGTACGATAAAAGTGGAGCCCAGCAACAGCTTGTCTGCGAGGGGATCCATAATGGCGCCGAGGCGGCTGGTCCACCCGTAGTGTTTGGCGAGAAAGCCATCGACTCCGTCAGAGATTCCGGCAATGGCAAAGATCAACAGCGCCAGTGAATAGCGCTCATCCAGCAATAGCAAGAGTGTTGGCGGTACCATCAAAAAGCGTAACGCCGTGATGAGATTGGGAATGTCTCGGGCCTGCATTTTTAATGGTCTGCTGTATGTCGTCAGGGTGAATAGAGGAAAGAGAGCACCGGCGCGTCCCCATCTATCCGCTGCAGAAAACCATCCCGGACGATGGCTTGCGCCACTGCTCCCCGTCCGTTGCGTGCTCTTATCTGGAACAGGGTACTGTCCGGCGCCACGATGCGTGGCCAAGCAGCAGACAGCAATTTCAGTGAAGCCAGATAATTTGTAACCCGCACATAATCCGACAGGGAGCGAATCCCGGTCACTTTCAGCAGGATTCCCTCATCTGGTGTGGTGCTGCTGGGCAGATCCTGCTGCAGTAGTTCGTCGACCGCCCGGTTGTCAAAATGCACCCACAACCCCTGTTCTGTATAACGGTACTGCTGTATATAGTGCTCGGCGCGCTCCAGGGCACTGTTCAGGAGATCTCTGGCAATGGTTGACTCACGTGCAGTGGCAACCTTGTCCAATACCTCTTCAAGTGCTTTACGGATAGCCTGCTGGCGCTGTTCCTGACTCTGATCTTCAACCGGAACCTCCGATTCGTAAAGGCCGGTAACTGGTTCCGCCCATCCTGCAGAGATGAACAACAAAGAAAAAATGAGAACAAAAAACGATCTGTATAACATTAAAACCCCTTGCGCCTGACGCCTTTTCTCCCGCATATATATTAAATGTAAGCTTTCCCTGTCAATCCCATGATTGATAGAATAACCTAAACGGCATTTGCCTGCCTGCATCGCTACTTTTGGAGAGTCCATTTGAACCCAGAAAGCCAACCATCTTCCATCAGCTACCGGGATGCCGGTGTCAATATTGAGGCCGGCAACACCCTGGTAGAACAGATCAAGCCGATTGCCGCCCGTACCCGCCGCCCCGGAGTGCTGGCGGGCCTGGGCGGGTTTGGCGCCCTGTTCGAACTGCCGCTGGATCGCTACCGGGAGCCGGTGCTGGTGGCGGGAACCGACGGTGTGGGCACCAAGCTCAAACTGGCGATGACCATGGGCAAGCATGACACTATCGGCATCGATCTGGTCGCCATGTGCGTCAATGATCTGATTGTACAGGGTGCCGAGCCGCTGTTCTTCCTGGACTACTATGCCACCGCCGAGCTGGATGTGGAGACCGCTACCGAGGTGGTCAGGGGAATTGGTCAGGGGTGTGAGCTTGCCGGAGCCGCCCTGATCGGAGGCGAAACGGCGGAGATGCCCGGCATGTACGCCAAAGGGGACTATGACCTGGCCGGTTTCTGTGTGGGGGTGGTCGAGAAATCCCGCATTATCGACGGCAGCAAGGTCAGGGCCGGAGATGTGTTGCTGGGAATGGCCTCATCGGGACCGCACTCCAACGGTTACTCCCTGATTCGCAAAATCCTGGAGGTGGACAACAGCGATCTCGGCCAACCGTTCCAGCAGCGCACCCTTGGAGAGACGCTGTTGGAGCCGACCCGGATCTATGTCAAGCCACTGCTGTCGCTGCTGCAGCAGATCGATATCCATGCGCTGGCCCACATCACGGGCGGGGGACTGTTGGAAAACATTCCCCGTGTGTTACCGGACGAGTGCTGCGCCGAAATTGACGCCCGGGCGTGGCAGCAGCCCCCCATATTTGACTGGCTGCAGGAGAAGGGCAATATCGAAACCGAGGAGATGTACCGTACATTCAACTGCGGCATCGGCATGGTGTTGTGTGTGGCCGCAGAGGATGCCGCCACGGCGCTATCAGTTCTGCAGCAGGCTGGCGAGACGGTATGGCGAATTGGCCAGATCCGCACTCGTGGTGAGGGTGAAACGCAGGTCCTGATCCGGGGATGAAGCCGTTACCCATCGTGGTGCTGATATCCGGTGGAGGCAGCAATCTGCAGGCCATCATCGATGCGATTGAACAGCAGCATCTGCCGGTGGAGATCCGCGCCGTGATCAGCAATTGCGCAGATGCCTACGGGCTGCAGCGGGCCCGTAACCACGGCATCGAAACGCGGGTCATCGACCATCGGGAGTTTGCCGATCGAGAGCGCTTTGACCAGGCGCTGCAGCAGGCCATCGACAGTTATGCTCCGGAACTGGTGGTACTGGCCGGTTTCATGCGCATTCTTACTCCCGGATTTGTCGCTCACTACCAGGGACATCTGTTCAATATCCACCCCTCACTGCTGCCCGACTACCGGGGACTGCACACCCATCGGCGCGCACTGGAAGCAAACGACACGCGCCACGGCGCCAGTGTCCACTTCGTTACCGGCGAACTGGATGGCGGCCCGGTGGTCATACAGGCAGAGGTGCCGGTGCTTCCCGATGATACCCCGGAAACTTTGGCAGCGCGGGTGCTGGTTCAGGAGCACAAGATCTATCCCCAGGCGATCCGCTGGTTTGCCGAAGGGCGGTTAAGGCTGGATAACGAGAAGCCATATCTTGACGGCAAGCTGCTGGAAAGGCCGACTCAATGGGATGGCTCACGCTGATGATTATACGACAGATATTCCTGCTTTTGCTTTTTCTGTACAGTGCGGTGTCGGTTGCAGATGAAATATGGCTTCCGGATCGGTTTAGTGTCGTTTATCGCCTGAGCCAGGCCGGAATCACCCTGGTTGAGCTGGAGCGCAAGGGGCGGTTGGCAGAAGACGGCAGCTATATCATCGAATCGGTCGCCGAACCCCGGGGCATGGCTGCCTGGATTCTTGACGGAAACACAGAGGAGCGCAGCCAATGGGTAGTGGAGGATGGTAACGTCGTTCCGTTGAGATACACCTATCGGGAGAATGGCGGCAGCCGTAAAAAGAGCATGGATCTGGAATACGATCGGGACAAGGGGGTTGCCATCGACCACCATTCAGGCAAGCAGTGGAAACTGCCTGATGACGCCCAGGATCAGACCAGCATCCAGTTCGCCATCATGGAGCGCCTGCGCCAGGGAGAGCGAGAGTTTCACTACTCGCTGCTGGATGGTAAACGGATAAAACATCGTCACTACAAGGTGACAGAGAGCAAGATGCTGGATACCAAAATGGGCAGGGTTGAAGTGGTCGGGGTGCGGGAGATACGGCCGGGAGGGAAGCGCCACTCCTTGTTCTGGTGTGCTCCCCGCTTTGGTTACCTGCCGGTGCGTATCGAACAGCACAAAAAAGGTTCTCCTTCGCTGATCACTGTTGTGGAAAACATAACCGGGTTTCATTAAGTCTCCCGGATTCTCACTCATCCCTCCCGAATCCTGGATAAGCCAGCTCTGTTACCGCTCCGCCTGTGCAGCAGATGACTGCTTGCTGAACAGCCGGTGCAGGTCGTCGAGGATCAGGTAGTTGATGGGGACCAGCAGCAGGGTGATAACGGTGGCGAACAGTATTCCGAACGCCAGTGACACCCCCATCGGGATGAGAAACTGCGCCTGGGTGCTCTTTTCGAAGATCAGCGGCAGCAGGCCGGCGAAGGTGGTCAGGGAGGTGAGCCAGATGGCGCGGAAGCGGGCGCTGCCGGCGGTGGTGATGGCCTCCATTACCGCTACCCCTTCGCGCCGCCGCCGGTTGATGTAGTCCACCAGCACCAGGCTGTCGTTGACCACCACGCCGGAGAGCGCCAGCATCCCCAGCATGCTGGAGATGCTGAGGGTCATGCCCATGATCATGTGGCCGAGGATGGCGCCCACGGTGCCGAACGGGATCACCGCCATGACAATCAGCGGCTGGGTGTATGAGCGGAAGGGGATCGCCAGCAGGGCGTAGATGACGAACAGTACGAACAGGATCCCCACCTTCAGGCTGTGCAGCGACTCCTGCTGTTCGCGCTCCTCTCCCTCCAGGCTGTACTCGATGCCGGGGTATTTTTTCAGCAGCTCCGGCAGCAGACGGTTCAGATCCCGCTTGATCGCTTCGAGATCGGTGGTCTCCTTGTTGGCGTCGGCGCGGATGTTGATGGTGCGCTTGCCGTCGATGCGGGTGATGCGCGCGGGGCTCTGGCCGCTGGTGGCGGTCGCCACCGCGGTGAAGGGGAGTTCGCTGCCGTCGGCGGTGCGGATGCTCATCGACTCCAGTGCGGCGATGGTCCGCCGCTGCTGTTCCGGGTAGCGCAGTACCACCCGCACCTCTTCCCCGTCCCGCTGGATGCGCTGTACCTCATGGCCGAAGAACCCCTGGCGCACCTGACGGGCCAGGTCGGCCTGGGTCAGGCCCAGCAGCTGTGCCTGCGGCCTGATGCTCAACTGAATCTCCTCCTTGCCCCCCTCCAGGGTGCTGTGGATGTCGAACAGGCCGGAGTATTCGCGCAGCCGCTGTTTCAGGGTGTCGGCGATGGCGGCCAGGTGTTCGGTGTTGCTGCCGCTGAGCTGGATGTCGATGGGCTCTCCGGCGTGGCCGATCTCGGCGCGGAAGGTGATCTCCTGCGCGCCGGGAATGGTGCCGATGTTGTGGCGCCACTCGCGCACCAGCTCGGCGCTGCTGATCTCCAGGGTGCGCCGCTCCGGCGGGATGATCTCGAACACCACCCGGCCGATGTGGGAGTCGATCAGGCCTCCCCCCTTCCAGCCGGTGGTGGAGATGATGTCCCGGATGATGCTCTCGCCGGTTTCGGGATCGGTATACTTGTCGCGCAGCTTCTCCGCCTCTTTGGTGAAGTGGTCGATATGGCGCAGGGTGGTGGCGAACGGGGTGCCGGGGGGCATGGTGAGCACGGCGCGGGCGGTTTCGCTCTGTACCCGCGGGAAGAAGACGTAACTGAGATGGCCGCCCAGCACCAGGCTGAAGATGATCAGGCTGACGCCGATGAACAGCGACAGTGAGAGATAGCGGCGCTGCAGCGCGGTTTTCAGCAGCGGCCGGTAGAGGGTCTCGATGGCCCGTTCGAAGCCGTCGGCGACGCCCCCCTGCAACCGCGCCAGCAGCTGCATCCAGCGCTGCTGCGGGGGGTTGTCGCTGAGGTGTTTGAGATGGGCCGGCAGGATCAGCTTGGACTCCACCAGCGAAAACAGCAGCACCGGGATCACGATGGCCGGGATCTGGGCAAAGATCTGGCCGCGCACCCCCTCCACCATGAACAGCGGCAGGAAGGCGGCGACGGTGGTGAGGATGCCGAAGGTGACCGGCACCGCCACCTCCTGGGCGCCGTCGATGGCGGCGCTGAGTCCGCTCTTGCCCCGTTTGCGGTGGGTGTAGATGTTCTCGCCGGTGACGATGGCATCGTCCACCACGATCCCCAGCACCACGATGAAGGCGAACACGCTGATCAGGTTGATGGTCACCCCCAGCTCGGGGGCCAGCGCCAGCGCCCCCATGAAGCTGATGGGGATCCCCACCACCACCCAGAAGGCCACTGCCAGGCGCAGGAACAGTGCCAGCAGGAGGAAGATGATGATCCCTCCCTGCAGGGCGCTGTTGGTCAGGGTACCGATGCGTGACTTGATGTAGCGGGAGCGGTCGTGGGTGTAGCTGAGGGTGACCCCCGGCGGCATGGTCGCCGCCGCCTGCGCCACATACTGCTTGACGGCGTCACCCACCTCCAGCGCGCTCTGGTCGCCTACCCGGTAGACTTCGATGGCCACCATCGGCTGATGGTTGAACTCCGCCTTCAGCGGCACATCCTCGAAGCCGTCCCGCACCGTGGCGATATCGCCCAGGGTCAGCCGGGTGCCGTCGGGCCGGGTGATTACGGGGATGGCGGCAAACTCCTGCTGCCGGTAGGCCTGGCTGCGGGTGCTGAGCAGGATCTCCCCGGCGCGGGTCTTGAGCGCCCCGGCGGAGATATCCAGAGAGCTGTTCTCTATCGCCCGGGCCACGTCGTCGAACTTCAGCCCGTACTGCTTCAGGGTTTGCTCCGCGATTTCGATGCTGATCTCGTAGGGGCGCACCCCGATCAGCTCCACCTGGGAGATGGCGGGCAGCGCGCGCAGCTCATCCCGGACCCGTTCCCCCAGCTGGCGCAGCTCCCGCTCCGGCAGCTCCCCGGCGATCACCACATCTATCACCTCCTTGCGCTGCTGTACCAGATTGACCACCGGGCGCTCGATCCCGGCCGGGAAGGTGCTGATGCCATCGACCCGGCTCTTGATATCCCCCAGCATCTCGCGGGCGTTGTAGCCGCGCTCGATCTCCACGATGACGGTGGCGACCCCCTCCATCGCCACCGCGGTGAGCCGCTTGACCCCCTCCAGATTGCGCAGCGTGTCTTCCAGGCGCACCACCACACCGGACTCCACATCCGCCGGGGTGGCGCCGCGAAACGGCACGTTGATGCGCACCATGTCGGCCTCGAAACTGGGGAAGATCTCCAGCGGGATGCGCTGGCTGATGGCCATCGCCCCCAGCGCCAGGATCAGTACCATCAGCAGATTGGCCGCCACGTCATTGCGGGCGAACCAGGCGATCATCGCGTTCAACGCGGCTCCCCGCTGGTGGCTGATACCGAAACCCGGCGGCCGATCAGGCTGGCGCTGACCGGGCTGATCACCAGCCGGGCGCCCTCCCGGAGATCGCCCTCGATTACTGTCTGCTCGCCATCCCGCCAGACGATCCCGACCTGGTGCTGGCGCAGCCGGTCGTCGCTGTCGACGATGAAGATGGTGTTGCCGGAGTGCAGGGCGCTGTCGGGGACCACGAACACCCTCTCCAGCGTGCGCCCCTCGATCTCCGCCTGCACGAACTGGCCGATCTTCAGCGGCGGCCGGCCCGGTTCGCGCCGGGCGTAGGGCTCATCCACCCGCGCGATCACGAAGGTCTGCTGGCTACCCTGATCGATGGCCCCCTCGGAGCGGACGATCCGCGCCGGCCAGCGGTACTCCCGCCCGCCGATCTCCGCCCGGATGGTGGCCGCCGGGCCGGCGGGAGCGGGGTTCTCCTGCTCCTGGTACAGCTCCGGGATGGTGACGAAGGCCAGCTGCCGATTGCTCAGCGGCAGCCGCACCTCGATGAAATCCACCGCGTAGATCCGGCCCACTACCGTACCGGGGTTGAGGAACTGCCCCAGATCCGCCTTTTTCTCCAGCAACCGTCCATTGTAGGGGGCGCGGATCCGGGTGCGCTGCAGATTGAGCCGGGCCTGCGTCAACCGGGCCTCGGCGGCTGCCACCGCGGCCTGCTCGCTCTGCAGCTGGGGCTTGCGCAGCGCCAGCGGATCGGGCTCCCCCGGCTCCCCCAGGCGCTCCCAGTCACGCCGCGCCTGCGCCGCGCGGGCCTGCTCCTGCGCCAGCCGCAGCCGGGCCTGGGCCAGTTCGGATTCCGCGATGGTGACGGCGGCCCGGTAATCACGCGGATCGATCCTCAGCAGCAGATCCCCGGCGCGGAAAAAACTGCCGGGATTGAAACGCGGCGACACCTCGATCACCGTGCCGGAAACCTGCGCGATCAGGGTGGTTTCGGTGTGCGGCCGGGTGGTGCCCTGGCTGCCGATCCGGATCGGGAAATCCCGCCGCTGCAGCGGCATTACCTCGACGCTGATCCTCTCCACCACCGGCTCTCTCCGCTCCGGCTCCGGCCGGTTGATGATGGCCAGCCAGGCGATTGCGGCGCTGATCAGCAGTACCAGCGGGGGGAGCAGAAGTTTGGAGATTTTATTCATCAGTTATTCTGGTAATTCACCATAAAGACACAGAGTACACGGAGTGTTTGAACCAGTCATTGTTCCGCAACTTCCGAGTCTCTTCCTGGAGTTAGTGTCCGTGTGGCAAATCTACTCTTGTCCACAGCTTCAGAGCTGGCAGCAGTGATAAAATCCCCACCCAGGGCAAGGTGCAGGTCGATGCGGTTCTGCAGGCGCTGGTTGCGGATCTGCAGCAGGTTGCTGCGGGCGTTGAACAGCCGTCGCTGGGCCTCCAGCCAGGTGGTTATATCCACCAGCCCGGTGCGGTATTGCTCGGCGGCCAGCCGTTCCGATTCTCGGGCCTCCTGCACCGCCGTTTGCAGTGCCTGCTGTCGGATCTCCAGCAGCGGGGCGGCGGCCAGGGCGGTCTCCACTTCACGAAAGGCGTTGAGCAGGCTCTGGGCGTACTGGTTCACCGCCTGTTCGGCGTTGGCCCGGGCCAGCTGCTGGTTGGCCTTCAGCCGCCCGCCCTGAAACAGGGGAGCGGTGATGCCGCCGACGAGGCTCCAGATCAGGCGGTCGCCCTCCAGCAGGCTGTTCAGCTGGTCGCTGCTGGTGCCGCCGCTGGTGGTGAGCTGGATGCGCGGCAGGCGGTCCTTCGCCGCCTGGCTGGCGCGCTCGTCGGCTGCCTGCAGGCGGTGTTGTGCCGCGTTCAGATCCGGTCGCCGGGTCAGCAGGTCGGCGGGCAGTCCGGCCGGTACCGGCTGTTGCAGCTCGGGGAGGTTGTCCGCCAGGGCAAGCTGACGGGAGGGGTAGCGTCCCAGCAGGGTCTGCAGGGTGCGCAGCTCTCCGTCCAGGCGGAGCTGCTGCGCCGCGAGCTGGCTCTCGGCGCTGGCGAGGTTGCTGCGTGCCAGCCGCACGTCCAGTGCGCTGTTCAGCCCGGAGCGGTAACGGCCGCGGATGCTCTCCAGCGCCTGCCGGTAGTTGGCGACGGTCTGCCGCGAAAGTTCCACCTGCTGCCGTGTCTCGATGGCGTTGAACCAGGCGCGGCTGATGTTGGCGGCCAGTGAGAGCCGGGCGGCCTGGTAGTCCGCCTCGCTGGCGGCCAGCTCCAGGGTTGCGGCCCGTGCCTGGTGGCTGAGTCGCCCCCAGATGTCAGCCTCCCAGCGGATCTCTATTCCGCTCTGGAAGTAGTTGCTGATGCCGGAGATAACGGTGCCACCTACCACCGTGGCCCGTTTCGCCCGACTGGCGTTGAGTGAGGCGGAGATTTGGGGGATTCGGTCGGCACCGCTGACAACGGCGCTGGCCCGTGCAGCGTTGACACGGGCGGCGGCGCTGCGCAGGTCGAAGTTGTTGCCGACCGCCTCTTCAATCAAGTTTGTCAGCTGTGGGTCGGCAAACTCCCTGCGCCAGGCGGTTGCATCAAAGATCTGTTTGCTGGTGCTCGCGGCGGTCCAGGTCGGTGGTGTCTCCGGCAGATCGGGCTGTGTGTGCCAGGGGCGTAGCAGGCTGCAACTGGACAGGGCTGCAGCCAACAGAAGTGTACTGGCAAAACGGATCATTTTGCCGCTTGTTCTAACCGGGTTCCTTGCTATTTTTTAAAGACATTTCCCAACATTCCCTTGATGGTTCCCTGCAGGTCCGCCGGGTAGACAATCAGCTTGGCATTTTCGCTCTGCCCCATCTTTTCCAGCGTATCGATATATCGGTCACCCAGCAGGAACATGGCAGGCAGCTCCTTGTCCTGAACGCTTTGGCTGATCATCTCGATCGCCTTGGCAGAGGCGTTGGCCAGTGCGATTTGCGCCTGCGCCTCTTTCTTGGCGGCTTCCAGCTTGCCCTGTGCCTCCAGGATCATGGCGTTCTTGTTGCCCTCGGCAGTGGTCTCGATGGCACGCCGTTCCCGCTCGGCCGCCGCCTGGCGCTCCATGGATGCCTGCATCGACTTGCTGGGGCTGATGTCCTGGATCTCCACCGATTTCACGGTTACTCCCCAGTCGGCTACGTCGTCGATAATCTGCTCTTTGAGCCGGGCCTTGATCTGCTCACGGTTGGATAGTGCTTCGTCAAGTTTCATTTCACCCACGATGGAGCGCAGGGTTGTCATAATTAAATTGATAATAGCCAGCTCGAAGTTTTCGACGCCATAGAGGGCATCTCTTGGATTGGTGACCCTGACAAATGCGATGGCGTTGGTAAGGATAACGGCATTGTCCCGGGTTATCACCTCCTGCTGTGGAATATCCATGATAATGTCGCGGGTGGAAATGCGTTGCCTTACCCGTTCAACATAGGGAATAATGAAATTGAGTCCGGGATGGAGCGTGCGGGAAAATTTCCCCAGTTTTTCCACTACCCACTCCTCCCCCTGGGGGACAATCTTGATCCCCATGTAGAGTGTTAGCACGACAACAACTGCAAGTACTATCAATATATTCAGTGCTTCGAAATTTAGCGATTCCATGATTTTTACCTTTATATTTGTTTCACTTCGATAAGTTGTCCGCTGATCTGCACGATTTTTACCCGTGCTCCCTCGGGAATCCGCATTCTGGCAGTGGCGTACCATGAGGCGTTGCCCAGAACCGGGGTGTCAAAAACCACTTTGCCACGGTGGTGGGGGGCAATCTCTTCCTTTACGGTACCCAAGGTATCCAGACGGTAGTTTGACTGTCCGCTTTGAGTGACGGGTTTGGCTCTGAACCACTTAAACCAGATCCCCATTGCTACGACCGAAAAAACCAGCCACAGCAAAAGTTCGGTGTTGAACGAGACATCGGACAGCAGAGCGATTGCACCGACCAGGATGGCAGCGATGCCCAGGCCAAGCAGGACGAAAGTTCCGGTTATCATCTCCGCGACCAGCAGCGCCAGCCCCACTATGATCCAGTGCCACCAGAGCACATTATCGTTTAACAGTTCGAGCATTGTTTCTCCTAGGCTAATGATGTGTTGAGTATACCCCTATCTGAGATTGTTTCACCTTCCATGGGGAGTATTCCGCTGACTATCCATTTGTTATGTTCAAAATATGCTTTGACATACCGTACGCAATAGCGCACGCTAAGTCGAGGAGGTATTTATCATGACAATATTGAATGCAACAGAAGCTCGCTCTAAGCTCTATAGTCTTATTGATGAGGTGGCAGAGACTCATCAACCCATTGTAATTACAGGAAAAAGAGGTAATGCTGTCCTTGTTTCCGAGGATGATTGGAACGCAATTGCTGAAACGCTACATTTGTTGTCAGTGCCCGGAATGCGTGAAGCAATTAAAGAAGGCATGAGTCAAAATATATCAGAGTGCTCTAAGGAGCCTGGTTGGTGAGCTGGGAATTGGTATATACAAAACAGGCCCCAAAAGACGCTAAGAAAATTGCAGCATCCGGGTTGAGGCATAAGGTCATATCATTGCTGGAAGTGCTAGAAGAGAATCCTTATAAAAAACCGCCTCCATATGAAAAGTTGGTTGGTGACTTCTCTGGCGCCTACTCGCGAAGAATAAATATTCAACATAGATTGGTCTACCAAGTTTGCGAAGAAAAGCATGTTGTTAAAGTTATCCGAATATGGACGCACTACTCATAGAGAAGAACATAACAATCGCATACACACGGACAAAATAAAGCTGCGCCGCTTTGCTTGCATCTTTATTCGCAAATGAAAAAATCACGCGCTGAGCGCGTGGTCAGAGTTCAACGGCTTTGCTAGTTGAACGACCCATTGCTATACCTCTGGGTGTTGTCCCCACAACGACCGAAGAGGAAAAGCAATAAGTCGATTTAGAAAGTCATCACATTCATTTTGATGCTGTCAGTACCATGTGGTTTGGGTTCCAACGTACCGGTTTCGAATATTGGCTGGAAAGGTAGCGGCGGAGGTTGAGCGTTGTATCCGTGCATTCTCTGAACAGAAGAAGAGTGAAATTGTAGAGCTCGATATTCAAACAGAGCATGTACATCTATTGATATTGATTCCACCAAAGGTTTCGGTATCAGACATTGTTGGGATGTTGAAGGGTAGAACAGCCATGCGGGTTCTCAATAAGCTCAAGGAGTTAAAGAAGCGTCCATATTGGGGTAATCATTTTCGGGCAAGAGGATATCGTGTTGACATGGTTGGATTGGATGCGGAAAAGATCCTCGCTTATGTGAAGTATCAGGAAAATCAAGAGCGAGAAACAGAGTAAAAAGGCTTTGATTTCTAGCTAACTGTCATAGGTAGGATCTTTAAACCCATTGAATTTCAGGGGAACTCTTGAGGCTTCATCCGATCGGATCATTTTGACAATAGCAAATGTTGAATGATCGGCTGAAGCCAGCCAATGTTACTACAGTAGTCAAGCAGTTCAAGCGCCTTTTTTCGGAGCAGGAATTGAATAAACGGCAGTATAAAAAGCGGTCGATATGATCTCGGAAAAGGGGCTTTTATCCGCTAAATGAAGTACCGGAAAAGGCTGTCCCCAATCAGGAATCCCGAGTAACAACGGCTCCTAACGGGCTTATCACGGCATTTCCACCACGTTTGAGCACATGAGTATAGATTTGCGTGGTGCGGATATCGGAATGCCCCAACTGCTCCTGAACCGTGCGGATATCCATTCCCCTTTCCAGCAAGTGAGTTGCAAAAGAGTGGCGCAGGGTATGACAACTGGCTGGTTTGTGAATGTTGGCTTTACGCACGGCTTTTTTCATTGCCCTTTGTACTGATTGCTCCCCCAGGTGGTGACGCCGCTCCACACCGGAGCGGGGATCAATACTTCGTTCCCCGGCGGGAAACAAATACTGCCAGCCCCATTCCGTCGGTGCCTTGGGATACTTGCGTTCCAGCGCATAAGGCAGATAAACGGCACCAAAACCATCCTTGAGATCCTTTTCATGGATCATTTTTACCGATTCCAGATGGCGTTGTAGGGGAACCATCAATTCATCCGCCAGTGTCACCACCCGATCCTTCGCTCCTTTTCCATTGCGTACCACAATTGCGCGATGGTTGAAGTCGAGATCTTTGACTCTGAGCCGCATACACTCCATCAGGCGCAGGCCCGAACCATACATCAAACATGCGGCCAGCCAATAGTGGCCATGAAGTTGCCGCAATATCTCACCTACCTCCTGAGGCGTTAGCACAACGGGCAGCTTTTGGGGTTTCTTTGCCCTGACGGTAGCGGAAAGATCCTCCAACGGTTGGCCCAATACCACCTTATAAAGGAACACAAGCGCATTAAACGCCTGATTCTGTGTTCCCGGCGCCACTTTTCTCGAAACAGCAAGATACGTAAGGAACTCTACCACCTCTTGTTCACCAAGTTCTCTGGGGTGCCGCTTATTGTGAAAAAGTATAAATCGCTTAATCCAGCCAATATAAGCCTGCTCGGTACGGATGCTGTAATGCCTGACTCGCATCGAATCGCGAACAGAATCAAGAAAAGGAGAAGATCTACCTTGAGTCATGAATGCGTTCCCTGATAAATAATATGTCGATATTCTGGAATATTGATTTAACTTGTAATATTCTGTAAGAATGACGTAATTACATGCTCGATATTGTTTGCTTAAGGTGGTACGTTAAACCATAGAAGAACAAAAACAGCCTGTTTGTAACTGGAATTACAGATATTTAACAAAAAATGACCGTAGCAGGATTGGCTGCTTGGAGAGCGGGGATATACGTCAGTTCGATATAAAACTTCGCGTCGATCTGACGTCGAGTTAAAGTTAGCCTCAAATAATTCATAGGTAGTAAGGAGGTAATATGAGGGGAAGTGATTATTACTACGATTACGTGAAACATCACAACATGATGCTGCTTTCAATTAACAACAATTTTTTAGTTGCACAGTCAATATTTTTTGCATCATATTTTGTGTTTATTTCATCTATCGAAACGGATCTTGGCGCAAAAATTATCGTTCTTTTTCTACTGGCCAGTATCATAGACCTAATATGGTTATTAGTTAATGCCAAGTTGATATATACATCGCTTGGGCATGCTAAGCGAAAGCTGTGTGAAAAAAATGAAGAATCATATCTTAAAGAATATGCAGAAAACAGTAGCGAGCGAAACCATTGGCCAAGGAATAATGTTTTACTAGGTATCTTTCTTCCGTTTGTTTTTCTAGTTAGCTGGGTAGCACTGTTTATGTTTTACTTGGCTGGTAAATAGGCTAACAATCACATGCACTCGGACAGCAAAAAGCACCGCTCCTCGTTCCTCGTCGCTCTACTTTTTGCTGCCGGTGATGTGAGGCGTTAGATCAGGCGGTTTTTTGGTCAGGGTTATCTGGCAAATCAACCACCGAGATTAAATTGATTTCCGAGATTGGCGTTGTTCTCATTTATCCCGCCAGCGAGTTGGGAATTTCATCAAAAATC
>JALSHD010000161.1 GCA_026982395.1 Chromatiales bacterium | reverse complement strand
GTTCCCGACATGCTCGGTGCGGTCGTGGCCGATCTCGGTGGTCTCGTCATTGCGCACCACGTTGTTCTGATCTTTCTGCGCGTGGATGAAGATCTCCTCCTGGCCGTTTTCGTCTTCAAAGCGCAGTTCGTTGAAGCCTTCGCCCTTGTGGGTCTTGGATTTGAGGCTCATGCGGGTCTTGTTGGCCGGCAGGTCGTAGGGGGGACGGTTGACGGCGTGGTAGGTGCGGCCGGTGATGATGGGTTGGTCGGGGTCGCCTTCGAGAAAGTCGACGATGACCTCCTGGCCGATGCGGGGCAGGGCGATCCCGCCCCAGCCGGCGCCGGCCCAGCCCTGGCTGACCCGGATCCAGCAGGAGCTGTGTTCGTTGTGCTGGCCTTTTAAATCCCAGGGGAACTGCACCTTGACGCGGCCGAATTCGTCACAGTAGATCTCCTCCCCCTCAGGACCGACGACATGGGCGATCTGGGGGCCGTCCATGACGGGCCTGGAGGCCGGTTGCGGCCGCCAGCTGTGGGCGGACAGGGCGTGACAGGTGAACGCGTTGCCGTAAAAAGTGCCGCCTTCGCCAGCCCGGGCCTCCTCCGCCTGGGGCTGCTCCCCGTGGTGTAAAATGCCGATGATCTGGTATTCCCGGTTGAGCGCCTGGGCGGGGTGCTCGGTGAGGTGAAAGTGGTGCCCGGCGCTCAGGTGGATGGCGTTACTGTGGCCGTGGCCTGTGGAGGCGTCGTTGCGGATCCCCTCCAGCCGGTAGCGGGTGAAGCGCTTGCCGGAGTCGGCATCCTTGTAACGGCCCCAGGGGTTGTACAGCGGGTAGGTTTGCGGCTCGCCGCCTTCGCGCTGGCGGAAAACCGTGTGCTCCTGGTCATAGCGGGGGTTTTTGAAGCAGTAGTCCCTTTGCTTGAGGTCGGTGGGACGCAAGGCTTCGCACCAACTGAATGCATGGATGAACTGGCCTTTGACCGCGCCGCTGGGGCTGTTGTTGTACTCAATCCCGGGGTCGGCCAGAAGGGTGCCGGAGGGCGTCTCGTCGGCAAAGATGAGTCTGGCCCCGGCTTCATGATGCTCCCAGAAGTAGTAGATCCCCTCTTCGGCCAGCAGGCGGCCGATGAAGGTGTGGTAATCCTCGTTGTACATCACGCAGTACTCTCGCGGCAGGTGATTGTCCTTGAGGCGAAATTCATGCTGCACGATCCCTTGCTCTTTCAGTATGGTCGCGACAATGTCGGGGACGCGGGTCTGCTGGAAGATGCGCGCGTCCGAGACCAGGCTCAGGCGGTGCAGCTCGGGTTGGATGTTGAGTGTATACCGCGCCCAGCCGCCAGCATGACCGGTGGTCTCGATGCTTTCGACGATGCCGCTCAGGTAGCGGAGCCGGCCGTCGTATTTGTGGTGGATTTTCAGGGTGACCTTGCGATCGATACAGTCGTTGAGATTGAGGTTGGCATCGCGGCTGGCCACGGTGACCTCACCCTGGTAGAGCGCCGATAGCGTTTCCTGCCACTGGAAACCAACCACCCGCAGGCTGCCGGCTGCCTGACCTTCCAGGTCGAGGCTGAAGCCCCAGTCGTAGGGTTGGTTCTGTTTGATCTCGGCGGTGATCGCTTTCATGTTTTTGCTCCTGCGTTTTCATGCAGCTGCGCCTGGGAAATGACCTCGACAGGCGGTGCTTGTTGCGACTGTCATGATATTTTTGAGGTTGACTTTACCCATGAGGTGAAACGCGTTTTCAGGCCCGGTTTCACGGTTGCTGTTTTTCTGATTTTTGTTGAACGCTTGCTCTCGGGATTTTCCGGCCAAAACCAGGAAAGGCCAACGGCCTTTCCTGGGCAGAGGTCATCCCCTTAGCCTTCGATTGGCGTACGCCAGTCGTCACTGCCTGAAGTCCCGGCAGTGGTGTGCTCCCAGTCAATCTTGCGATACGCCATGCTGACTTTCATCAGTTGGGTGAAGTCGCTGTTCTTGGGGTCCTGTGCGTGAGGCATCACCAGGTCGATATCGACAATGATGGCATCGGTCAGCTTGGTGGTGAAGAAATGCTCCTGCTTGCCCTCGGAGGAAGTGCGGTACCATTTGACCTGAACGCTGGGCAGCATTTCACCGGAGGCCAGTGCGTTGTACATCAACGGCACGGATTTGTTCAGTGAGCAGGTAAAGGTAAACGGCTTGTGTACCCGTTGCCCCGCCGGCTGGCCGGACTGGGGGTCGGTAGGCACCGTGACGTTGTGGTTGACTTCCTGTACCAGGATTTCGTCTTCGTGGCCTTCGACGTAGACATTGCCGACCGACTCGGCGGTGAAAGAACCGGCGGTGATGTTGCCCTGGGTGACGCCTTCGATAGAGATATAGGCGGGAGTTGGCATAGTATTGCTCCTTGTTTCAATGAATTGAATAAAATAAATTAAAAGATAAAATCAGGTTTGTAACCTGCGTCTCCGACGACAAGCTGCCGTTGCAGACGACGGGGGATATACAGAATGTATGCCAATGCAATGCATTTCAGTGTTTTTCAATGACTTACCAGGTTTTTACATCGAGAAACCGAGGGGATCCTGCCTGAAATCGAGCAAGATCTTGCCCGCTGCGGGCAAGATCTTTCTCGATCGGTTGTATGTCGTTGTTTTTATTGATCTTGTTTTTCTTGCAATCGGGCAATAAATTGCCCGGTTGTGGTTGGAGCCGATTTTTCTTGCGCCAGGCGATTGATTGTTGGTCAAACCCGTCCGGTGGCAGGTGGGCAAGGGCTTGTCAGTGGCTGTTCGCTTCATGGCCTGTCTGTTTCCTGCTGGCTTTCCTGTATTGTTCTCGGCAGAACGGCGTCTGCCGCGTGTTCGAATCTTCATCTATTCCCTTATACACCGCGGTTTCCGGCAATTGCTCCATGCATTGCTCCCGACTATTCAACCTTCGATGTTGCCAAAAGTTTTCTTGAAATTCAATAATCTTAAAGCTCCTGCCTATGATTCACTACTTGCTGGGTAGTTCCCATTTCCATTTCTGCTTGCAAAGCAACTCTGTCCGGGACAGTGGCAAGTATGGTATATATGTTGGCTGTTTAATTTTCTACGGGGTGCTTTTTATAAAAATGCGTTTCTTCCACGATAGCGGCGTCAGTTTCATGCTTTCACGAAAAAAGTACTGTTTTTAGTGGTGCCCTACAGCTAACGGTCCGGTGTTCTGATGAGTCTCAATCCTGCCTCCGCAACTGATATCGCCCGCGTTCTCACGGTAGCGCTTCCCTATATTCAACGCTTCATTGGTAAAACCATGGTGATCAAATATGGTGGTAATGCCATGGTGGATCAAACACTCCAGCAGGGTTTTGCCCGGGATGTGGTCTTGATGAAACTTGTGGGCATGAATCCCGTGGTTGTGCATGGCGGGGGGCCGCAAATTGGCCGGCTGCTGGAGCGCATCGGTAAAGAGAGCCATTTTGTTGAAGGGATGCGCGTGACCGACAGTGAGACCATGGATGTAGTACAGATGGTGCTCGGCGGGCTGGTTAACAAGGAGATTGTCAGCCGCATCAATCAGCAGGGCGGTTGTGCAGTTGGCCTTACCGGCAAGGATGGTGAGATGATTCATGCCCGCAAGCTGCAGGTGACCCGTAGTGCCCCGGAGCTGAAAGTGCCGGAAATTATCGATATCGGCCACGTGGGTGAGGTTGAGTCCATCGATGCCGCCGTGTTGCACATGCTGGTAAAGGATGATTTTATTCCGGTCATAGCCCCCATTGGTATCGGCAGGGAGGATCGGCAAACCTACAACATCAATGCTGATTTGGTGGCCGGCAAGCTGGCGGAAACCCTGCAGGCGGAAAAACTGATGCTGCTCACCAACACCCCTGGCCTGCTGGACAAGCAGGGTGAGCTGCTTACCGGCCTGACAGCGGCTGAGGTTGACGACTTGATTGCGGACGGCACAATTCATGGCGGGATGTTGCCCAAGATTCGCTGTGCACTTGATGCTGTGCGCGGAGGAGTGAGATCTGCCCACATTGTGGATGGCCGGGTGGAGCACGCCTGTCTGCTGGAGATATTTACTGATGAAGGGGTAGGTACACTCATAAAGGGAGGCATATAGGCCGTGGCGGGTTCGGCATCAAAACCGGTTAACAACCGCAAGCAACAGATTCTTGAGAGTCTGGCTGAACAGCTGGAAAGCAATACCGGAAAGCGAATCACCACCGCTGGGCTGGCCAGAGCCGTTGGTGTGTCTGAAGCGGCGCTGTATCGCCATTTTCCGAGCAAGGCATACATGTTCGAGGGTTTGATAGAGTTTGCCGAGCAGGCGGTGTTCAGCCGGGTAAACAGGGTTATTGATGAGAAAAAAGACACTGAAACACGTTGCGAATTGATCCTCGGAGTAGCGTTGGGTTTTTCATCCCGCAATCCGGGGATTACCCGTCTGCTGCTGGGCGAGGCGTTGATTGGAGAGCCGGAGCGCTTGCGCAAGCGGTCTGGCCAATATTTCAGCCGTCTGGAGACTCAGCTCAGGCAGGTGCTGCGGGAAGGGCGGGCGGCAGATCGTCGTTTACGCACCGATATTTCGTCAGATGTTGGTGCCAACCTGATGCTGGCGGTACTTGAAGGACGCATGCGTCAGTTTGTCCGCAGTGATTTTTCTCTCAGCCCGCTGCGGCACTGGGAGCAGCAATGGGCGCTGCTGACCCAGGCTCTTTTTCTTCCCCTGGATTGAGAGAGAGCTGTTGTTACTTGCCCGGCTTGTTCCCGAAATGAGTTATCTCTGCGGCGGGAAAATGGTCAACTGACTGTGTAACCCCGAGTTTTCTGTCTCGATCCAGCGCCTTCCAAGGCTGATTCCGGGCGGTTACACCTTGATTTTCATGCTCGCCGAGTAGTTACATAAACGATATACTGTGGCCTGGATTGTTTTTGCACTGTTATTCCTTTAAAGTTAATATATATTCTTATAACAATCAGTTATGCTGAAAATGCATCTCCTTCACAGTTGTTTGGCAGCATAATAGGGTAAGGGTAAAAACCGACGGTGCAATATATTCGCAGTGCGATACTTGCAGTTCTCCTTCTCTGTTTGCCCATTGGGGGTAGCTGTGAGGAGGAACTCACATATACCATACAGCCAGGTGATACGCTTCAAAAGCTGATAGAAGAGTACGGTGTCGACTCGGTTCAGGTGGAAGAGCTGCGCAGCTTCAACAAGCTGAAAAGCGCCCGGGAAATTCCGCCAGGCACCAAAATCCGTTTTCGGCTGGGTTGGCTCAAGATAAAACCGCTGCAGGCCCGGGTTCTTGCCGTTTCCGGTCCGGTAACGGTGATGCGTGCCGGAGCCGGTGAAGCTGAAGCAGTAACCAGAGATGAGGGTTTCAAGCCGGGGGATGTGCTTGAGACGGGGGAAGAGGGGAGTATCATGCTGGAGTTTGGTGATGGTTCTCGTCTGCTGTTGCAAGGTAACAGCACCATGACCTTCGAGATTCTGGAGGCGTATGGTGATCGGGATGTGCCAAATATCAGGTTGCGTTTGCACCGGGGGCGAATCGAGACGACGGTTGCCCCCAACAGATCACCTGATCGCCGTTTCGAAATCAAAACGCCCACTGGCAGCGCTGGTGCCCGGGGAACCCGGTTCCGGGTCGGTGCAGACAGGGACAAACAGCTGCTTCGCACCGAAGTTACCCATGGCACCGTAGCGGTGGAAGGGGGTGGGAAGGAGCTTTCTGTGGCGGAAAATTTTGGTACCGTTGTCGAGGCGGGTCGTCCCCCGATCCCCCCATTGCCGCTGCTGCCGGCAGCGGATCTCGCGACCATCGAGAGATACTTTCAACGATTGCCTTTTCAGATTGCTTGGAATGCCGTCTCTGGTGCGAGAGGCTATCGCGTACAGATTTCTCCTGCTTCTGAAGCCGGGGCTATGCGGGTGGATACCACTACTGAAGTGCCATCGTTGAGTGTGGATGGGCTGGATGATGGAGATTATCTGCTGATAGTCCGGGCTATGGACTTCCACGGTTTGGAAGGTGTTGATGCCCGGCACACCTTCACTCTTGATGCTCATCCTCTGCCCCCCGGGCTTGAGGCACCGCTATCCGGGAAGCGATTGCGACACAGCCGGCCGGTGTTTCGGTGGCAGGCTGTTGCCGGCGCCGTTGCCTACCGTTTCCAACTGGCTGCCAACTCTGCATTTGAAACTCCTCTTGTTGATGTTGTAGAACTCGAAGGGGAGAGTTATACCGTTGCGGAACCGTTGGCACCCCAGCGTTACTACTGGCGGGTTGCCAGCCGTGATGCTGCCGGCGAAGAAGGACTTTTTGGTGATGTCTTTGAATTTGATGTCAGCCCGCCTCCTGCTCCACCACGGAATATCTCCATCCGGAAGACAGATACCGAGTTGAAGCTGCAGTGGGATGAAGAAAAACCGGGATATCGTTACCATCTGCAACTGGCCAACGACCCGGAGTTTTCCGATCTGTATGCCGAGCGGGAGACCGGTGAGACACAAATCATTCTGCCGCGGCCGCAACAAAGTGTTTACATGCGGATACGAACCCTTGATACGGATGGCTATCCCGGACCATTCAACCGGTCGATCGAGATCGTCCCGCCAATGAAACACACTGTTCCCGTTTTCCTGTTGGGAATAGCGGGTCTGGTATTTATCCTGTGAAAGCACGATACTGGCAAAAGGTAGTGCCGGTCAGAAAATATCTCGCTCTGTCGCTGGGTACCATCGTGATCTCGCTCGGGTTGCTTCAGTCCGGCTGGCTGGCGAACCTGGACTATCTGGCATACGATTACTCCCTGCAAACTGTTCAGCGCCCTTCTTCGGGTGATATTGTGATTGTTGCCATCGACGATCGTAGTCTGGCGCAGTTGGGGCGCTGGCCGTGGTCGCGTGCGCAGCATGCCCAGCTGATAGACAAACTGACTGCGGCGGGAACCAGAGCTGTTGCTCTCGATCTGATACTGGCAGAGCCGGACAGAGTCGATCCCGGTGGTGATGAGAAACTGGCGCAGGCGCTGCGGAGAAACGGCCATGTTGTGCTCCCGGTAATCCCGGAACAGACTGAAATTGATGGCCTGTTGCATGAGACGGCGCCGTTGGCCAACCTGGCCAGCAGCGCGGTGGCGCTGGGGCATATCGGTATTGAACTGGATCCAGATGGCAAGGTGCGGCGCACCTTTCTTCAGGCCGGGATTGGGAGCGCAAACCGGCCAAATCTCGCGCTGGCACTGCTCACCGCCGGAAACCTTTCTCTGGACCCGATGCCCGGCGTCGGTAACGATACTAATGGTACCCGAACATCTACTGCCTGGGTACGCGATCACATGTTCCTGATCCCGTTCTCCAGCCAGCCAGGTTTTATACCGACCTTCTCTTATGTTGATGTTCTTGATGCAGGGGAGCCGCAGATTAAAGAGCTGTTTGCTGGCAAATATGTGCTTATTGGCGCGACAGCGGGTGGTCTGGGAGAACGGTATGCGACTCCACTGGGAGATGGTACCCGGCGCGCCATGCCAGGGGTGGAGATTCTGGCGCATACTGCCGAAGCACTGTTGCGTGGCGAGACGATTGTCCCGTTGTCCATGTCCTGGCAAATTCTGCTGACCCTGTTGCTGGTGGCACCTGTGTATCTGATGTATCGTGCGGTTGGCCCGAGATGGGCTCTGCCGCTCGCCGTCGTCCAGCTGTCGCTGGCACTGGGATTGAGTGTCGTCCTGCTTTCTGTTGCACGTATCTGGTTTCCGCCAATGGCAGCCGTACTTGCCATTGCCCTCAGCTATCCGCTATGGAGCTGGAGGCGAATGCATGTGATGTTCAGCCAGCTGTTTCAGGAGAAGGAGCGGGCGGAAGTGACTCTGCACTCCATTGGCGATGCGGTAATTACTACCGACAGCGATGGCCGTATTGATTTCATGAATCCCTCCGCTGAAAAACTGATTGGCTGGAGTAGTGGTGACGCGAACAAAAAACCAGTTGAGTCTGTGGTCAGATTGTTGAACGAACGGGAGATGGAGGCGGGAAACCTGTTGTTATCGGCGTTACGGGGCGGAAGTACAGTTGCATCGTTTCCCGACAACACCATGATTGTTACCCGGGACGGAACGCGTTGTGATATTCACGGCACTGCGGCACCCATTCATGACCATAGCGGAAAAGTGGTGGGTGGTGTAATCACAATGAGCGATGTGAGCAATCTGCGCCAGGCGGCCGCGTTGCTCAGTTACCAGGCAACCCATGACGCGCTTACTGATCTGCCAAACCGGAGTATGCTGCAGGACCATCTGCATCGGGCACTTTCGTATGCCCAGCGTAGCGGACAGAATATTGGTGTTCTGTTTGTTGATCTGGATAACTTCAAAAGTGTCAACGATGGACTGGGACATGCGGCGGGCGATCAGGTTCTGGCTGCCGTGGCAAAGCGGCTGCAGGAGTGCCACCGGGGCGAGGATCTCGTTGCCCGCCAGGGTGGGGACGAATTTGTGGTGGTGCTGGATCATGTTGAAAACACCCGGCAGATCAGTGTGGTGGCAAGAAAAATCTGCGATGCGCTGGATCGGCCGGTAGAGATTGAAGGCCGCAGCTATTTCGTCACCGCCAGCATTGGAATAAGCGTCTATCCACGGGACGGCAAGACAGTTGAGGATCTGCTCAAGAATGCGGATGCCGCCATGTATCGTGCCAAGGAGAAGGGGCGTGGATATATCCAATATTATTCGAGAGAGATGAACCAGCAGGCACTGGTCCGGCTGGATCTGGAGCGGCGGCTGCGCTATGTCCACAAACGTGGAGAGATGGAGATCCACTATCAGCCCATTTATGATCTGGAAAACAGCTCGATTTCCGCTGTTGAGGCGCTTTTGCGCTGGCGCCATCCCGATGAAGGGCTGTTGAAGCCAGATACTTTTTTGCCCATTGCAGAGGAGACCGGCCTCATTTCGGAACTGGGCAAATTCGTGATTCATACCGTTTGCTCCCAGGCGGTAAAGTGGCGCAACGACGGTCTGCCCCGGTTGCGCATGGCAGTAAATCTGTCTCCACGCCAGCTTACCGACCCCGGTCTGGTTGAAAGCACAGCCGAGGTTTTGCAGCAGACCGGCATGGAGCCTGGCGATCTGGAGTTCGAGATTACTGAAAGCCTGCTGGTCAGTGATCTGGAAAGCGTTGCCGATACCCTGAACTCTCTGAAATCTCTGGGTGTGCGCCTGGCGATTGATGATTTTGGTACAGGTTACTCATCATTGAGCCGTCTTAAACATTTTCCCGTCGATGGTCTGAAAATTGATAAATCCTTTGTTCAGGACATCCATGCGGATACGACCAACGGTGTGATTGCCTCGGCGGTGATCACGCTGGCGCATAGCATGAAGTTGAGAGTGGTGGCAGAGGGGGTGGAGAACAGCGTTCAGCTACAGCACCTGCGCTCTAACGGCTGTAACGAGATTCAGGGTTTCTACCTGAGCCGTCCCCTCACTGTGACAGCCATGACCGCTTTGCTGACAGCGGGAACGGGTTCGGCAGATATTGAGGGGCTGCGTTCAACTGCCTGAAGTTCCGGACAGATTCTGTAAAGGGAACTCTAAAAATCACGCAACTGAGCAGTTTATCCGCGAAACGCGTTATTCCTGAGTTGGAAAGCGGTTATTTGCCCGTAATTGCAATTGCCATATTTCAGCAGCAAGCTGAGTGAAAAAGCTACTGAATAACACCGTACTGTTTCCGATAGGCGGCAACTTTTTCCTGCCACTCTTTCAATTCCGGCTGTCTGGCCAGATAGCCAAGCAGCGCATCCAGATTGGCAATACTGGCGACCGGAATACGCAGTTCCTGCTCTATCTCCTGAATGGCTGAACGTTCTCCGGCCCCCAGTTCCTGGCGATCCAGAGAAATCACTACACCCGCCAGCTGTGCCCCTGATGCCTGAATGAGATCGCTCGATTCCCGCACTGAAGTGCCTGCCGAAATGACATCATCGATTATTAGCACCCTGTCTTGCAAAGGGGCTCCGACGATATTGCCTCTTTCACCATGATTCTTGGTTTCCTTGCGATTGAATGCGTAGGGAAGATCCAGTCCATGCTGTTCAGCCAGAGCAATGGCGGTGGCCGCAGCCAGCGGGATTCCCTTGTAGGCCGGGCCAAACAGCATGTCAAACCGGATCCCTGATGCCACAATCGCCTGTGCATAAAACTTTCCCAGCCGGGCCAGTTTCTCCCCGGTGTTAAACAGGCCGCTGTTGAAAAAATAGGGACTCACCCGCCCTGACTTGAGCGTGAACTCACCAAAACGCAACACATTGCTTTTGATGGCAAATTCGAGAAATTCATTTTGATAGTTCTGCATGTCAACAGGTTAACCGGATTTATTGAAAGTGCAAATCATACAGTGTTTAAAACCATCCGGCATGTCTGGAATCGCTCCGGTGCTGTTGTATCGCCTTGCTGCCAACCGGAATGTAACAGCTGAACAGTTGTTTTTTTGGTTGAAAACCGGACTCGGGGGAGTAACAGCTTCCGTCGAATGTGTTTTTATGGGCACTCCGCTTATTCGGGCTGAATCTGGTGGCTGCTGATGCATTAATAGTGGAAATGCTGTGCTAGAATTGTCTCTGGATGAAAGTTCAAGGAGTGCATCAAGAGTGATGGGGTGCTTGTCAGGAATGTCTTTTGTAACTACTCAGCTTGCTCCTGAATCGCGCCATCTCTGCGTTGAAAAATGGTCATTTATCCTTGGCCGTTCCCGTAAATCCATGTACTACACGGCATTTGAATCTCCTGTTCGGTATAAACACCCATTTTTCACCTTGATCCGGTCCGTTTCAGAAGAAATTCAGTCAGTTACAAAATATATTCACTACTTGCCGAGTAGTTACAGGGTTTTTTCAATTGAGAGAAATACAGCCCCGTATTGCCGGCTTGCCTCATCTATTCCCTTGTTAACCAAACCGGGTTTTTGCCAATGAACAGAACCATGCCATTCCCTTTCCTTCTGGTGCTATTGGCCCTGCTTACCCCGGTCAAGGGTTACGGAGAGAATGCAGAGGCTAAACGGTGGTTGAATGCCTGGCGGGAAGCCTCGCCGATGCAAGATGCCCGTTCGAGTGCTGCATTTTATGCAGCCAACGGGGTTATCTATATGATCGGGGGTATCGGTGGAGAGGTGGTGAGGGGCAAGAAGGGGGAGGATGTGGCGGAAGCCACTAACCGGATGTTCATGCGTTCTACCGAGTATGCTCGGGTTCGTGCTGACGGTAGTCTTTCGGAGTGGAAAGCGGGGCCGGACCTCAACGTCAAAAGAGGTTATTTTTCCGCTGCGGGGCATGCCAACTACATATATGTTGTGGGTGGGGCCTACGGCCCCCACGGGACAAAATTGCTTGACACTGTAGAGCGAGCCGAAATTAAACCGGACGGCACCCTTGGTCCGTGGCAGATGGAGGAGCAGCGCCTGAATATTCCCAGGCGTTGTGTCAAGCTGGCTGTTATTGGTAACTATCTCTATGCTTTTGGTGGTTTCGGGGGTATTTTGCTGGATACAGTAGAGCGGGCTGAAATCAAGCCTGATGGCACGCTGGGAGAATGGCTGGTGGAGGATAACCGGTTCAATGCGGCTCGTTATATTCACGGTGTAGCAAAGGTTGGCAACGGAATTTATCAGATTGGAGGTCATGACAAGGAGATCGGTGGCGGTATCAGGGAGGTAGAGTGGAGCAAGCAGGACAAGGAGGGATATTTTAGCCCATGGGCACCGGTCGCTCCGTTGCAGAAAGGTCGTTTCGGCCCGGCGATTGTCATCCATGACGGATTTATATACGCCATTGGCGGCCTGGCAGGCCCCGTTTACCTGGATAGTGTTGAGCGGAGCCGCATCGATGGCGAAGGTCAGCTTTCAACCTGGGAATATGCCACCCCTCTCCTTGAGCCGCGTGAAGGAGCGGCTGCCGTGGTCATGGATAATACCGTCTACGTGCTGGGGGGGAGCAATCAGGACGGGTTCCAGAAAAGTGTTTTTTACGCTACTTTCAACAACAAAGGCGAGATTGGCTATCTGGCCACGCCTGAAGAGATTGCCAGGCATGAAAAGTTTCTGGAGGAAAAGGCAAAGCGGCCGCCACTACCTCACCAGGGAACCGTGGTCGAACATATCAAGAGACCGATGTACAGCTATGTGAGGGTGAAAATGGATGATGGCAGGCTGGTCTGGCTGGCTGCTCCCGCGCAGGAGCTGGAGTCTGGTGTCCGGGTCGGATTCCCTAACGGGACGATCATGGAGGGGTTTCGGAGCAAGAGTCTCAATCGTGTTTTTCCTTTTATCGTTTTTATTAGCGAGATTCGACAGATCGAACCGTAACCGCTCATTCGTCTGCAGATTACCAGTTCCGGCTCATATCTGTGCCGGAAAAAATGAACGGTTATTGATTAGACCTCTTTCTCAACTCCGTATAGAATCCGTCTGAAAAATCAGCAGTGCATTGTGCTATTGTTGGCTGCTGCCTTGCAGAGGCCGAGCGATGTGGTGCGTCTGTCTGACTGTTTTTCTGTAACTACTCGGCTCGCTCCTGAAATGCACCGTCTCTGCATTGGAAAATGGTCATTTACCCTTGTAAACTCCCGTTTTCCGCATTGATTTGCCTGTTTCAGAAGCAATCATCCGGGCAGTCGTTGATTGCTAGCTGAGCAGTAACCGTATCGGGTCAAAATATTACCTGACGGCCCATCAATTATGATGGGCCGTCAGCTTTATGGAGTTATTGAAATGAGTTTTCCATCTGCGGAGTTACGAGAATATTTTATTGCCATACGCAGCAACAAAATATTTGAAATGACGGTTATCGCCATCATTCTCCTCTCGGCGATGCTGATCGGCGCCACTACTTACGATATCAGTCCTTTCTGGATGGATGTATTAGGTGTTTTCGATATTGCTGTTACGCTATTCTTTCTTGCCGAGGTGTTGATCAGGATGGCGGCTGAAGAAAAGGTTAGAAATTTTTTCAAAAGCGGCTGGAATGTATTTGATTTTCTGATTGTCACAGCCAGTCTGATTCCCGTTGATGAGAGTCAGATGGTGTTGCTGGCGCGATTGTTGCGGATTTTCCGCGTGCTGCGTCTGATCTCAATTATTCCCGAGTTGCGTATTCTCATGAATGCGCTGGTGAAAGCGATTCCCCGTATCGGTTATGTGGCGTTGCTGATGTTTATTATTTTCTACGTTTATGCTGCGTTTGGCAGTTTCTTTTTTGAACAGATTAATCCGGTGTTGTGGGGTGATATAACCATTGCCATGCTGACACTGTTCCGCGTTGCCACTTTCGAGGACTGGACCGATGTAATGTATGAAACCATGGAAGTTTACCCCTTCAGCTGGATGTTCTATATCAGTTTCATTGTCCTGACGGCTTTTGTGTTTCTGAATATGATGATTGGGGTAGTGATTGATGTAATGCAGAAAGAGCATGAAAAATTTGATCGGGAGCATGGTGAAGGGGAAGCGGGTGAGGTGCACTGGATCAGGGAACACACCGAAACAATAGAGCGGAGGCTGGAGAGGATGGAGAGCTTGCTTAAGGATATGGCTGAAAAGAAATAACGCGGCTGCGGCACTTTCGGGAATGGGACAAACTGTTCCTGAAAGTGCCTGCCGCGTGATTGCGTATCAAATCAGTTTGGCGATGTTTTCTGCAGCACGTTTGACATCAAGGAATATCAGTCCCAGCTTGGCCTTTGGTTTTGCCAACACCGTAATGACGGCATCTTCTCCGGCATAAGTCATCAGAACATAGCCCTTGTCTCCCTTGATAAGTGTTTGCTCCAGGGCTCCGCGAGCCAGCTCCTGAGAGGTGCGATCTCCAAGTGAGAGCATGGCGGCGCTCATAGCGCCCATCCGGTCTTCGTCAAGTTCAGCCGGCAGTACGCTGGACATCATCAGGCCGTCGGTGGATATGACTGCGGATGCCTCGATATCTGCCGAGGTGCCATTGAGTTCTTTTAATATTGAGCTGAGCATTTCTTCACGCATGGGCTATACTCCTGATGGAATGAAGGTGGTTAATTATATCTGAAAAATAGCGGTTTATTTGCTTGTAATTACTCAGCTAGTTCCTGAAACATCATCTTTACGTTGGAAAATGGTCATTTATCCTTGGCCGTTTCCGTACATCCATGTATTACACGGGATTTGAATCTCTTGTCCGGCATAAATTCCCATTTTCCGACTTGATCTGACCCGTTTCAGAAGTAAGCTGAGTAGTCACATTTGCTTTTATTAATCCGGCAACAATATATCCGAGCAACTCTGAAAATGCATTTTTTCTGCGACAGCGGTGTCAGCTTTGTGCCCGAATCTTCATGTGTTCACTATAGTACTGCGTTTCCCGGCAATTGCTCCGTGCATTGCTCTCGACTCTGGCTTCCTGCCTCGTTCTACCTCGTCCATCCATAGACTCGTATCTCCCGCGTCCATGCAGTCATGCGTGCGGAGCTGCTTTGCTCTCGCGAAAAAATCACTCTTTTTAGAGGTGCCTGCTGCCAAGTGTTTCAATTGGCGCTTATTTTCTTATCTTTGCATTATATACTCTACAATATTTTTTGGGTCTGGTACCACCCCTCTCATCATGATTATGATGGGGCCGGATTTTTCGATGCGGCGGATGGGGTCAGGTTGCCGCATATCGAATACTAAGCGCACGGATAAGCTGAATGAAAACCGGCTGATTCAGTCGTGGTATTCCGCCTACTACCAGTACAAAGCGCTGGTCGCCGACATACATTGGCCAGAATCCTACTTCGCTGTTGCCGGCGGCGTCAACTACCGCCCAGGCGTTGGAGCGCAATCCCAGGTTGTTTTTCAGCAGGCCGGCGTGTCGTTCATGCAGTGTGGCCAGGTCAGCACTTAGTGCTGAAAGCTCTTCCGCAGTTTCATGGGGAAAACCGCGTGCGCACAGGTAAAAACCCTGTTCATCGGCCAACAATACCTTGCCGTTACTCGACAGAGGTGCCAGTAGTCCGGGGAGCGTATCTTCCAGCCGTCCCTCCGGCGGTGTGCTGGGTGTGTCGCTGCCTTCTATCCAGCCGAGAGACTGGATGTGGCTGAGAAGTTCCATCACACTGTCATCATCATCCATTCCTGACCAGTTGCGCAACCCCTCAACGCTCAGCAGCGGGCTGCTCAGCTGTCGCAGCAGGCTGCGCAGCAGGCGGCGGGGTGCTTCGTCTTCCGGCCGGGATACTGCGAAGTATGCGCCCGCTGGGCTGGGCCGTACATAGATATTTTCCTGTATCAGATAGCGGGTCATGCTGAAACCTTCAGGTTAGGGGCAAGTGAAAACAGCAATGCCTCAACGAGGACGACGACATCCCGCCGCTGCCGGGCGTCTATTTCGAATACAGGTACTTTGAGTCCGGTGGATTTCAGTTCTTCATGATACTGCTCTATTCTCGGGGTTGCAGAGCGATCAGTTTGTGTAATTCCAATAGCCAGGTGGGTTGAATCAATGAATTCCCGGAACGAATTCAGAAAAAAATGCATGTCCTGAAAAGGATCTGAGCGGGTATTGTCCAGCAGCAGAATGAGACCGATTCCGCCTTTAGCAAGAATATCCCACATGAAGTTAAAACGCTCCTGTCCTGGCGTGCCATAGATATGGAGACGTTCCCCCCCTTCCAGTTGCATACAGCCATAATCCAGGGCAACGGTGGTAGTTTCTTTTATATTCTGGGTCATGTCAGAAGCGACAGCGTCCGTGGTGACCGGCTCCATGTCGCTGAGAGATCGGATAGCTGTGGTTTTTCCCGCGCCTACAGGGCCGGTAAAGATAAGTTTGTAGTTATTGTCCATATTTCGGAGTCGGTTTTTCTGGTTATTGGTTTCGTCCGCGCAGCCGGGCGAGTATTTTCCTGAACAGCCCTCTGTGCTCATGTTCCTGTTGTGAGGATACCGGAGGGGGGCCCTCATCCCCACTGTTTTTTATCTCTTGTCGCACGAGGCCGATAGCGCTGGCGGCGCTGTAGAAAGAGAATATGTATTTGGGTGCAACATTCAGGATAGTTGCTGTTTCCGTCAGTGAAACTGGTTGTCTGGCCCATAGTGCGGCAATGCGCAGACCGTGATGAATCGGCATCAACCGGCTCAGATTAGGCCAGTGGCTCAGATAGTTCGGGGCGTGCAGATCCGTATTTTCCGGGATGCGACCGCGAGCGGTCCGTACAGTCAGTTTCCAGAGAAAGAACTCAATCGGCTGTATCGCTCCCCCCTGTTCGGGAGGGAATTCCCCGGCATCGAGAACCTGTATGGTAACATCCTCTGGCTGAACCGGCATGACAGACAGGGCATAGAGGTGAGCGTGGCTTTGTTCCACCCATATTTCCTTGGTTTCCGGCAAGATAATGATTGGTCGCCAAGGCCCTTCTATTGAAACGTTTCTGTTTTTTCTCCGTGCCAGTTGGTAGGCCTTCTGAATGTGGCCTTGCAGGTAATTTTCCGGAGTGTAGACAGATTTACTTTTTTTGGCGGACGGGATTTCTATTGCTTCTTTATTCCCCGATTGTATTGATTGTCCGGTGTCCGGGAAAAGAGGGATGATTTTTCCGGAAGATCGGGAATGCGGGCGGTCAGCGGTACTCCCGGTGCGTTTTGCCAAAGCTGGATCTGCATCGGAGGCTGTTTCCTTTTGCGCTTTGTCTTCTGTTTCTGATGGCGGAACAGCATCTTCTTCATTATATGGTGCTGATCCTTTTGCTTTTTCTTTTTGGGCTGTGTCAGGAGTGGACGTTTGCTCCGGCTTCTGAAAATTTGCTCTCATCTGTTCAAGAGCGGAAAGCAGCTCTTCTGATTGAAGCGGTTTCTGGAGAAATGTTCCATCGCCGGTTTCCGGTTTCAACAATGAGATCAGGATGGTTGGGCGGTCGGGGTATTTTCTGTCGTGCTCTTCGCGGCTCCTTTCGGCATGAACCGCATCCATATCGATAATGGATATATCTGCAATCGCTTCATCTGCCAAAACGTAGCTGTCCTGGCATATATTGCGGAAAAACAGGTGTAGTGTATCGCGGGCACGCTGTTCCATACCGATAATGCTTATCCGTAAGGGTCTGGTGGCCGGTCGAGCCCTATTTTGCATGTTCAGCTCCTCCCCACCATGCCGGGACAAGAGGATTCCTGTTTGTCGTTTCCGGCAAACGAAATAGCAAATTTATGTTTGTTGTATTCTAAATGCATTATTCTGATCGCGTTGCAAAGTGTTCAGCAAGTCGCTTCCAGTCGTCAGGAACGGGAATTTTCAATGCGTTGAGCCTGTCAAGCATGACAGCGAAACTCCCCTGATCATCCGATACCCGGTAAATAGTTAGCAAGTTATTATGCAATTCCATCCGGGAGGGATTGTCAAGCACGGCGTTCTCAAGAATTTCTCTTGCCTTCTCTATCTGGCTGTACTCAAGGTACTCTATGGCCTCCTCGAGTGGATCGCGATTGGTTGTCTCACTACCATTATCATTAATACGTTCAATCAGTTGACGAGTCCCGGTCAGTCCCTTGCTCAAAACAGACTGTGTCGACAATGGCATCGGATCGGTTGCCGAGATACCTGTATCCAGGCGTTCGGCCAGTGCCTGGAATTGCTCTTCGGTCAGCAGAGGCTTGGCCCTGAGCAGCATCCGCCGCCGGATTGACCTTCCTTTGCTGTTCAGTGTTATGAAGAGATCCAGCAGAGAGCCATAAACTCCTTCGGTATCTCTTTGAGTCAAATGGATATTGACACGCTGAATCTGGGCAAGCAGATTTTCCGGCCTGCGCGCTACGCTCCGCGTCAGGTAGCCAACGGCCTTGTTGTCCCCGAGCTTTCGGGTATCAATTTGCAAGGAGCGGCATTCTGAAAGATAGAATGCGGGTTCGAGCAACTCCGGAGATAACTCCTCTTCTGTCTGTTGCTTCCTTGCGGAAGTTGTAATGTCGTTTTTTTTCATGAACGGTTATCCGTTAGAGCCCTTTCTTTGCAGGGTGTTTACATTGTCCGCAGTCGGTTACATTCCGTGATGCGTCATTGGCGCCGATTTCGTATCCTTATTGTTCCGGGGGAACGAGACCGGAGCCGAACAGCTGTTTTGCTATATCAGTCGGTGTCTTGTCCGGAACTATCACAAATACCCTGTGTAACTGTCCAGCTTATCGCTGAAACAGGCCTTCCCTGCGTTGGAAAATGGTCATTTGTCCATGCAAACTCACATTTCCCCTCTTGAGCTGGCACATTGCAGGGGTAATCCGGACAGTTGCGCCGGAGTTTTGTGTGCTCGCAGAGTGTTTACTCCTCCGTCACTATTGAGTCAGCGGAGTATATTGCCGCAAACTTCTCAGGTTCACTGGCGCATTAATGGCTACTTATGTTTTTTTAAGTTTAGCGATCGACAGGTGTGGGGGCAAGTCCCTGGTTTTATGCTTTTGTCTGGTACCTCTTCATGATAGTTGGCAGGCAGTCCCTCAAAAACCGCCCCGGAATTCAGTTTGCCGGAACGGAACGGGTATCCGGCTGAATTGGGCGCTCACCTGCCACTATCTGTTTTTTTAACAGCTGATTGTGACGCAGCAGCAGTATTTCCACCGTTTCGCCTGGTCGGATACTTGCGATGTGATCGCGCATTATGCGGATATTGTTGACAGGTTGCTCCGCGATTCTGATGATGAAATCGCCCGCCCTGATTCCCGCGGCCGCCGCCGGGCTGTTACGGAACACACCGGTGACGATGGCTCCTTTCAATTGATTTATGCCGAATGCTCTGGCCAGAGCGGGGGTGATTGCCTGTATTTCCACCCCCAGCCAGCCTCTGATGACGTAGCCATGTTCGAGAATCTGGCTCATGACCTCTCTGGCAAGATTGACCGGAATGGCGAAGCCGATTCCTTGAGAACCACCGGAGCGGGAGAAAATGGCGGTGTTTATACCCACCAGTTGACCTGCCGCGTTGACCAGTGCCCCCCCGGAGTTGCCGGGGTTGATGGCGGCATCGGTCTGGATGAAGTTTTCGAAGGTGCTGAGCCCCAGCTGACTGCGTCCGGTTGCACTGACGATCCCCATGGTGACTGTCTGGCCTACCCCGAAGGGGTTGCCAATGGCGAGAACCACATCCCCGATAGCCAGATTTTGAGTCTGATTGAGTGTAATACTGGGAAGATTATCCAGTTTGATTTTCAGCACGGCCAGATCGGTTTCCGGATCGGTACCAACGATAGCTGCAGATACCCCGCGTCCATCCCGCAGTCCAACCTGGATGGCATCAGCCTCCTTTATGACGTGATTGTTGGTGAGAATATAGCCTTTCTGGTTAATGATGACTCCGGATCCGAGACTCGTTTCCAGCCGTTGGCGGGGAACCCCCAACCGGTTGCCGAACAGTTGCCGGAACAGGGGGTCGTTCATATACGGATGGGGTTGTTCTGTAACTCTTTTCTGGCTGTATATGTTGACAACAGCGGGTGCAGCAGCCTCCACTGCCTGGCTGTAACTTACCGGTCCGGAGCGCTGCTTCGGGCTGTTAACGGGTGCGGTTTCCGCCTTTTTTTCAGGGACGGGTGGCTGGGGGCGGAACAGCATAACAGCGGCGCCTGCTATTATGCCCACGATTACGGCCTGCAATAAAAAATGTAGTAGTTTCCGGGTTTGCATGCCTTATACTTTACTGTAAATCCGGATAGAGAGAAAAAAGTCTGATGGTGCAAAGGCAAGAACTGGTCAACTATATAGATGAGCTGCTTGATACCGGCTCGTACCAGGATAGCTGCCCCAATGGCCTGCAGGTAGAGGGGCGGCTGAAAATCAACCGGTTGATAACCGGGGTGACTGCAAGCCTGGCTCTGCTGGAGCAGGCTGTAGAGCGGGGAGCAGATGCCATTCTGGTACATCATGGTTATTTCTGGAAAGGGGAGGCACCCGCTATTGCAGGGATGAAACAGCGCCGCCTGAAGATGCTGCTGTCCAATGACGTCAATTTGCTGTCGTGGCATCTGCCGCTGGATGCCCATCCCCTGTATGGTAACAATGCCCGGCTGGCAGAACTGCTTGAACTTCAGCCGGAGGGTGGTTTTGGCGGGAATCCTGCAATTGGAATGGTGGGGCGGCTGAAGAGTCCCGTGGATGCCGAGACCTTTGCCGGGCGTATTGCCAAGCGTTTGAGCAGAACGCCTTTTTACATTCCGGCCGGGCCGGAACCAATTGTCACCATTGCCTGGTGCAGTGGTGCGGCCCAGTTTTACCTCAACCATGCCGTGGATATGGGAGTGGATGCTTTTCTTACCGGTGAGGTATCCGAGCCAACGGTGCATACCGCCAGGGAGTGTGGTATCCATTTTTTTGCGGCAGGACATCATGCAACGGAGCGGTACGGGGTAAGGGCGCTGGGCGATCATCTGGCGCAGCGGTTTGAGCTGGAGCACAGTTTTATCGACATTGACAACCCGATATAAGCGCCGTATCATTCCGCTTTTGCATGTGGTGCTTATCAAAAGTGAGTGGCGGCATGCGCTTGATCTGCGAGAGAGGGTGTTACCATGAAGCCGGATATTCATCCTGCCTATGAAGAGATTAGCGTGACTTGCAGCTGTGGCGAGTCTTTTAAAACCAAATCCACCGCCGGACGGGATCTGCATATTGATGTCTGCTCCAGCTGTCATCCTTTCTTCACTGGAAAGCAGAAGATTGTTGACACTGCCGGACGGGTTGACAAGTTCCGTCAGAAGTATGGCATGAAATAACCGCTGTTACCGGATTGCGGTGCTGAAAGAGCGTCTTTCGGGGCGCTTTTTTTATGTCTCGGCCAGTGGTTGGAGTGATGCCTGCTCGTCTGCCAGCAGCTGTTCAACCTTCCGGCTTGACGCCCGGTGCATGGGCTTGCCGTCTGTCGGGCTAAGAGGGGGATGGCGAACACCGCTGGCCGGAAAAATCACCAGCTCAATATCGGTTTCATCGGCAATAAACCGGTAGCCAGGGAATGAGTGCTCCCTTCCATTCGCTCTCAGATGATACTCCTCCGTTCTGAACGGTATATTTTTTTCCATCAAAGTAAATGCAATTTCTTCGGCAGTATCGGAAAACAGATGCAGGGTAATGGCATCATATTTCCCGGCGCTGCCGCTTAATACCGGCCCAACCAGCCGCGGGTCGAAGGCTGACAATAGCCGCATGGCCCGCAGTGCTGTCTCACGCAGATAGTGCAGTTGCTGAGGGTGTTGAACGGGGTTGAACAGGCGTTGATGTTCGATGCGGGCAGCCTCAATTTCTTCATTCCGGGGCAGATTACGGGTGTCGACAGCTCCCAGCTGGGTTGCAGCCTTCTGTTTGGCGGCATAGTAGTCGCGGATACCATGCTCCGCCATGAGACGTGCTGCCTCTTGGGCGATGCGGATTCGCATTTGCTGTCTTTTGCTGTCGCTATGGCGAGACATCTTCCGGGGCCGGATTAAAACAGCTCTGAAAGGCCTTTGGAGTTCTCTTCACTGCTCTCCCAATAGGTTTCGGGCCGGGCTTCCGGTACATGTCCGGCGCGGAATGTCTCGAAGATTGTCTTCGATGTGCCGGCATTGGCCAGAAGTCCGCTTTCCGGATCGATACGAACCGTTACCAGATCAGGCGGTTGCTTCAGCGGTAGCTCAGGGATTCCTTCCAGTGCCACGCGCATATAATCTACCCAGATAGGGAGAGCAGCTTTGCCTCCGGTTTCGCTGTTACCCATAGGCTTTGGCGTGTCAAATCCTGTCCACACCGTTGTCACGATGGCATGGTTAAATCCGGAAAACCAGGCGTCAAATTGGTCGTTGGTGGTTCCTGTTTTACCGGCCAGGTCATTCCGTTTTAATTCCATGGCCCGGTGGCCGGTGCCAAAGCGAACTACATCACGCATCATGGAGGTCATCAGGTAGCTGTTTTGCGCAGTAATGACTCGCTTGGCAGCTGATAGATGGGCAGGCCTGTCTTCTGTTGTGGCGACCGTTTCCTCGCATTTCTCACATACCTGAACCGGTTGGGCTTGCCACACGGTATCACCGTCGGCATTTTCGATCCGTTGAATAAAATAGGGGGAAACAAGGTAGCCGCCGTTGGCGAATACGGCATAGCCCGTGGCCAGTTCCAACGGTGTCACGCTGCCACTGCCCAGGGCTAGTGACAGATCACGCGGTAAGCTGCCGGACTTGAATCCGAACCGAGTCGCGTATTTTGCTGCGTGACCGACACCAATGGCCCGTAGCAGGCGAATGGAAACCAGGTTGCGAGATTTGGTCAGCGCAACACGCAGACGGGTTGGGCCGAAAAAGCGGCCGCTGTAGTTTTGCGGTTTCCAGGTTTCGTCGAGATTTCCATCATCCATTACTACAGGGGCGTCATTGATAATGCTGGCGGCTGTGTAACCCTTTTCCAGTGCGGCGGAATAGATAAATGGTTTGAATGAGGAGCCCGGCTGGCGTTCTGCCTGGGTAACCCGGTTGAATTTACTCTTAAAAAAGTCAAAACCACCGCTCAGAGCCAGGATAGCTCCGTTCCTGGGGTTGAGGGAGACCAGCGCGCCTTCTGTTTGAGGAATACCTGCCAGTTCCCAGCTGCCATCATTCAGTGGACGGATACGAATGATATCACCGGTCTTGAGTATGTCTGATATTTTTCCGGCACCTTCGTTCTTGTTACCGGAGTCTGACTTGAGAGCCCAGGAAAACCCTGAATAAGGAAGATTGACAAGCTGCTCATCCGCCAACAAGGCGATGATGCTTTCTGCACCGGATTGAACAACCAGTGCGGGTAACAGGCCGCCCAGCACCGGGATTCGTTGCAGCTCTCCCTGGGCTTCCGAGACTGCTGCCGGTATTTCAGTGGAGCTGTTTCGGTTGTGCAACCATCGGGCCAGCTCTGCGGAAGGCAAAGGCAGGTCAATGTGCTTTTCGGGGCCGGAATAGCCATGGCGATGAAGGTAGCCGATCAGCCCGTTGCGCAAGGCGCGGTTGGCCGCGTTTTGCAAACGGCTGTCCACCGTTGTAAAAACTTTGTAACCCGCGCTATATGCATCCTTCCCGAAGAGTTTTACCGCCTCGCTACGCGCCATTTCCCCAATGTAAGGGGCCTCCACTTCAGAACGGGACTTATGGCGGCGGGCATCATCTTTTTCTTTCAGCGCCAGTTGATAGGTTCTGTCATCAATACTTCCCAGGAGGTACATCCGTTCCAGGGCGTAGTTACGGCGCAGCAGGGCTCTTTGCGGGTTGGCGATGGGATTATAGATGGATGGCGCTTTTGGCAGACCGGCAATCATCGCCATCTGTGCCACGCTCAACTCATCGAGATTTTTGCCATAGTAAGCCTTGGCAGCGGCTCCCACACCATAGGCGCGGTTTCCGAAATAGATTTTGTTGAGGTAGAGCTCAAGAATTTCCTGTTTGCTCAGCTCTTTTTCAATTTTCAGCGCAAGCAGGATTTCATTGATTTTACGCAAATAGGTCTTTTCCCGGCTCAGGAAAAAATTTCGTGCAACCTGCATGGTGATTGTGCTGCCGCCCTGGCTTTTCTCGCCGGTTCGCAGCAGAGACACAGCAGCGCGCAGGATCCCTTTGATATCGACGCCGGGGTGCTCGAAAAAGCGGTTGTCCTCAGCGGCCAGTACTGCCTTGATCATTGTTGGCGGGATCTCTTCATAACGCAGTGCAATGCGGCGCTGTTCCCCATATTCGGCGATCAGCTTGCCATCGGCGCTATAGACACGCAGTGGCGTCTGCAACTGAACCTCCTTGAGTGTATCAATGGGAGGAAGCCTTGGCGTCAGGTAGAACCAGGTGCTGGTAGCAGCAATTAACCCTGCCAGAATAACGCCTGGCACCAGCAAGGCACTGAAAACAAGAATTTTTCGTTTGGACAGCATTTTACAAAGTGTTCAAAACCGGCAAAAAACAAGCCAGTAGTATAAATGCTTCACTAACCGGGCGAAATATGTGCATGTTTTTTATTTTCAACCATCTGGCAAGCGTGAATAATCTGGTGTAACTGCCCGGATTGCCCCGGAAATGCGCCACCCCAAGGCGAAAATGTGAGTTTTCACTGGCAAATTGACATTTTCCAACCGTAGGGATGGCGCATTTCAGGGGTGAACTGCTCGTTTTTTCTTTTTCTTTGACGGCACTCTTCCCGAACGACAGTAAACAGCGGTAAAGAAAAAAACCCTGCCTGCCGATAACCATTATCAGAACGAAACAGCTGGCGCACTGGTTAATTGGAAATTTTGCATATAAGAGGTTCCGTGATGCTGTCACACCTTTGGCAAGGTAAACAAAACAAGGTACTTGGTCTGGATATCGGCGCCTCCGCCGTGCGGTTGGTCGAGTTGTCTCGCAGCGGGAAGGGATATCGGCTGGATCGGTTTGCAATTGAGAGGATGCCGATGAACGCCATGTCCGAAAATGATATCAAGGATGTAAATGCTGTTGCTTCGACGGTACGACGTGCTTTTCTGCGTTCCGGTAGCAAGATAGGGAACAGTGCTGTGGCGGTGAGCAGCTCCCAGGTGATCATCAAGACCATAACAATGCCCGCCGGGTTCAGTGAGAGCGAGCTGGAGGAGCAGATTATGGTGGAGGCAGCCCAGTACATTCCCTATCCCATGGAGGAGGTCAACCTGGATTTCTGCGTGGGAGACAGCGTGGGTGAGGGAGAGCTTGTGGAGGTCTTGCTGGTGGCGTCACGTAGTGAAAATGTGGATGCCCGCATCGCAGTCCTGGAGCAGGCGGGGTTGAATGCCGTTGTTATGGATGTGGAAACATTTGCTCTGGAAAATGCGTTTCCCCTGGTTGGAAAACAGATGATGGATAGCGCCCGGGTGCATACCGTCGCCCTGATTAATATTGGCGATGTAACAACCACCATGGCTGTGTTGAGGGACGGAAACGGTATCTATTCCCGCGAGCAGATGTTTGGTGATATTCAGCTTACCGAGGCTATTCAGCAACACTATGGCTTGTCTTTCGAACAGGCCGAACAGGCCAGACAGAACAATGAGTTGCCTGAAGATTTTGATACAGACGTGCTGCCGGCATTTCGCAAGGCAATCGCGCAGCAGGCATCCCGTCTGTTGCAGTTCTTTTTCTCCGCCAGCGGAGTCAGTCATGTGGACCATGTTCTGTTATCCGGCGAGTGTGCGACGATTTCCGGTGTCGCCGAGACAGTAGCGGAAATGACCGGTATTCCTGCATCAATCGCCAGTCCTTTCTCCTCCATGATGCTCTCTTCAAATGTAGCCAGAGATAAGCTGGAGAAAGAGGCGCCCGCGATGATGATCGCCTGCGGTCTTGCCTTGAGGAGTTTTGACCAATGAAACAAATAAACTTATTGCCCTGGCGGGAAGCGCGGCGCAGGGGTCAGCAGCGCCGCTTTGCCTTGTTTGCAGTCGGCTGGACGGTATCTGCGGCAGTAATGGTCCTGGGGGGATATTTTTATGTCAGTGATCTGATTGGGGCGCAGCAGACCCGGAATGCTTTTCTGCAAAAAGAGATCGCTGTGCTTGACAAGAGTATCGCCAGCATCAGGGAACTGAAAAAAGAGAAACAGCAGTTGATGGCGCGTATGGAAGTCATCGGTGAACTGCAAGCCAGCCGGACAGCTATTGTTCACATGCTGGATGAGTTGGCCAGGCTGGTCCCCGGGGGGGTCTACTTTACCGCGCTGAAGCAGAATGGAACAGTACTGGAGATTGAGGGAGTGGCGCAATCAAATGCCAATGTATCGGATCTGATGCGTTATCTGGATGGTGCTGAATGGGTGGGTGATCCCCGGCTGGAAGTAATTGAAAGCAAGGATAGACGATCGAGTGATCGAAGCAGCCGGTTTGTACTGCGGGTAAATCATATTACGGCGCATGATGAAAACAAGGTAGAGGCAGGTTGATGAGTATTTCTAACTTGGCAAATGCAGAGCTGGATTTCAGTAACGTTTGCGGATGGCCCCGCCATTTGCAGCTGGTGGCCAGTTCAGTACTGGGAGTAGTGGTGCTGGTGGCCGGATATTTTTTTGTAATCAATGGCCAGCTTGAGCAACTGAGCGAAGTGCGCTCGATGGAGACGAGTTTAAAGCAGGAGCTGGAGCAGAAGCAGTTGCTCGCTTCCAATTTTGATGCTTACCAGGAACAGAACAAGGTAATGCGGGACATGTTTAACAGCATGCTGCAACAGCTGCCTGGCAAGGCAGAGATTGCCGAACTGCTGGTAGATATCTCTCAGGCTGGTATTGGTAACGGGCTGGAGTTCAAGCTGTTCAAACCGCAGCAAGAACAGGTTAGGGAGTTTTATGCTGAACTTCCGATTCAGATTCGGGTTATCGGAAATTATCATCAGTTTGGCAGCTTTATCAGCGATGTCGCGGCACTTTCCCGCATTGTCACATTACAAAACATATCCATTCGTAAAGATAACAACGCACAATCATCAAAGCTGATTATGGAGCTGACAGCCAGAACCTACCGCTACCTCAGTGAAGAGGAGCAGGCAGAGTACAAGAAAGCGAAGAAGGAGGGGAAAAAATGATCGGGCAAGCCAATTCCGGATATCGACTACAGTACATCCCCCTGCTACTGATTGCCGGGACGCTGTTGACTGGGTGTGCAAATGACAGTGTTGACGACCTGGTCAGTTATGTTGCGGATATTCGGGAAACAAGAAAGGGGGAAGTCAAACCTCTGCCGCCCATGGCGAAAGAAGAGGGTTTTCGCTATCAGGCTTCTGACCAGCGTGACCCCTTTTTGTCAATGAGCAGCTTGCAGCGTTTGCAAGAACAGAGAAAAAACAATTCTATTCATCCCGATGCGCAACGTGAGCGGGAGACGCTGGAGTCTTATCAGCTCGATACCTTGCGCATGGTGGGGAGTTTGCAGAAATCGGGAAAACTGTTGGCCCTGGTGCAAGCACCGGACGGCATTGTTTATCAGGTAAGAAAAAACAACTATTTGGGGCATAACCATGGGCGGGTGACGAAGTTGACCGGAGACAAGATTGAACTTGTAGAAATCATACCGGATGGCATGGGTGGCTGGATGGAGCGGCCGGCCCAGATCAGCTTGAAAGATTAAGGGTGGGGATGACTATGAAACGATTGACTGAAACAGGGCAGACTATGGTACAAAGCAGAATGAAGCATCGGGCAGGCCGGGTTCGGACGTTGATAATGGCTGTGATAATCGGTACCTCTTTAACCGGGTGGTCCGTATCTGTTGCCAATGTTCTGAAAGAGGTTCGGGTTTCCGGTCAGTCCGCCGGAGATGCCAGTCTGGTTCTGGAAATGGACAGTACAGCCTCCAGCCCTGCCAGTTTTACCACATCCAGCCCACCTCGGCTCATTCTGGATCTTGCACAAACATCCAATGGATTAAAGCGCTATAACCAGTTTGTTGCTGCGGGCGCAATCAAAAACATGCAAGTGGTTGAGGCGCGAGAGCGTACCCGGCTTATCTTTGAACTCACTCGCGTTTTGCCGTATGACCTGCGTGCTGAGGGTAATCGTATTTATCTGGAGCTGGGAAAGGAAGCGGGAGCACCGGAGCTGGTGATTCCAGATGAAAACAGAGTTAACAGCGCAGAAACTGCAGTGGATTCCGTCAAGCATATTGATTTTCGCCGCAGCAAAAAAGGGGATGGTCTGGTCGAAATAACCTTTTCAAGCGACAGTGTTGTAGCTGATGTGCGCAGAATCGGAGAGCGCATTATTGTGAATTTTCACGGTGTAAAACTTCCCGAAAATCTGGAGCGCCGTTTCGATGTTACCGATTTCGCAACGCCGGTTACAGCGGTGGATGGTTACGCAAAGAGAGAGGGAGCCGAGCTGGTTATAAGCAGCTCGGGTCCTTATGAATATAAAACCTATCATTCCGGAAACCGCATGGTTATCAATGTCAGCGCGGCAAAAAAACCGGAAAACAAAATCAGCTCAAAAAAACATAAACGTTACACAGGTGAGCGTTTATCGCTTGACTTTCAGGATATCGAAGTCCGTGCGGCGCTGAAAATCATTGCGGATTTTACCGACCAAAATATTGTTGCCAGTGACAGTGTCGGCGGGAGTATCACTTTGCATCTCAAGAATGTTCCCTGGGACGAGGCGCTGGACATCATTCTTAACACTAAAGGACTGGACAAGCGGCGCCGCGGCAATGTGATTTTGGTAGCTCCCGCAGAGGAGATTGCGGCTCGGGAAAAGTTTGAAATGGAGAGCCGGAAAAAGCGGGAGGAGTTGGCTCCTCTGGTAAGAGAGTCCATTCAGGTAAACTATGCCAAGGCGTCCGATCTTGCTGCTCTTTTCAAAATGGATGAAAACAGGAGGGGATCGATAGCCATTGACGAACGTACCAACCGGATTCTGGTTACAGATACCCATGAGAATCTGCAAAAGATGCGCGCCCAGGTGGCTGAACTGGATATACCCGTTCGCCAGGTGATGATTGAGTCACGGATCGTTATTGCCAACAACGATTTTAGCCGGAATCTGGGAGCCCGGTTTGGTGTTACCGCAGCGGCAAAAAACGGTGCCAACGGAATTATAGGCGGTACCGGTTCCTCAAGCGGAACGGGTACTATGGTTGATAGTGCCATAAATAATATACAGGGTGGGGGTAGTCCGCTGCCGGTAACGATGCCTGCGCTGGGTGATCGCTATAACGTCAATCTTCCGGTAGTCAATCCGGCCGGAAAATTTGCTCTCGCGCTATTGGGTAAAGACTATCTGCTCGACATGGAGCTGTCTGCCCTGCAGATGGAGGGCCGTGGCGAGGTTCTTTCCAATCCTCGGGTGATTACATCCAATCGGAGTGAGGCACGGATAGAGCAGGGTGTCGAGATTCCTTATCAGCAGGCAACGTCAAGTGGCGCGACGTCAGTCTCATTCAAGAAGGCGGTGCTGAGCCTGAAGGTGATTCCCCAAATTACACCGGATGACCGTATTATAATGGATTTGAATGTTACCAAGGATAGCGTTGGTCAGGTATTCAACGGCGTTCCCAGTATCAACTCCCGAGAGGTCAAGACCCAGGTGCTGGTCAAGGATGGTGATACTGTGGTGTTGGGCGGAATTTATGAACAGACACGCAGCAAGGAGGTTGACAGAGTTCCATTCCTGGGTGATCTGCCAGTTATTGGGGCGCTATTCCGCCAGACCCGCAAAGTGGATGACAAGGCAGAGCTGCTGATCTTTGTAACACCCAAAATTATTCGCGAGACGATGGAGATGAGGTAGCCGGGCTAACAAATTTCGGGTGGCGGGGCAGGTGAGCGGCATTGACCATCTCCGGTAAACGAGAAATTGTGAGAAAGGTTGGTTGGGGAAGATTACAATAAAAAAGTTCTGAAAGGTTTGCTGATTGATTTTTCCGGTATGCAACAGCTGATAATGCCGCTGGATTGGTAATTTGGGCCGAAAGACTTGATCTTCCCCGCCTTGTTTGCACTATCATGTGCTCATGGAAAAACCGGACAGAATTATTCTTGTTGGCCCGATGGGAGTGGGGAAAACCACTATCGGACGCAGGGTTGCAGCGGCTCTTGATAAGACCTTTGTGGATAGTGATCAAGAGATTGAAAAGCGCACTGGCGTTGATATTCCACTGATTTTCGAGCTGGAAGGTGAGGAGGGTTTTCGACGCCGGGAGAGCAAGGTCATAGATGAATTGACCCGGCGTCCCGGTATTGTGCTTGCCACCGGTGGTGGAGCTGTGCTGGATCCGGTCAACCGGCGCCATTTCCGGCAACGGGGGTTTGTTGTTTATCTTTATGCTTCCATTGATCTCCTTCTGCAACGCACGGCGCGGGACAAGAAACGTCCGTTGCTGCAGACACAGGATCCGCGAGCCAGATTGCAGGAGATTCTGGTTGAACGGGAACCACTATATAACGAAATTGCCGATCTGAAAGTGGAAACCGGTGGGCGTAATATCCGTAAAGTGGTGCGAGAGATCGTATCCTCCTTCTGATTCGTGTAAAGGCTGCCACATACGAGGCAGCTTGCTGCGAACTATTCAAAATATATTTTGGTTCAGGCTGCGTCCTGTTTGCGTTGCTTTTTTGTCACCCCTCCCGGAAACCCAAGAGAAACCGAACGTTCCCCATTAAAGTTTTATGGCGACGAGTCGAATTAGTTCGGGAACGGACGGAACTGATTGAGTTCTTTCCGTTGTTGCGCCCTGGTTGTATGCCGCCATCAGGCCTGGAGTACGAAGGATGAGCGGTTTGCATCAGTAGTGGGCGCTTTCCAGTCGAGCTTAAAGGAGGACAATAATGAAACGTTCAAAGACTATTCTTTCCCTTGCAGTTTGTAACGTGCTGGCTGCCCCCTTTGCAGCCCAAGCCGACAGCATGACCATCTATGGTTCCGCCGGCGTGGCTGTCGAGGCTCTCGACAACGGTAGCCGCAGCACCACGGAAGTGAGTAACAACCATTCAGCATTCGGGATCAAGGGCTCGAAGAGTCTTGACTCCGGCTTGAGTGCCGTTTATCTGTTTGACATGTTTGTTGGACTGGATGCGGGTGGCGGTGCGGGTGATGACAGCCTTTTGGGCGGTGGCCGGGATGGCTGGGTTGGCCTGTCAGGGGAGGAGTGGGGAATCGTAGCGCTGGGTTATCAGGGCCGGCCGTGGAAAACGTCCACCAATCACCTCGATATGTTTGGTAACACCATCGCCGATTACAGCGCAATTATGGGTAATACGGCAAATGGCTATTTTGACGGGGGTATCGGCAACAGCCTGCTCTATTTCGGTCCCAACATCAACGGGCTGAGCTGGCATCTCCAGTATGGTGCTGACGAACGTGATGACAGCACCAACGACTGGGGTGCCCAGTTGAACTACAGCCAGGGCCCCCTCTACGCCTCTCTTTCCCATGACTGGGATGGCCGGGGAACTGCGGGTGACGATCTTGCCGCAACCAAGGTGGCGCTCAGCTACGCGCTTACCGATGCGACTACGGTCACAGGCATGGCGGAATCACTCTCGGGAGATGATGTTGATTCCCGCAATGCCTATTATCTGGCCGCCTCCCACAGGATAGCAAATACCACTTTCAAGTTTGCCTATGCGATGGCGGATGAGAATGACAGTGGGGCTGATACCGGCGCCAGCTATTATGCCCTTGGGGTGTCTCAACGGCTTGCTTCCAACGTAGAACTGTACGCCCTCTACTCGGCGCTGGACAATGGTGCCAATGGTTCCTACGGTTATGTTTCCGCGCCCCACACCTCATCCAACGGCAATACTGCTGTTACTCCCGGGGACGACAGCAGCGTGTTTGCTGTTGGTCTGCGGTATGACTTTGCCTGGGAAAAGTAGAGAGACAATAGTACCTGTTTTGGAAAAGACCGGCCTGCCGCGGGGTTATCCTGATTCCGCGGGGAGGCCGGATGAGTGACTATTTGGTATATCTGTCTGGCGCAAAGGGGTTAAAGCTGCCCCCTTCATAGCCGATGGCTACATTTCGCCCCTCTTTTTGTTCACCGGCAGCGCTGGAAAGAGAGGTGTAGCGATTGGCGGCAAAAGGGTGGAAACCTTGACCTTGAGCTTCCAAACCGGCAGGACGGGCGGTGTACTCGATGCTGGCAGCCTGGTCATATGTCGGCAATGTTGTTGAATAGCGGTTGGGAGCGACCGGATCGTAACCGCTTGCGTGGGCGACAACAGCAGTGCTGCCGATGATGATTGCTGCGATTACTGAGCTGATTGCTGATTTTTTCATTTTTGTTTCTCCGGTTTTTATTGTGATTGGGTAAACAGGTCTTTTTTGACTTGGACTAATTATAAATATAGTATCGTTAATCCAGCAGTTAAAGTGAAATAGTATTTTTTGATTGTTGTGATAGTTCGCGTCTATCGGGTTAAAGGGAGGGGCAGGGAGTCAGGATTGATGAGAGACGGGGCGGAACCGGTCAGGTCCACAGCGGTTCACCCCGGCTTGCCCTGGCAGCGATCTCGGCCTGGAATGCTGGTGGTCCGAATCCAAACCAGGCCTCTTTTATCTGGAAGATAAACGGGCGTCGTGCAGCAAGCGAATTCTTCTTGAACCAGTCAAGAAGTGTCTCGGCGGGGTCGGAACCCGCCGAAACCAGAATATCCACATCCATCCCCCGCCATTTTGAACGACCGGTAAGGACAATCACACCGCACCGGTCCGGACGCATCCATTCCGGGAGCGGACTGTTTCTCTCGGCCCATCCGCAGAAAAAGATCCGGCAGGGATCCTCCGGACGGGTCTGATGGATAGTGCAGTTGTGCCCCGAGCTATAGGGGCAGGGTTGTCCCAGATCGATGGAGTGCCCCAGGACCCGGGTTTTTACCCACCCTTCGCAGCAGAGGGAACACTCTCCACACCGGCGACTGGCGTCACTGGTCGCCGGTGTTTTTTCTGTTTTTGGTAACCCGTTGTCGGAGCCACAGCAGCGTTTGTATTTCTTGCCGCTGCCACAGGGACAGGGAGTATTCCGGCCGGGAGTTTTTCCATTGTTCATGGCATGCTCAACAGTAATCCAAATCAGGAACAGGGTACCTCTAAAAATGCACTTTTTCCGCGACAGCGGCGTCAGCCCCGTGCTCGAATCCTCATCTATCTCCTTATATACTGCGGTTCTGCGCACGGGGCTTCCTTGCTCTCGCGAAAAAATTACTATTTTTAGAGATGCCCAATAGATATTTCCTGTCAAGGTAGCATGAGAAGCAGAGCGGTTTCAAAGAGGTGGTGGCCGGCGCTGATAGTTGAAGTTCCCGACTTACTAATCACCCTTCGGATTAGTAAAAGCTGATCAGAGAAGAAATTAGAGCTATCATAGATAGCCATCAACCATTTTATATGTGTGACTCTATCATGAAAACAATCCACCTCGATCTGGGTGACCACAGTTATCCCATCTTCATCGGTGCAGATCTGCTGGGCAGGGCGGAGCTGGTAACACCGTACATTGCAGGTGAACAGGTGTTGATTGTCAGCAATGAAACGGTTGCCCCTCTTTATCTGGAGCAGGCTCTGAAGGCATTTGCCGACTACCGCTGCGAGTCGGTTATTCTGCCTGACGGGGAGCAATACAAGACCCTGAAAACACTGAATATCATTTTCGATGCGCTGCTGGAGAAGCACTTTGATCGTAAATGCACTCTGGTAGCTCTTGGGGGTGGCGTGGTGGGAGATATTACCGGGTTTGCTGCAGCCTGCTATCAAAGGGGAGTGGATTTCATCCAGATTCCCACCACACTGCTGGCGCAGGTGGACTCTTCCGTTGGTGGCAAGACCGGGGTCAACCATCCGCTAGGTAAAAACATGATTGGTGCTTTCCATCAGCCTCGCTGTGTTATTGCCGATATCGCCGTACTCGATACGCTGGATGAACGCCAGTTCAGTGCCGGCCTTGCTGAAGTCATCAAATATGGCCTGATCCAGGATGCCGGATTCTTCAGCTGGCTGGAGGAGAATATGGAGCGGCTGCTGGCGCGGGATGCTGAGGCGCTGATTTACGCCATCCACCGCTCCTGCGAGGACAAGGCCGAAGTAGTGGCAGCGGATGAGAAGGAGAGTGGTATCCGTGCCATTCTGAATATGGGCCACACCTTCGGACATGCTATCGAGACAGGTGTCGGTTATGGCCGTTGGCTGCATGGTGAAGCTGTGGCAACCGGCATGCTGATGGCGGCCGACCTGTCACAGCGTCTCGGCTGGCTTGGTGAGCAGGACGTAGCGCGTATTGACAACCTGATCGACAAAGCCTGCCTGCCGACCCGCGCACCCGCTGATCTGCACTGTGACCAGTTTCTGGAACTGATGGCGGTGGATAAAAAGGTGGCAGGCGGCAAGATTCATCTGGTTCTGCCCCGGGCCATTGGTGAATCGGTGGTCTGTTCCGATTATGATCCGGCGATGCTGAAGCAGACGCTGGAGGCCCATCTCGCTGTCGGCGGTGGAGTGAAGTAGTGCTGGCGCCCTACGCGGTAAGCGATGCCGAGTCGCGGGGGCGCCGCTATCCGGAAAGTTCCCCCCGATACCGGGGTGAATTTCAGCGTGACCGGGATCGTATTGTCCACTGTTCCGCTTTTCGCCGCCTGGAGTACAAAACCCAGGTGTTTGTCAATCATGAAGGGGACATGTTCCGCACCCGGCTCACACACTCCATTGAAGTGGCGCAGATAGGCCGCTCGATTGCCCGGGTGCTGGGCATCAATGAAGATCTGGTCGAAGCTGTCGCGCTGGCCCACGATCTGGGCCACACCCCTTTTGGTCATGCCGGCCAGGATGCGCTTAACGACTGTATGCGCGACTACGGCGGTTTTGAGCACAACCTGCAGTCGTTACGGGTCGTGGATGAACTGGAACAGCGTTACGCCGAGTTCCCCGGACTGAACCTCACCTTTGAAACGCGCGAGGGGATTCTCAAGCACTGTGCACTGCATCATGCCGGGGAACTGGGTGAATTGGGCACACGTTTTTTGCATCAGCAACAGCCCTCTCTTGAGGCCCAGGTGGCCAACGTAGCCGATGAGATTGCATATAATAACCACGATGTGGACGATGGTTTGCGTGCCGGACTCATTACACTGGAACAGCTGGACGAGATCACCCTGTTTGATGAGCATCACCGGCAGGTACGGGAGCTGTTCCCCCAGCTTAACGGTCGCCGGGTTAGTCATGAAATTGTCCGGCGCATGATTAACCACCTGGTCGTGGATCTGGTTGAAACCAGCCAGGCGCGACTGGCAGAGTATGACCCAGTAGATGTTTCGGCAGTGCGTGCCTGTTCCGGGCCGTTAATCGGTTTCAGCGACGGGATGAAAGAGAAAAGCCTTCAGCTCAAACGGTTCTTGCGGAAAAACATGTACCGCCACTACCGGGTGCACCGGATGACGGCCAAGGCCAGGCGAATTATCCACGCACTGTTTGACGAGTTTATGAATGATCCCGCACTGCTGCCCGATGAGGCCCGAATCAACCTGTGGGAAGGTGAGCAGGAGGGCGGAAGCAGCGGCAGGGCGAGGGCTGTGGCGGACTACATTGCCGGGATGACCGACCGGTTTGCCATTGCCGAGTATGAACGGCTTTTTAATCCACACATCACATAAACCATTTTTTGATTATGGTTGACGGGGCGTTGTCAGTATAGGGGATGTGTGGTTGACGACAGTTGCATCCTTGGAACAGGATCATGACCAGGCTTTTATCAACCCGGCATATCATTATTGCCGGGATTACAGTGCTCTGAATCAAATGTGATAATGGAGAAAAATATGCCCATTGGCACCGGCAGCTATCCCTATCTTGACTATTTCAAATTGCAGCAGGCACCGTTTACCCCGGTGGTGGATGACACATTTTTCTTTTCTGATCCCGCTATCAGCCAGCGTCTGGACATGTTGCGCCATCTGGTTCAGTACAGCGATCTGCTGCTGGTTGTCACGGGAGAACAGGGGAGTGGCAAGACCACCCTGCTCCAGCAATTTCTTGTTTCCGTCCGGGAAGAGATGCAAAGTGGCAGGGTGGATGCGGAGTACGGCATGGGCGCCGGGCGCCTGCTTGAGTGTATTGCCAGGGGGTTTGGGTTTCCCTCCATTCCGGAAAATACGGAAGAGTTGGCAAAAAAACTGAACTCCACATCGGATAACCGCCAGGCTCTGCTGTTGATTGATGATGCCCACCGGCTTTCGATAGAAGCATTGATGGCCTTGCTGGAGCTTGCGGAGCTTGATGGCCCGGATGGCAAACTGCTGCGCATTGTTCTGTTCTGTGAACCTGCCATCAATGAACTACTGGCTACGCCCTCAATTGCTCCGCTGCGCGATCGCATTACCCAGACCATGGAGATGCCGCTGTTCACCGAGGAGCAGACTGATGCCTATCTCCGTTACAGGATGAAGGTCGCGGGTCTGCAAACTGATCTTCCGTTTTCTGCCAAGCTGGTGAAAATGATTCACAAGGGGGCGCATGGTAATCCGGCCCGCATCAATGAACTTGCCCATCAGGCCCTGATGGAGATGAGTGGCGAAGAGCCCCAGCGCGGCCAGCTGGCCCTGTTTGCTGACAGGGAAAAGTGGTTTCCGCTGGCGATTGCAGGGGGAGTGGCAGTGGTTGTACTGACCTTCCTGGTGGTTTTGCTGGGCGGTGAGGATGAGCAGCCCGAACTGGCCGAACTGGAGCTTGAAGAACACTCGTTGCCTGTTTCCTCCTCCAGCGAAGAGGATGGAGATGAGACAATTATACTGGTGCGGAACAAGCCGGTGCATGAGTCATCCCCTTCCGGCTTCAACGAGGAGACCGAGCTTGCCATAGCCGGGCGGGCTTCTCCTGAAAACGGTGTTGAATCCGAACCGGATTCGGTGCCGCGTCTTAAAGGCTGGCCCGAGGGGCAAAAAACCGAGGCTGGCGTCAAGCCGGAACCGGTTGTGGAAATTCCTGCTGCTGCGCAGCAGGACTCCGAGGTGGTTTCCCTGGCCATTCCCGTTATCAAGGCAGTCTTACCCAATCCGGTTGTGCCTTCATGGGAGCGGCAGGCAGTCACTTTGCGCGGCTCCGGTTTTGATGCCACCAGCCGCGTTACGGTCGGGTGGACCGGGAGAGTCAAGGAGCTGGATGCGGATCAGGTTATCGTAAAAAGCCCGCAGGAGATTCAAATATTTGTTACCACCGGCATGAAGGAGGACACCTGGACAGTGCGGGTTACCAACGCGGCTGGTGGCAGCTCCAAAATAAGAACATTTCGTGTCGAACCTGCTGCTGTAGCCCGGGTTGAAAGGTCGGCTTCTGCATCGGAAGTTGTTGCCAACGCCTCTGTTGGTGAAATTTATCAGGAAGAGTGGTTGATGACCCAGAATCCGAACTACTACACAGTTCAATTGATGGGGTCCGGGCGCGAGGCGGATATCATCGAGTTCGTGCAGCGTCACCAGCTGAAAGGCAAGTTGGCCTATTTTCGTGGATTGAGCCAAGGTAAAGACTGGTACTCACTGGTTTCCGGTGTCTATCCTGATTTCAGGTCAGCCAATGAAGCCGCGACCGGGTTGTCCAAAAAACTCAACGGCAGTTCGCCCTGGGTAAGACGTATCGGGAATATTCGTATCCTGTTGGCGGATCTGGCCAATATTCCAAAGCACCGGGCGGCGTCCTCCAACACCATGCCAAAGGATGAGCAGGATATTGACTGGTTACGCCGGCAAAACCCCCGGCATTTCACTCTGCAACTGCTTGCGGGAAGAAACAAGGATACCATCCAGGACTTTATTCGTTTGCATGGCCCGGCGGATGGCGCTGTGTACTTCCGAACCAAACGGGAAGGAAAGGACTGGTACGCACTGGTCTACAACTCATATAGCAACAAAGCGGATGCGCTGGCTGCACTCGGGAAGCTGCCGAGCGCCTGGCGAAAATATCGCCCCTGGATGCGGAGTTTTGCCAGCATTCAGAAAGAGCTGGCACAGTCCGAATAGTCGCTTCGTATGCGGTTTTATCTTGGTACAAACAGCCAGTTTCAGAGGAACCAAACAACCGGGAATAACCGGGAACGTGGAAATATCCTGAATACTACCCCTCAGTGTCCTCTGTGGTGAATCATTACGCTACTGTATAGGGCAGATCGGTAAATGCCAGAACAGCTTCATTGCTGTTTTCCAGACAGATTTTCTGCGCGGTTTCAACAGAATCGATTTCGATTACTGCCAACAGTTCATACCTCCCCAGTGCGGCGGGTTGCGCATCGACGATTTTGCCCGTATTGCGATCACTGCCGGCAATATGCAATATATCCCCCGGCATCAGAAATGTATCGGTATTCACGGTGGCCCGATACATACGGCGTTTCAGTTTACCGAGATATTGCATTCGCGCAACCACCTCTTGGCCGGGGTAGCATCCCTTGGTAAAGCTGAGTCCGCCCACCGCCTGCAGGTTGAGCATTTGTGGCACGAAGGCTTCAACGGTTTCCGGGTAAACGGCAGGTAGCCCGGCCTGGATGTCGAGCAGACGCCAGCTGTTGCTTCCTGCCGGTTGAGTCTTGGTGCTCAGGGTCAACCACAGAGGAATCAATCTGGCAGCTTCTCCAACAATGACAAAACGGGGAGAGGAGCCCGGTATCTTGAGCAGTGTGCAACCAGTCGGATGAATTATTTCATTTACCCCGGCAGGCAGGGTGTCAAACAGTTCGTTGAGCAGAGCTTCCGCCTGTGGGCCTGCAATCCCCATGGTGGCGAATCTGTCGCTGCTCTCTTCCAGCGAGACTCTGGACATCAGGACGTATCTGCTCAACCGCTCCCGGATGGGTGGGACCAGGGCACGGGGTAAAAGCATGTAGTAGTCCCCGGCCATTTTGAATAGCCGGAAGCAGGCCAGGGCACGACCCCTTGGGCTGCACCAGGCGCTGATCTGACTGCTGTTGTCCGTGACTTCGCGGACATCATTTGTAAACTGGTTCTGAAGGAAATCAGTGGCATCTTCGCCGCTAATCCGGATCAGTCCCAAGTGAGAAAGCGCAGTGATACTGGTCTGCCCGGAGACGGTTTTTGCCTCCTGTTGCGGCGAGTCGAGAGGCTGCACAATACCATTTTCAATCTGCGCCCCGGCGCTGTCGAGAAAATCCTGCCATTCGCTATTCATCTTGATTGTTTTCCTGTGGTATTGGTATATAGTGAACTGGTGTTTTTGTATAATTAAAGCCTGTGAACAGCAATAATAGCAGACCTGTATTCCTTGAACTGACCAGGATCCGGTTTCCGATCGTTGCGCTGGTTTCTATTGGCCATCGCATCAGCGGAGTCATGCTGTTTGTCTCTTTGCCGGTTGTGCTCTATCTGTTCGGACTCTCCCTGCAGAGCGCGGAGGGCTTTGCTCTGGTAAGTTCGCTGTTTTCCCGGATTTCGTTCAAGCTGTTGTTGATTCCCTGGATCTGGTTTTTGTCTCATCACCTGTTCGCCGGGATTCGCCATCTGTTGCTTGATATGGAAATTGGGGTAGAGCGGGAGCAGGCACGATTCAGTGCCAGACTGGCTATCGGAGCCGGGCTGGCAATGCTGTTAATTGCCGCGGTAGCTGTCTGGTGAGAGTTCCCAGCGGCGGGTTGCGAACCTGGGAGCTGCAGCGTATCAGTGCAGGCTATCTGGCGCTGTTCATCATCTGGTTTGCCACCCACCTGGTATTTGACCCGCCGTCCGATTACCAGCACTGGCGTGCATGGGTGGCGCAGCCAATGGTAAAAACAGCTTTCATTCTTTTCTTTGTGGCCTTGTTGGCACATGCCTGGGTGGGCATGCGGGATCTGTTTATGGATTATGTCAGGCCGGTGTGGATTCGTTTTGCGTTGCGTCTGTCGATGATGGTGCTGTTGCTGGCGATGGCAGCCTGGATACTGCAGCTTATGCAGCAAGTGGTGCCTGCATGAGCAGTTTGCGCAAGCGCAAGTTTGATGTGCTGGTGATTGGTGCCGGCGGCGGTGGTTTGCGCGCCGCCTTGCAACTGGCACGGGTGGAAGCCAGTGTGGCAGTGGTTTCCAAGGTGTTCCCGACCCGTTCGCACACGGTAGCGGCACAGGGTGGAATTAATGCGGCCCTGGCCAACGCCTTGCCCGATAACTGGCATTGGCACATGTATGACACGGTCAAGGGGAGTGACTATCTGGGTGATCAGGATGCCATTGAGTATATGTGCCGTGCCGCATCTCATCTGGTTATCGAGCTAGAGCATGCCGGTGTACCTTTTTCACGGCAGAATAACGGTAAGATATATCAGCGTCCCTTCGGCGGTCAGAGCCAGAATTTTGGAGGTGAACAAGCTGCCCGCACCTGTGCTGCCGCAGACCGGACCGGCCATGCCATTTTGCATACCCTCTATCAACAGAACATTCAGGCCCGTACCCACTTCTTCGACGAGTATTTCGCCATCGATCTGATCAGCAATGGTGATGGAATTATTCTTGGTGCGGTGGCACTGGAGATTTCCACGGGTGAGCCGATTATTATCGAGGCCAGATGTACCCTGCTTGCTACAGGTGGAGCCGCGCAGATTTTTCGCACCAATACCAACGCCAGAATCAATACCGGCGACGGGATGGGGATGGTACTGCGCGCTGGGATCCCGCTGCAGGATATGGAGTTTTTTCAGTTTCATCCCACCGGCATTGCTGGCAGGGGGATGCTGATTACCGAGGGCGCGCGGGGCGAGGGCGGCTATCTGATCAACAAGGAAGGTGAGCGCTTTATGGAGCGCTATGCTCCCAACGCCAGGGATCTGGCCAGTCGTGATGTGGTCAGCCGGGCGATTGCCACCGAAGTGCGGGAGGGACGCGGTTGTGGTCCGCAGGGCGATCATGTGCTGCTCAAGGTCGATCATCTTGGCGAGGGGGTGGTGGCCAGAAAATTGCCCGGGATCCGCGAGCTGGCTCGGACCTTTCTGCATCTGGATCCGGCAAACACACCTATTCCGGTATTTCCTACCGCCCACTATACCATGGGCGGAATTCCCACCAATCGTGATGGTCAGGTTGTGGCTCCTTTCTCTCTCGGTCCCGAGGAGGCCATACCCGGCCTCTATGCCGCCGGAGAGTGCGCCTGTGTTTCTGTGCACGGTGCCAACCGTCTGGGAGGAAACTCGTTGCTGGATATTGTCGTATTTGGTCGGGCTGCGGCTAACCATATTGCAGATCATTTGCAGCACAGCCGCTATCATCTTCCCCTCAACGAGGAGAGCATTGAACGGGCCCTCGGCCGTCTTGCCCGCTGGGATAAGCGGTGTGACGGTGAATCGGTAGCCCAGTTGCGGCGCGAACTGCAGCAGACAATGGAACATTACTGCGGGGTATTTCGTACCAAAGATGTGCTGGCAGAGGGGGTTGAACGGGTGCTTGCACTGGAACAGCGGTTGCAGAACGCCGTACTGACGGATCACAGCAAAATTTTCAATACCGCTCGCATCGAAGCGCTGGAGCTGGAAAACATGATGGAAGTTGCCATTGCCACCGTCTGCTCCGCTCTCGCCCGCGAGGAGAGCCGTGGTGCGCATTCGCGTATCGACTTCCCCGAGCGGAATGACGAACAGTGGCTCAAACACAGTCTGTTTTTCAAACAGGGGCGCCGGCTGGATTACAAGCCGGTGCGCACCAAACCGCTGACTGTCGACTCATTTCCATCCAAGCCCAGAGTCTATTAAACACATGCGCTTCTCAATCTACCGATATAATCCGGAGGTCAACGGCGGACCCTACATGCAGGAGTATCAGCTAAAAGGCATTGACCCAAGCATGATGCTGCGTGATGCCTTGCTGCGCATCAAGGAGCAGGATGAAACCCTGGTATTTCGCCACTCCTGCGGGGAAGGTGTCTGTGGCTCGGATGCCATAAACATCAACGGGCGCAACGGACTGGGCTGTATCACTCCGCTGGCCAGTCTCAAACAACCGATAGAGGTGCGTCCACTGCCCGGCATGCCGGTTATCCGGGATTTGGTAGTGGATATGGATCGTTTTTTCGAGCACTACCGCTCAATCAAGCCGTATCTGGTGGCCCATGATCCCGAGCCCGAAGTGGAACGTCTGCAAACTCCTGAACAGCGCGACAGGCTGGACGGTCTGTACGAATGTATCCTGTGCGGCTGCTGTACCACCTTCTGTCCCTCATTCTGGTGGAACCCGGATGGTTTCCGTGGTCCTGCAGCCCTGCTGCAGTCCTGGCGCTTTCTGGCCGACAGCCGCGATCAGGCCACCGCAGAACGGCTAAGTGAACTGGAGGGACCTTACCGGCTGTTTCGTTGCCGCAGTATCATGAATTGTGTGGAAGTGTGCCCCAAGGGGCTGAACCCGGCCAAAGCCATAGGACGCATCAGGCAGATGATGCTGAAGCATATTTTGTGAATGAAACCTTGAGATACACTCTGGCAGGTGCTGCCAGAGTGTATTTGGACGACTGCTGTTCAGAACAGTTTTTTGGCCATATTCATGACGCCATCGATACCACCGATTGAGTCGAGCAGAGAACCGCCGCTGCTGGACTTGTCCAGAATTTGCGGCAGCGCCTCGGAGAGGCCATCAAGCACACTCCCTTCATCAGTGTTCAGTTGGGAAGCTATTTCAGAAACCTTTTCGCTGCCGAACAACTCTTTGACCTGATCAGCCGAGATGGATTCGTTATCCCCGTCCCCCAGCCAGGACTCCACTACGGAACCAAGCCCCTTTTCCTGCAGGCCGGATACAATACTGCCCAGATCAAGATTCCCGTTGTTATCGGAAAGCAGACCGCCGAGAGCGGAGGTAATACTGTCCAGATTGCCATCACCTCCGCCAAGCTTGTCCATGAGAAGTGAGGCACCCAATTTCATGATATCCATTATTATATCTCCGGTGGTATCCTGTGAATGATGAACCCTGATGGATCCACTGTAACTGATTATACTATTTCGGTTTTCGGGGTTCAAATATACGGAAAATGCGAAAAGCTGTGAAAAACCCTTTTCCGGACACTAGAGTCTGCGCCGGTCAGGTCATGAAACCGTTGGTTGTTTTTGTGCTGGGAATGCTTCTGGTTGGCTGTTCCGGTCGCTCCATGGTAGTGGGGTTGAAAACCGGAACTGAAGAGTCAGCCCGGGCAGAACAGGGGAGTGCTGTTTTGCCTGGTGGTTTCTCAATGTCTCCCGGATATCAGTCACAACAGCTGGGAGAACTGGAAAACCGAATGATAACCGAGGCCAGCGGCTTGGCTGCATCACGCCGGGATGATGCTCTATTGTGGGTGTTGAATGACGGTGGAAATCCTCCGGTATTGTACGCCGCCGGTATCGATGGCTCCAATAAGGGGCAGTTGAAGATTGATGGTGTCAAGAATCGGGACTGGGAAGATATGGCCTCCTTCATCTGGAGAGAAAAACCCTACCTGTTGATTGCAGATATCGGTGACAATCGGGGAAAAAGAGAGCGATATTATCTCCATTTTGTGCATGAGCCGGAAATGCCGGGAACTGTATCCACTCATGTAGCCCGAACCATCGAGTTCAACTATGAAGACGGACCTCGTGATGCTGAATCACTTGCGGTTGATGTGCTGGGAGAGCGTATTCTCATTTTGAGCAAGCGGGATCATCCACCGCAGCTCTACGAGCTGCCGCTATTTCCCGAAACCGGGAAGATACAGACAGCCCGGCGAATTACCTCCATTGTTGGTTTGCCGCAGCCTTCACTGGCTGACATTTTTGCCAATCCCGTGCTGGGCAAGCTGGGTGATGCCCCTACTGCGATGGATATTTCGCCAGACGGAACAACAGCAGTGGTAATGACCTACCGTAGCATCCTGCTGTTTGTTCGTAATCCGGGGATGAGCTGGGCGCAGGCATTTTCCCGCCCGCCAGGAAGGATAGCCACCCATTCACTTCTTCAGGGGGAGGCGCTGGCTTTTGGCGCTTGCGGTGAGCGAATTTATTCCACTTCGGAACAGCTTCCTGCCCCGTTGTGGGTATTAACCCCTTAACCGGGAACCATTTCCCTCAAGCCAGTCTGCCCGTGGCCGATATAAACAGGACGCGGAATGAAACAACCGGGAATAGCCATGCCGTGCGGGTTAAAGGATGCGGGTTCAGGGGGCATGCAGTTGCTTCAATCACGGTTCTGATTCCATTCTTGCTTGCAGCAATGAGAACCTTGTCACGGAACAGATGGCGCAACTGTACGATATTGTCCCAGGGGTAAGTCCCGTCTCCCTGACAACGGTAACAAGACGGGCCAGGGTAAATACCATGATTGACAGACTGTGTTTTGGTCGATTGATATCAGTGCTCTTTGTAGCGCTGGTTCTGATTTCCTGCCAAAAAGAGGCCGGTATACTGGTCAGTATAGAGGATGACGAGTCGAAATTTGTCATCAATGAGTCTGTTTTTTCTGAAGCCAGTCCGTGTATTCACACTGGCAGCGGCAACGACTACCCGGTAGGCCCGGGGCAGAGTTACACAACTATTTCCGATGTTCCGTGGGATATTCTGGGTCCGGGTGACACGGTGCGTATTCACTACCGCAGCGAGCCCTACCGCGAGAAGATCGTGATCCGCACCAGCGGCACCGAGGCCAATCCCATTCGGCTCTGCGGCGTTGCCGGCCCCAACGGTGATCGCCCTGTACTGGACGGTGATGGTGCGGCAAACGATCGTGACGATGCCGACGGCTATGGCCGTTATGCTCCCATGGAGGGTCTGGCGATGGTTATGCTCTACAACCGCGACTACGACCTCAAGGTGCATAACATCGTCATTGAAGGGCTGCACATCCGTAACGCCAAGCCCACATTCAGCTACCGGCGCATGAACGGCAGCAGTGCCCGGTATGAGAACGGTGCTGCCTGCATCCGTATTCAGGCGGCGGACAACGTCGTGATCCGCAACAACGAGCTGGAGAACTGTGGCAACGGGATATTCACCATGTCCCAGGGGTACAACGAAGCGCATCTGACCCGCAACCTGCTCATTGAGGGTAATTACCTGCATCGTCATAGCCAGCAAGGCAGCTACCGGGAGCACGGGATGTATATCCAGGCGATCGGAGTGATATACCAGTACAACCGTTTCGGGGCAAACGTTCCCGGCTCTGGCGGTGCGACGCTGAAAGAGCGGACGGCCGGCTCCATCATCCGCTACAACTGGTTTGACAACGGCGGCAGCCGTGCACTGGACCTTGTGGAGGTAGAGGATGCTGCCCCCTGGTACATTGAACAGGAGTATCGCGACTGGGCGGCGGCCAATGGTGAAGCGATTGACCCCGGGCGTCTGTCAAAAGTGCGGGCGGCCGAGGCCAGCTACCGCAAGACCTATGTGTATGGTAATTTTTTCAAGCATGTTGGCAGCCAGACCGAGGCGGGGAACATTGTTCACTACGGCAGCGACAACGACCCGGCACTGTCCCGAGCCGGCACGCTCTATTTTTATAACAACACGATATCCATCGAGCAGGACCGGAGCGACCTGTGGAGATTCCGGTTGTTCTATCTGGGGAACAGGAATGCCACATCACCCTCCAGGGAGGTGGTGGAGATGTTCAACAACATAGTTTATTTCACGGGAGAGCGAAGCAGTACGCTGTCCCACTTCTGTCTGGATGAAACCAACAGGGGCACCATCAATTTTGGCAGGAACTGGATAACCGGGACCTGGAATGATTCAGAGTCCATACGAGAGTGCTACAGGGGAACTACCAATGTCCCAAGATTGAACGGGAAGGACAATCTGCTGAATACTGCCGGTGCTCCCCCTCCAATTGATCAGAATACTCTGGAGCCACTCAACACCGGGTTGATCCAGGGAACCGCACAAAGCACTCCTGCCGAATATCCGGTAACAAGAAGGTATGTGCGTCATCAGAAAAATGCGTCACGTGGTTCTGTCAACGATATGGGAGCCATGGAAGTGCCCTGAATCATTTTCCCAAGAGCCGGTGATAAGGCTTTGGGGGGGCAATGCCCCCCTTCTTTTTGCAATTTTCAAATGAGCAAGCAAATCCGGATCTTATGTTTTTTGAAAAACAGTCAACTGGCGGTCATGTATTTTATTTAACGTCAGTAGTGATGCGATAGCACCAATCAAAGCCAGCAGCATGTCCGACTGGGTATCCCAGACATACCCCTGGGTTGCCAGAAATGCCGTTGCCGAATCGCCGGACAGAACAGCCACCCACCACTCGATCAACTCATAAAATGCACTGAGCGCCAGGCAGAAACAGACCACCAGAAAATTCAACTACCCCTTTCCATTGATAACTTTTTTTCTTATTAAAATTTCCCGGGCGATCATGGCGGGTACAAATCCCTGTGCAAAATGTCCCACTTTGTCATAGTTGTTTCTTTGCAGATCAAAAATCTCCTTGAACCACTCAAACAGGGGCATTTCTGAATAGGTATAGTGGCCTCCTGCCATCAGGATGATGCTGTGGATCAGGATCAGCCAATAAACCAGCGGAGTGAGCGGAAAATGCCGCCAGGTCAGCGTTAAAACAGCAAACCCGGCCAAGGCAGGGGAGACCTCCAGAAACCAGATGAAATAGTCGTGGGGGTTGATGGCTGACCAGATCAGTGTGCCGAAAAAAACAAGCAGCCAGAGGTTTTTTCCGCTCATTGCCGGGTCACATTTTTTTCTCGACCAGGCGCAAGGCCTGTGGGTCAAGAATCTCTATGCGGCCCCGGTGCAGTCTAATCCAGCCATGGCGCTCGAAATCTTTCAGCAGCCGGCTGATGACCTCTCGGGCGGTTCCCAGATCAGCAGCCAGTTCGTAGTGGGTAACAGAAATTTCTCCGCGGGTGTGTTTGATATCCAGCAAGCGGTGGGCCAGTCGGGCGTCCATGCGGCCAAAGGCCAGTGCCTCCACCAGCGCCATCAGGGTGGCGATGCGTTTGCCGTAGGAGTGGAACACGAATTTGCGAAATTCCGCCGAGTGGGACAGGGCGTCGTGAAACCGGGTGGTGGGGATGGCGACGGCGCTGACCTCGGTCTCGGTTATCGCCTCGGCGAGATAGTCGTCATCGGCCAGCAGGCAGGAGGTGGTGAGGATGCAGGTCTGGCCTGCCTCGACCCGGTAGAGCACGATCTCCTTGCCGCTTTCGGAGACCTTCTGTACTCGCACGGAACCCTCCAGCACCAGCAGATAGCTGCGGCAGGGATCGCCGTCGCGAAATACGGTGGTGCCCGCCGGCAGGGTTATCTCTCTTGCGGCCTCGACCGCCGCCAGCCAGTGTGGATCGGCGATGGGTTGCAGGGCGGGGAAACAGTTCAGCCAACGGTTCTGCATGGTCAACTGTCGTCCCGGTAGCGCCGCAGCAGATCCCGGTAGGCGTCGATGCGCCGGTCGCGCAGGAAGGGCCAGATGCGCCGTACCTGTTCGCTGCGTCGGGGCTGGATCTCGGCGATCAGCAGCTGTGCCCGATCGGGGCTCGCCTGGGCCAGCAGCTCCCCCTGTGGCCCGCAGACGAAGCTGGATCCCCAGAACCGGATCCCGCCGCTGCAGCCGTCGGGGTGCGGCTCGAGGCCGGTACGGTTGCAGGCCAGCAGCGGCAGGCCGTTGGCGATGGCGTGGCCGCGCTGCACGGTGATCCAGGCCTCCAGCTGGCGCTGCTGCTCGGCGGCATCGTCGGCGGGATCCCAGCCGATGGCGGTGGGGTAGAGCAGCAGTTCGGCCCCGGCGAGGGCCATCAGGCGCGCCGCCTCGGGGAACCACTGGTCCCAGCAGATCAGCAGCCCCACTCTTCCCGCCGAGGTGTCGATGGGGGTGAATCCTAGGTCCCCCGGGGTGAAGTAGTACTTCTCGTGATAGCCGGGGTCGTCGGGGATGTGCATCTTTCGGTAGCGGCCGGCCAGGGTGCCGTCCCGCTCCAGCACCACGGCGGTGTTGTGGTACAGTCCGGCGGCGCGCCGTTCGAACAGGGAGGCGACGATCACCC